>NZ_JADPJC010000054.1:0-1078 GCF_023073215.1 Bradyrhizobium sp. 35
CGGACTGCTCGAATGCCTACGCGGCGGCTCGGACGACAGGCGCCCAGAGCACTGGACCTGAGATCTGCCCCGCCTGACGGATCCGTTCCAACGCATCCGTCGATACTTCCAGGTAACCGGCAACAGCCGACGTGTTGCCGAGTGCCCGAGATCTCCCAATCCGGCAAAGAGGCCAGCCGGCGCGCCGAAGAATGCGCTCCATGCGGGCATCGGTGACGGTGACGATATTACAGAGTTCAAGGGAGAGGCCGAATTCGATCATCGCTGCAAAAAGCTGGTAAGTCGCAGCAGCAAGTCCGCCACCTGCCTTCGGCGCGTCGGGGGGAATGTCCAGCGCAAAACGGCTGCTCTCCCAGATCTTCTCGCTCCGCGGCACCGGTTGGCCGTCCAGAAGAACCGGGAAAGTGTCTCTCAGCATCGTAGGGCCGGTCGAGGGGAGAAGACGGACACAACCCTGAAGCCGGCCTTCGCTCGACCGGAGCAGCAAATGAACCGGCCGGGCGACATCGAACGCGTCGACCTCCATGTCCCCTCTCACTTGGACTTCCCAATCGAGACGCTGCTTGAACACTCGATAGCGCAGACGGTGCATCTCGGCGAGCTCCTCAACAAACTCGCCGTAATATTCTGGCTTGATCAGGAGCATCATTGCCGACTCCGTGCTTGCTTCGCGAAACAAAACACAACCCGGCGTAACCTTGACCTGTGCAGGTGCACAGTTGCGCGACCATTGTGGGTCGAGTACAATTGTGATTTTTTTCTTCTTCGCGTCCATTGAGGGCAGGCAATTCCCAGCAACAACGATCTACGTTCAAACCGTTTCCAGGCGGAATGTGGGCGATAGCCGCGAGGGCGAAATGGTCCGCCGTCACGACCCAGCATTTTCACGGACGGCCGGACCGCGCTCACGAATACGCGTCAGCTTCACTCACACCTATGATGCAGTTGGCGAGCGAATCCTACCCTCGACATTTTGTAACGAAGCTGGCTTCGGTCACCTACGCCGCGACTTTGACAACGCCTTGCCGGCCAGCATGATCATGGATCATCAAGGGAACGGAGAGGCGCGTTATCATCC
>NZ_JADPJC010000080.1:0-524285 GCF_023073215.1 Bradyrhizobium sp. 35
GCTCTGGCGGGGGTGGCGGCGAGAACTCGGGTGGCGCAAAGGGGTCCAAGGTCGCGCATTCCGGAGAGGAAGGCTCCCGATCTGGAGGTGGCGGCGGTAACAAGGGCTCCTCGGGCTTTGGCGGCCAGGATGGAGATGACAAGAAGAAAAAGAATGAGCGCGATTGAAAAGGACAAGTGGAGCGCCGCTTAGCTGCTGTCTGGTGGGGGGAACATGCGCCGTCTCAAGGTGACAATCCTGGTCTTGGCATATGCGGTGATATCGCCCGCGTCTGCGCAAACCTGTTGCCCCACCGGCTGCGCGCCAGACGCCAATCGGTGCGTGAGCAGCGGTCCGCTGTGGACCAGATGCCTTCCTATCGCCTGCGCCGAAGATTCTCGAGGGCCGTCACGTGGGTCCGCGGTGAGCAAGCACAGAGCCGCCGTGCTCGCCCGCCGGCCAGCGCGTACCTACGTGGTCCCAGCTCAGATTCCCCCAGAGTGCCCATTGGTGAAACCGACCAAGGCGCAGGTCGGCGACGCGACCACTCAATGCGTGAACGTGTTGACTCGAAATGCGCAGTTGCGGGATTGCTTTTTTGAGGACGACGCCGGGAGGGCCGAAGACGAAAGAACCGGCCTGAACTGCCCCGATCGCCAAGCTGCGCTGGCGAGGCAGTGTCTAAAGCGCTGCGTCAACTATGCATCCGATACGACACATTTGGTTTGCGCCGGCAGCTATCCGAACACCGTCTGGCGTGTGTCTTTTGGAGCTATCTCGGGCTACGCCCTCGGTTCCGAGCATGTCGACCTTTGCGGCCCTCCGCTAAGAACGCTGCGGCCAGCTCCAACGCGCTGAGGTGCGCTGGACTGAGCCCTTGGCTGCCATCAGGGGCAGACAAGGGCCCGCCAACTGGCCCGGCTGGGAGCGCAGCGGCAGTGAAAGCCGCGGACGTCGCACAGTGCCGGGCGGCCATTGCCAGCGCCGCGGCGAACGGCCTTGATGGCCCACGGCAGACCCTACATGATCTCACGGGGTATGGGTTTGAGAGCTCCATGGTGTGATGACGCCCTGCATCCGCGACGGCTGCTCACCTCGGCGTGGTGCATTGATCGTGCGCGGACCGGCAGCCTCAGCAGCCGGATCAAGGCTGATGCGGCTCGATCGAATGGCGCGATCCGCGGGCAATTTTGTTGTCCACAGTGTGAGTTGCGACACACAGTATTGGCGCGACTCGTTATAAGTTTAACCCGCGCCTTCATGGCGCCTTTCCTCCCTGACCTTGAGCCCGTCGCAAATGACGGGCTTCCTTCGAGGGGCATTACAGGGACGCTAGATCTGCTGCGACGGAATCCGACTGGGCCTGGACAGTTGCAATCAAGTCCGTGCGGCATAGATCCCGCACGGACTTGATTCATTGGGAACTGGGCTACCCAATCATCAACTCCGCGGCCATCACAGCTCTCGATCCATTGCTGGGTGCCTGCGGTTCTTCACCTTGATCCAGTGCTTTTGCCTGCCGCCGCGGTAGGGCCGATCGCGATGCTTCGAGACGAGATCTTCAAGGCCCATGCGGCAGGCCGCCCGGAAAAGCTCCGGTCCGATCTCGCCGTGCTCGAATGGCGCGACGGTGATCCGGTCCGGCCGGCGGGCCAACAGCCGCTCCAAGTTGGTCTTGCGCAGGTGCAGCGGCAGATCGCGCAGGTCGTCGCCGTCGATGGCAAGGATGTCGGAGGCGTAGAGCTGCACCTCGTGCTCATGCTTGCGTGAGTGCAGCCCATTGAATTCTGAAACCCCATCAACGCCAAGGATCACCGCCTCGCCGTCAATGACGAAATGCTTCTGCCGCTTCTTCAGAGCGGCCTCGGCAATCCAGGGATAGCGCTTGGTCCAGTCGGTGCCATTGCGGGAGAGCAGGCGCACACGGTCGTTCTCCCGAATGACCATCCGATAGCCGTCGTGCTTTACTTCGTGGATCCAGTCCGGCTCCGAAGGGACCTGCTTGCACGGATCTCCTGGCAACGCGCCTCCTGGCCATGCACACCGGCTCGCCAACCACCTTTCAGCCGACCTAGGGTGGGATTGTCATTGGGCCTGCAATATTTGACCCCCGTATTGCCGCATCTGCGAATGTTACCCTGATGGCGCCATTGTCCGTCCCATGACATCCGTCCAATGGGGCACAGACAAATTTGTCCGCCGTGCGTTGCGGGACGCCTTGCAAATCCTCTTTGCTGCTGCCGAGTGAGATGTAGGCGAGCGAGCCCAGCAATTCGAATTCTTCAAAGAAGGGGGTGTAACCTTCTGACGAAAACAAGTAGTCGCCGGTCCAAGTCTGAAAGATATCATGCAGTGGTCGCTGAGGGCCGTCTTGCGCCGCTCAAGGCCGGGCACAATTTGCCACACGTTGTTCTCCCCGCCGGCCCATGCGCTGAGGAACAGGTGACCGACCACGTTTGAGGTGGTGTCGCGGTCGGTTATCAGCGGGAAGGTGAACAGTTTGAAGAGGTCCGCATATCGTCGAGCGGCCAGCAAGCCGAGGCCGTAAGCATAGAGGAAGAGCACCGCGGGATAGGTGCGGAGATTGATGAAACTTGACCTGGTCGATGTCGATCAGCAGCACCGATAGAATGGCGTGCTTGACGTAGGCCTCCCGCAGGAAGGCATCGAAGCTGCGCCGGTTCGCGAGCCTCGTCAGACCATCCGTGGTCGCGAGCTGCGCCAATCTGAGGTTGGCCGATGACAGCGCGCCAGAAGCGGACGGGACAAGAGTACTTCCTCCATTCAAAATTACGCTAGGTAGGAGCGGACGACGTGCCCGCGCTTGAGGGCACTGCAACCAGCAGGCAAATTCGTCTTAAATGCCGGTGCATAGGGCAATCCTGTGTGTTGTTGGCTCGCGACGCCCTCCTCATCCGCAACACGAACCCGGAAACTGCGAGAGGTCGATGCGGGCGATGATCGACCGCAGCAGCTTGCGAGCCGAACGATAGAGATGCCGGGCGAATCTCGGCGTCCTTGCCGCGGGCAGGCCAAAGCTTGTCGTATCGAGTCTTTTTGTATCAAGGCTTTCGATGGAGTGCGACACGTGCCTCTCCGAGATGGCGAGGCCCTTTCTATCGTGGTCGGCTCGCGGCAGCCTTGATCTGCCGCAAAGGGGCCGGACTAATAGTCGCCGGGGTTCATGATCATCGGGCTTCGTGTATCGGCCGGGGCGAGCGCGCTGCTAGCGCTGTCGCGCAGGAAGCGGTCGAGTGTCGCCTGGATCTTCTCCTTGACCGCATCGGGACCGCGATCGCTCATCTCGGTATGCTGTGCGCCAGTATGGATGATGTCGATGCCGCGCGCCTTGGCCTCTTCCGGCGTCGGCAGCACGCCGGGATCGGTCACAAAATGCGGATCCTTCGAGCGGAACGACAGGATCTTCATGTTGTCGCTAAGCACGAATGGCACCCGCAGATTGTCGAGCGTGATCACTTTCGACACCAGCTCCGGGTGCTGATGGGCGACATACATCGAAACGTCGCCACCGTTGGAATGGCCGACGAGCGTGATGTGGTCGTAGTCGGCGTTCTCCTGCCGCCGCTTCAACTCGCCCAGGGTGAAGAGGATGTTGGCCTCGCAGCGGATATAGACCTCGCGCCGCCCGACATATTGCTGACCGGCCTTGGTCATCAGCGGCGGATCGCTCGGCAAATCCTGCTGGATGCTGGCGACGAGATAACCGCGTGCGGCGAGCACGTTGGCTAAGAAGGAATATTCACTGGCCTTGACGGTATTGCCATTGCTGATGATGGCGAGCGGGAGCTTCCAGAGGCCAAGATTGGCCTTGGTCTCGTAATCGCGCCGTACAGCGATTTCGACCGCAATCGGCCGCTGGCGGGCGGCGTCGAACAGGGTCAACACCTCATGGCGGATCGCAAACCGGCTGACGACGAAATACTGGCCGACGCCGAGGACGCAGAGAAACGCCAGAACTGCAAACACCTTTTTCATGGTTCCGTCTCAAATCACTTTTGACTGAACATGGTCGTTGGGAACTCCCGGATCGAGCGATCGTGAGCAGGTTACGGGATTAAATTTAGGCAAGACTATGAGCCTGGGCCCAAAAAGGGCCGCACCTCGAGGGCTACAGCGCGAAGGACAAGGGGTTTACAGACAACCGCCCTTGCCGCGTTCGGAGCAGAGCCGCAGCGCGCTTGACAGAGTAAACAGAAAGCGCGGGCTGCGGCGCTCGTTGTCGGGCGCCCGGTAGCTCAGGGGAGGGCCACGCCGAGATCAGCCTGGAAATCGTCCGGCAGGAAGAACCGCACGCCAGCTCCGGCCGAGGTCAGCGACAGGCCCTCGCTCAGGCGGTAACCGTAGTTCCAGACTGCACCGGCGTCACCGAACGCGTAGAGCTGATAGCCGGTCCAGTAGTGGAAATTGAGCTTCTGGTCGAAGCGCAGTTCGAGCGAGCCGGCAAGACCGTTGTCACCGCTGATCTCGGCCGCGCCATAGCCGCGCCCGAAGGCCGCGCCGCCGAGATAGAATTGCTGCGAGGTGAACAGCGGCCGTGACGCCGTCTGGCTCGCAGCGGAGACCTTGAGCGACCAGACATCGTTGAGCGTCTGGTAGCGCGTGAACCAGAGGTTCAGCACGGAGAAGTTCGATGACGCGCCGTCGCGCGACAACAGGTCGTCGTCGAAATGCGAGGCACCGAAGATGTCGAGGCCCTGGCGGTAGGTCAGCGTCGCGAAATTGGTGCCGCCGAAATGATCCTGGAGCCGGTAGTCGGCGGTCAGGCTCGCGGTCCTGATGTGGTCGTTGTACCAGGGGCCGTAAAGATCATGCTCGGACACGTTGCTGAAGGTCGTCGCCGCGGTCAGGGTCAGCGAGGAGGATTGCGACTGCAATGGGACGATGCCGGCACGCAGCTCGAACGCCTCGGTCGTGGTGATGTCGCTGTCGAGGCGGCGGGCATCGCCCGGCCGAACCGCGCTGTACAGGACGGACCCGCCGAGACGCACGCCGTCGACACCGATCGGTGCATCGTAGGACAGCCGTGCGAAGCCAAGCTGGCGGGGGTCGTTGGCGATGGTCGACAGGTTGACCGCCAGCGTGTCGCCGGGGGTGAGATAGGAGTTGAACGCGCCGGTCGCGTAGGTCTGCCACGGCCCGACTGATGATGAGCCGAGATTGTCCAGACCGAATGAGGAGAAGACGTGCCAGGTCTTCAAATAGACGATGAGGCGGAAGCGGCCGGTCGCACCGCCGATCTCCTCCAGTGCGGTATCGGTGATCCGGACACCAGGTCTGCCGTTGATGAGAAAGAGCTGGCGTTCCAGCGTTGCCAGGCGCGACGGTTGCTCGGCCAGAACCGGCCCAAGCATCGGTCTCACGCCGAACTGCTCGGCGCCATCGCCTTTCAGTTCGGCCTGCACGATGGCGCCTTCGATCACCTGGATCCGGAGCAGGCCGTTGGCAATGTCCTGCGGCGGCACGATCGCCCGGCTCAAGTGAAAACCATCGGCGCGGTAGAGATCGCTGATCGCGCCGGCGATCGCGGCGAGATCCGCCTGCGAAACCTTCTTACCGACATAAGGCTGATAGACCGCGGCGATACGATCGGGGGAAACGGCCCGGGCTCCGCTGACGTTGATGCCGCGCAGCACGAACTGAGGCTTGGTAGCGCCGCCGGTGTTGGGCTGGTCGACTGTCGGAAGCCTGACCGGCGGACGGCTCAGCGATTCCCGCTCGGCTTGGTTTTCAAAATATTTCTGAGCTTGGCGCGGATCGAAGCCCGGCTGGTTCGCCTGCTGCGCGAAAGCCTGAGGAAATCCGGCGAAGAACGGCGCCAACAGCACCGCTGCGGTAACCAGATGCCGCTTCCCGACGCGCGCAACGCGCCTCTCCCCGTAGTTCGACGGAGATGTGCCCCTGATGCTATAAGGGTTCGTTAGCCACATGATTTTTCATACTTTTTTATGGTCAACGAATGGTTAACGCGACCGCTCCGGTGGCCGCTTCCTGCTAATCCTATGTTGAGTGATTTCGGATACCCCTCAAGGCGGCTGTAACGGGGACTGAGGATCGTCATGCTGAGCAAAATTGGAATGCGGTGCGCCTTGGCGGCTGCGCTGATCCTGGGAACGGCCTCCGTCGCATCCGCCGCGGACGATGGCGTCTGGTCGGTCGGCAAGGCCAGCGGCGAGGTCTGGGTCGCCACCAGCGGCGCGCAGCAGGTTTCGCTGAACCAACAGGAGGCACTCAAGCCCGGCGATACCATTCGCACCGGACGAAATGGCCGCGTGCTGCTCGTCCGCGGCGAGGAAACGATCCTGATCTCTCCCAACTCGGTGGTGGGTTTACCGACCGAGAGCAAGGAAGGCCTTTCGACCACCATCATCCAACAGGCAGGTTCGATCCTGCTCGAGGTCGAGAAGCGCAACGTCAAGCATTTCGAGGTCGAGACGCCCTATCTCGCCGCTGTCGTCAAGGGAACGCAGTTCAGCGTTACCGTGAATGCGGGCAGCACCAAAGTCGGCGTGCTCCGCGGCCAGGTCGAGGTCTCCGACTTCAAGACGGGACAGATCGCCCAGGTCCTGCCGGGGCAGGCCGCCACCGTCTTCGAGCATGGCAAGCCCGGCCTTTCTCTCAGCGGCTCCGGGACCTTCAATCCGATCGAGCACGGCAAGCCGCGCGCCTCGAGCATCGAGCGCGTCCCCGTGCCGAAATCGGGCCTGTCGGCCCCGCGCAACGCCGCGAACGGCCATGCGATCCATGCGCTCGGTCCGATCGACAAGGGCGCCAAGGCGGCCGCCGCGCCCAAGCCATCGCAACAGGCGGCCGGAGTTCACGCGCCCAAGGGCGGTGCTGCCAAGGCTGATGCTGCAAAGCCCGGCGTCGTGCGCATCTCGAGTTCGCTGGGCGAGGTCAAGCTGAACGTCCACAAGGTCACGCACGGGCTCGCCCACGGCGGCGGTGCCCCCGGACAGGCGCGCAACTCTTACGCCAGCACCGAGACGGTCTGGGGCGACTCGAAAGCGGGCACAACGGCATCCAACGGCACCGCCCAGACTGCGGTGACCACGAGCAGCGGCGTGACGGCTGGCACCAGTTCGTCGGCTGCGAGCACGACAATAGCCGCCACCACGGCCGGTGCATCCAGCGACGGCTCTGGCGGCGGCAACGGAGACTCCGGTGGCAAGACCAAACCGGACAAGGGCAAATCCGGTAACGGCAATTCCGGCAGTGGGAATTCCGGCAATGGTAACGGCAACAACGGCGCCACCGGTAACGGCCGGGGTAACAACGGCAACGGCAACGGCAATGGCGGCGGCAACGGCAGCAATGGTCACGGCAATGCCCTTGGCCACAACAAGCACTGAGGCGATGTCTTAGGGGATGAGGGGGCGCACCTGCGGAAGCGGGTGCGCAGGAGGATCGGGTGGGACGCTTTCGGCCGCATATTCTTGTCGTGACAGCGCTGGCGATCGCGCTGTCCACGGGGTGGCATGGTGCGCTTCGCAACGCGCTGACCGACCTGCGGTTCGCCTGGCAATCGCGTGCCGCGACCGGCAATGTCGTCGTGGTGGCCATCGACGCGCCCTCGATCGATCAGATCGGGGTGTGGCCCTGGCCGCGCCGGCTGCACGCGGAACTGTTGCACAGGTTAGAGGCCGCGGGGGCGCAGGACGTCGCTTTCGACGTCGATTTCAGCTCGCCATCCGATCCGGCCTCCGACGAGGCTTTCGTCAAAGCGCTGCGTGAGGCCGGGGGCTCGACCATCCTGCCGTCCTTCAAGCAGCCCGCGCCGAATGGCGGCGCAGCTCACATCAATCGCCCCCTGAAGCCGTTCGGCAACCAGTCGTGGCCGGCGCTGGTCAATGTCGCGATCGAATCCGACGGGCTCGTTCGCCGCTATCCGTTCGGCGAGAAGCTCGGCGAGGCCGTGATGCCGTCGATGGCCGTCGTGCTGGCCGGGCAGGACGCCAATCGGCGGCCGCCTTTCCTGATCGATTTCAGCATTCGGGCGGGCTCGGTTCCGAGTGTCTCCTACGTCGACGTGCTCCGCGGCGAAACCGCCACTCTCGACAAGCTGAGAGACAAGAAGATCATCATTGGAGCGACGGCGCTCGAACTCGGCGACCGCTTCAGCGTTCCGAATGGCCGCATTATCTCCGGACCCATCCTCCAGGCGCTGGCAGCGGAATCGATCCTCCAGAACCGGATGCTGCGCTGGACCTCTGATACCGGCATGATCCTGGGTCTCGCTGGGATCTGCCTGCTGATGGTGTATTCGTGGCGCCGCTTGGGACCGGGAATTCGCGCCGCAATCCTGATCTCGGTCGGGGCGGTTTTCGAGCTGTTGGCGGTCCTCGTGCAGGCAAGATGGCCCTTCATCATCGACACATCGCTGTTCCACATCGCGATTGTCGCCTATCTGACGGCAATTGCACTCGACGAAATCGATTTCCGAGGTCTCCTGGGGCGCATCGCCGAAAGCCGCTTTCATCGTATCGCGATGTCACTCGGCGATGGCCTCATCTGCACCGACGAAGATCAGCTCATCACCGTGTGGAATCCCGGCGCCAGTGCGATCTTCGGCTATCTGCCCGCCGAGATCATCGGCCGCCCGTTCGAAACGCTGTGCGCCGTGTCGGTGGACGGTGACGCGAGGCCGTCCACGCGCGACGCCGCGCGCCAGGCACTCCTGGTCCCTGGCGGGGCGGTCGTCGTCGAGTTCGAAGGGCGGCGCAAGAACGGTGAAACCTTCCCGGTCGAGGCGAGCTTCTCGGGCTGGCAGGGAACGGACGGCTTCCAGTACGGAGCCATCCTGCGCGATATCTCGGTCCGCAAGCGTGAGGCCGAACGCGTCAGATATCTCGCCGAGTACGACGCGCTGACCGGTCTTGCCAACCGCAACACGCTGCATGCCGGACTGGTCGGCATGATCGCGGATGCGGGGCAGCGCCCTTGCGAGGTCGCGCTGCTCGTGATCGGGCTCGACGGCTTCCAGAGCATCAATGACATGTCGGGTCATTCGGCCGGAGATCTCGTGCTGCAGGCGGTCGCTGGTCGCCTGAGAGCCGAGGCGCGCGGCGCTGTCGTTGCCCGGCTTGGCGGAGACGAATTCGCCATTGCGCGCAAAGGCGCCGATGGCGACGAGCCGATCGCGGAGTACGCCGAGCGCATCGCGCGCGCCTTCGAAGCGCCGCTTGCGACCGGCACGCGGCAGCATCGCGTCAGAATCAGCATCGGCGTCGCCATCCATCCGGAAGGCGGGCACAACGCCGACGATCTCCTGAGCAATGCCCATCTCGCTCTGAGCAAGGCAAAGCTGACCCGGCGGGGCAGCCATGTGATCTTCGAGAGCGCGATCCGGGAGGAGCTGGAGAACCGGCTGACGCTGGAGAGTGAATTGGCGCTTGCCGCCGATCGCGGCGAGTTCGAGCTGTTCTACCAGCCCCAGGTTCGCCTGGTCGATGCCAGCCTGGTCGGGGCCGAAGCGCTGATCCGCTGGCGGCATCCCGTGCGCGGCTACGTTTCGCCAGGAGAATTCATGCCGGTGGTCAATAGCTCGGCCCTGTCCGAGCGGATCGGAAACTGGGTGATGGAGACCGCCTGCCGTCAGGCACGCGCCTGGGAATTGTCCGGCGACAGAGTGCGCGTCGCGATCAATTTGTCGCCCTCGCAGTTGCACTCCGGCGATTTGGCGCATTCGGTTGCGGGGATGCTCGAAGCGACGGGGCTCACGCCGTCGCTGCTGGAGCTCGAGGTCACCGAGGACATCCTGCTTCATGACGAAGCCCGCGTGCTCGACATGTTCAAACGCATCCAGCAGCTCGGCGTCCGCGTCCTGTTCGACGATTTCGGTACCGGGTATGCGAGCCTGAGCTATTTGAAGAAGTTTCCGCTCGACGGGCTCAAAATTGACCGCTCGTTCGTGCTCGGTCTGCTCGCGGATTCCGACGATGCCGCGATCGTCGGGTCGACCATCGGTCTCAGCAAACAGCTCGGTCTCACGGTCGTGGCCGAAGGCATCGAGACCCGCGCGACGGCCGATTTCCTGGTGAGCATGGGATGCGAGGAAGGCCAGGGCTATTTCTTCGGCCGTCCGATGCCGGCGGAAGCATTCGAGCGGCAATTCTTCGCAGCCGAGTGCGCCGCCGTCAGTGCCGCCTGAACACTTGAGCTTCGCGATCAAGATCCCATAAGGTCGCTTTCAACAGCCACTTCTGAGCGATGCGAAGCAGATCTACTGCTACGAGGAGCGCTGATCACGAATCGGGAGCGCGAGCTGGGCCCCTAGATGATGCGCTGATGTTGTACGCGGAATAATTCGGAAGAGTCGCCGCGGACGTCGCGACGACTCTTCAGTGGTCACAGCACATTAGGCGACTTGGCCCTTTCACGGGCTGCTTCGACTGCATCCATCCCGGTCTGCCTGATTCGATCCAGAGCCTCGCCGCCGGTATCGGAGACCTCTGCTAACAGCGTGTCGGAGTTTTCGCGCAACGCCTGCGAGACGGCACCAACACGGGTGTTCAGGTCGGCCTTCACAGCATCGCTGGTCTCTCCGACATACTCATTCTCAATGTCGGTGGTTCTAAATGCCCCTGCGACTGCGGCGCCAATGGCCAAGCCGACGACGCCAAGCACCAGCGGTTGCTTTTCGAGCACATCAGACAATGACGACTTTGCTTTTGAGACGGCTTCGCCGCCCGGAATCTGGTCGCGCACTTTAGCGAAGCCGTCCCGCGCCATCTCTAGGCCGTCCTCGAACTGAGCCCTCATCTTGTCCGCGGTTCCTGACAGAACGCCGGATGCAGCGTCCTTGGCTGACTGCAACGTGTCTTCGCCATCGAGGGACCCTATGTGATCCATTTCGGGCGCCGTGGGCGGCGCCGCAGTGCGCTGGATCGCCGATGCCGCAGTCCGCATCGTGCTCACCCCGCCATCGACCACACTGGACGCGGCGGCCGCCGTCGACCGAGCTGCGCCCTTGATCCTGTCTTCACCAGCCATAAGCCACAGCGCGCCGCCTCCAATTAGAACGGCGGCAAGGGGATTTTCCTTGGCCGCTGCGACCAGATTGTCGAAAAAGCCGGTTTGCGTGCTCCTCATCGGACCATTCCCTTCACGGTGTCCTTGTCCTTTTCCAGCTGCCGGATGGTCTCCCGCGGCGCAAGATTACGGGCGTCCATCCGATTGATGCCGACCGCAAACAGCACGCACGCAATGGCGCCAGCGAGGATCGCGGATGTCAGGTAGGAAAGCGGTTGCGACCATCCCGCGGAGATCAACGCCGCCGACAATGCGAACAGCGCCATCACAATGGCGGGGGTCACCAGAAGGGCGCCACCGGCAATGAAGCCTGCTGCTCCCGTTATCTTCTGCACTCTGTCGCTGAGTTCAGCCTTGGCCAAGTCGATTTCGTTCTGGAACAGCTTGGCGAACTGCCCCATCGCGTCCGCTACAAGCGTGGAGATGGTCCGAAGATCGTTCTGGCTTGTCTTGATATCGTGCTGAATGGTCATGATACGCTGCCGCCTTTGAAGGACGTCGTTCGCTGCGGATTGTTGCCGGATACCGATGAGCCCTGCATGGAAGCCTGCCCGGCTCCCGTGGAAGACGTGCTTCCGCGCCACGTGTCGCCCTGCGTCGACGACGTTCCACTACTCATCCCAGGTCGCGATGAAGGCGAGTCACCGCCGGAGGCCTTCAGGAAACGGACGGCGGCGAAACCGGCGAGCACCGAAACGCCAAGGAAAGCGGCAGGCTGACGCTTTGCGAAATCGGTTGCGCCATCGAGGAGATCGCGGAAGCTGCCGTTGCGGATCTTCTCGGCGGTATCTTCAACATAGTCCGCGGCGGAGTTGATGCCGCGGGCGGCAAAAGGCACATCGCTCTCGAAGGCGCGAGCCGCTTCCCGAACATTGCCGGCAAGTCGCTCAATGAACTCGGCTCCAGTCCGCTGCTGCTCGCGTGCCTGGCCGCGAATCTGGTCCATGGTCCCCGAAGCGAGGTCCTTGGCCGCATCCCCGGCTTCCTTGAACTTGTCCTGGGCGATGTCAGCGGTTGCCCGGAAGGCCTCGTCGGCCCGCTGCTTCACAGTCGCTCCAGCCTCCGCCATTTGGTCCTTCAGGTTCTTCGGAGAACCCGCGTTCCGATCTTCATTTGGATTCGTGCCTCTGCTCAGGTCTAGATCGCTCATGGTGTGTTCCTTCAGGTATTGGAATTGCGGGAGGGATTGAAAGCGGCTCCGACGACGTCGTCGGCGGCTGTCTTGAGCGAGTCAGCGAGGTTCTGAGTCATGCGGCTGGCATGCTCACCGAGGCCGGCCTCGGCGACTCTGCTTGTTGCCGCGTCGGCTGCCGACATTGCGGCATCTTTGGCCGCGTCAAATCCAGACTGAGCGGCCTCGGCGGCGGCCCGCTTCACGCCGTCGCTCGCCTGGCCCATGGCCTTGGCTTCAACCTTGGTTTCCGGAAGAGCGGCTGCGATAATGGCTCCGATCGCCACCCCAAGCCCGGCGATTAGCGCGGCATTATCGCTAATGATCGCGCGAGCTTGTTGGGGCGCCCTTCCGGCAGCGTCCTTAGCTGCGGAGGCACTGTCCTTCGCCGCATCCACCCCGCTCTTGAGCTTCTCGCCAATCCTCTCGGCGGCTTGGGAGGCCTGTGCGCGTAAATCCGCCGCGAGACCGGCAGTCGAATCTTGCGCCTCGTCGGCCATGCTCGCGGCCTGATTGCGGGCGGAAGATAGTTGATCCCTGAGATCGCCTTGCATGGCGCGCGCTCGATCCGCCATGTCCTCGAAAACCTCGTTCGCCTTGTCCATCGCAGGGCCGGAAACCTCGGCGGCGCGGTCTCGCACGGTTTTCGAGGTGAGCGCCAAGCCGGCACCGATCATCAAAAGCGGCAAGGGGACACCACGCGCCAAGCGTAGGAGTGGAACCGCCACGGCGGTCCCGGCGGCCACGCTCCGCATCGGGTTGTCCATAACTTGCTGTTTCAGTCCGTCCACCCAGCTCTTTGTCGTGTGGGTGACATAGTCCGATACTTCCGACTTGATGTGCTGCGGCGACACCTTATGGCGGATGTCCTCGGCCGTCTCCGAGACCTGCTCTTTCAGCCGATCGACCGTAGCGGCCAACTCAGCGCGACTTCGCTCGGACTCACGCCTCAATTCTTCCACGGACCGCGTCATCACATCCCTCTCTCGCTTTTCGGATTTCTTGTATTCAAACTCACGGTTTTTTGAATTGTTCCTATGAGCCGCTTCGCAGTGGATTCGATCCACAGAGCGCACCTGGGATGGGCGAGAGTGCGACCTGATCTTCGTCAAAGTCGAGACCGCAATACAACTCAGGAGCCATTAGCGGCCTCTACCCCACGTGCGGCCCGGGGCGTCGACCGTCGTCCGTGGTGTGCACCGCTACTGCAAGCCCTTCTTGTCATAAGCAGCAATTTTGGTGCCGAAGAGGATCGAAAGAGCCGGAGCTGTGATTGAGGACCCAACTGGCTGAGCGCCAGGAACGAACCAGCTGAACGACAGCCGATCTCCGGTCAGGAAGGGTGGCGCACATGAGCTCTGGACGATCGCCCAGCGGCATCTAGTCAGCTTCTGGACTCGCCGTATCGGGGGCAGAAATCTGCAGTCCCGCCTCGTTGAGAGCATCCGCAATTTGCTTCGCGAGCAGCTTGGCTTCTTCAATTCCAATTTTTGCGTCTGGGTGATGTGCAAAAAATGCGCAAATGGTCGTGGAGATAATCGTATTCACCTGGTGCGGATCAATCATTCTGCGGCACTCGAAAACGCCGCTGCCTATCGCGCGACAATTAGGATGGGTTTAGTGAGGGGAGGTCCGGCTCTCATTGCGATGATGATCCAATCGCTGCAGGTCGCCCTGTTCTGCGGCGACCGACGGGGACACGCCTGCTGGGTATTTTCCGAAAGTACGCCAAGGGCACTCCTAGAAGCGCTATTTGCCTCCCAACGCTAAAGACGTTGCGCGGAAGCTCTCAGGCGCCAAGCCGAAGTGGCGCAAGTTTGATGTCCTTCTAGCGCCGACGTGCCACGGCGACGCCGAACAGGAAAGCAACGAACAGGCTGGCAAGCGGTGCTTCGCGCGTGATTGCGGCGACGGTCGCGAGGGGTTTTCCAGGCTTCCGTGCGTCGTCGATTGCGGAGGTTATGCGGTCGACAGCAGCATGAAGGCCACCTGCGATCTCGCCGACAGTGTGGGATACGTCCGTCGCTGCGTCGATGGCGCGCTCGGCCATGCCGGGATGCGAGGGGGACTGCGGGATCTCCGTGCTCAAGTGCGCGACCTCCAGGCTGATCATGTGACGGAGGCCGATACCTTTGGCTATCCGCGCGAGCGCTCGTTCTGAACAGCGGGTCGCTTGACCTTTGGCTATCCGCGACAGGCGCCGTGGTTTTTACGGCGGGTACCGGCCTTGAATGAGCAATTCGGCGCGCAAGCTTTTGTTCCGAGATGATGCGCCCCTGCGCGGACCGCCCCCCGTGAAACGACGGATGCGAATCTCTGTTAGGCTGGCTCAACCTTGCTGATCTCAGGAGACAGCTGTGACCGACCGGACTACGACGGATCGAGCCCGGCGCATCGCCTTGCTCGGCGCTCCCATCGACATGGGGGCTTCGCAGCGCGGTACCCTGATGGGCCCTGCGGCGCTCCGCACCGCCGGCCTTGCGACACTGCTCGAGAGCCTGGATTTCGAGGTCGTCGATTATGGCGATCTCTCGGTGGCCGAGCTCCGGGACCTCGCCGACAGGCCCCCAGACAAGGCCAATCACTACCGCGAAATTCAGCGCTGGACGCGCGTCCTGAGCCGCAGAGGCTACGAGATCGCAAAAACCGGCGCGCTGCCGATTTTTCTCGGCGGCGATCACACGCTGTCGATGGGATCGGTGAATGCCATGGCGCGTCACTGGCAGGAGCGCGGACGCGAGCTGTTCGTGCTCTGGCTCGATGCACATGCCGACTACAACACGCCGGAGACGACGATCACCGCCAACATGCACGGCATGTCGGCGGCATTCCTGTGCGGCGAACCCGGCCTCGACGGATTGCTCGGCGATGATCCCCGTGCCCCGATCGGTCCCGATCGGCTTGACCTGTTCGGCGCGCGCTCAATCGATAAGCTCGAAAAGGAGTTGATGCGCACGCGCCGGATCAGGGTTGTCGACATGCGCCAGATCGATGAGTTCGGCGTCGCCGTGCTGATCCGCCGCGTCATCGAGCGCGTCAGGGCTAGCAACGGCGTGCTGCATGTCAGCTTCGATGTCGATTTTCTCGACCCCTGCGTCGCACCCGGAGTGGGCACGACGGTGCCGGGCGGCGCGACCTATCGTGAGGCGCATCTGATCATGGAGCTTCTGCACGATTCCGGCGTGGTCGGATCAGTCGACATCGTCGAGCTCAATCCGTTTCTCGACGAGCGTGGCCGCACCGCGCGCACCGCGGTCGAACTGATCGGCAGCCTGTTCGGCCAGCAGATCGCCGACCGGCCGACCCCGAGCAATGCGATCGCGCCGGGCGAGTGACGGACGAGCCGTTTGTGCATTGCGAAGAAGATAACCGCCGTCGCCGCCACCGGATTTAGATCAGTCCAGATGGAAATCGCCTGTTTTTGAAACAGGTGCGAATTGCAAATGCTCGTCGCAGAATGTTTCATGTGGGTCGCGCTTCAGCCGAGGGTCCGCAAATGAGCCGCACGTTCGATGCCGACGATAAACCCGCGGGGACGACTCGCCGCCGCTTTCTGCGCGGCGGTGCTGCGGTGGCGGGTGGTACCGTCCTGGGCGCCCGCGCATCGGTTGCCGCCGAGACCGACAACCTTCCACCCAACATTCCCGAATGGATGAAGGCGCCCGGCGAACCGATGGGAAGCCAGCCCTACGGCGCGCCGTCACCGTTCGAGAAGGGCGTCGTCAAGAACATCTCGAAGACGCTCAAGCAGTACATCTCGGCCTCCAGCCGTACGCCATTGCAGGAGCTCGACGGCATCATCACGCCCAACGGACTGTTCTACGAGCGGCACCATGGCGGCGTTCCGACCATCGATCCGGCCCAGCACCGGTTGATGCTGCACGGGCTGGTCGAGCGCCCGCTGATTTTTACAATGGATGATCTCAGGCGTTTCCCGTCGGAATCGCGCGTCCACTTTCTCGAATGCTCCGGCAATCCCGGCTACAGCAAGCCTTACGGCAAGACCGCGTCGGACCTCGTGGGTCTGGTCAGTTGTGCAGAATGGACCGGCGTCAGCCTCAAGCTGGTGCTCCAGGAGGCCGGATTGAAGCCGGATGCCAAATGGATCGTCGCCGAAGGTGCCGACGCGGCTGCGCTGACGCGCAGCATCCCGATCGAGAAATGCCTCGAGGACGCCATGCTGGTCTACAGCCAGAACGGGGAGCGGCTGCGTCCGCAGCAGGGCTATCCGCTGCGGCTCTTCCTGCCGGGCTTCGAGGGCAATATGAGTGTCAAGTGGCTGCGGCGCCTGCATGTGACTGCGGAGCCGGTTTACTCGCGCGAGGAGACCTCGAAATACACAGACCTGCTGCCGGACGGCACCGCGCGTGAATTTTCGTTCTACATGGAGGCGAAGTCGATCATCACGCGGCCCTCGGGCGGCCAACGTCTGAGCGCGCCCGGCTTCCACGAGATCACGGGCATCGCCTGGAGCGGGCATGGCAAGATCGCGCGCGTCGAGATGTCCGTGGACGAGGGAAAGAGTTGGCAAAGCGCGCAATTGCAGGAGCCGGTGCTGACGCGTGCGTTGACACGCTTTCGCTTGCCCTGGCAGTGGGACGGCAAGCCTGCCGTGATCCAGAGCCGTGCCATTGACGAAACCGGCTATGTGCAGCCGACTCTGGCCGAGCTGCTCGCGGTGCGCGGCGAGAACTATTTCTACCACAATAACGCGATCTGGCCCTGGCGCATCGCGGCTGACGGCGAGGTGACCAATGCGCTGGCGTGAGACTTGCGAGATTGCTGTCGTCATCGTGCTGTGTGCGCTCGCAAGCGGAGCGCAAGCACAAAGCCTGTACGGCCTCGGACGGCCCGCGACGGCTGCGGAGATTGCGGGCTGGAATATCGATATCGGACGCGACGGCAGCAATCTGCCGAAGGGAAGCGGCTCGGTGAGCCAAGGGCGCGAGGTGTTCGCCCAGCAATGTGCATCATGCCATGGCGACAAAGGCGAGGGCGGGCTCGGTGACCGGCTCGTCGGTGGGCAGGGCACGATCGCAACGCCAAAGCCGGTCCGCACGGTCGGCAGCTATTGGCCGTACGCGCCGACGCTGTTCGACTACATCCGCCGCGCGATGCCGCAGAACGCGCCGCAATCGTTGAGCGATGAAGAGGTTTATGCGGTGTCCGCCTACATCCTGAACCTGAATGGACTGGTCGGAGCGGATGCGACGCTCGATGCCAAATCGCTTGCAGCGGTCAAGATGCCGAACCGCGACCGGTTCGTCGGCGATGCGCGGCCGGATGTGAAACACTGAGCGCCTTGGGGCGACCAGGTTCCCGTATCGGCTTGGAACTTGCCTTGGCCAAGGGCGGAACTCGCAGGACGCGATTGCATTAACCTGTGAGAGGAAAAGCCTATGGATTCCACGATGGCAACGGATCGCTTCGCAAACTCCATGTCCTCAGCGCTTCGCCATCCCGGCGTAATCGCGTTGATTGTGGCCGCGTTGACGATTGCTGCGATGCTCATCGTCGATCACGGACCATGGAATCGGGCCAAGACGCAGCCCGCCCATGTTGCGATGTACGCAACCACGGGTGAAGCCGCGCGGGCCGCAGGTGCCAAAATTCTCCCGACCGAACCGCACTCCCCGATCGAGCCGGAGCGGCCGGGGCCGAAGACGTCCCCAACCGTCAATCCAGTGACGCCGTAAGACGCTCTAGCCCTTCCGGCCATAGTTGAGCAATCCGCCGGTGGTCTTCGGCGGATGCGCGCGAAGGGCTTCCTCGTTCGGATCGGTGCCCCAGCCGGGCCGGTCCGGAATGACCAGATGGCCGTTCTGAATTTCGGGCTCATGCGTGAATAGTTCGCGGTCCCACGCCAGGCGATCGATGTCGATCTCCATGATGCGCAGGTTCGGCACGGCGGCGCAGAAATGCGCGTTCATCATCGAACAGAGATGGCCGTAGAAATTGTGCGGGGCAACGTTGACTTCGAACGCTTCCGCGGCGGCTGCGATCTTCATCGACTGCCAGACGCCGTTCCAGGGCGTGTCGATGATCGCGACGTCCATGGCCTGCTCGTGAAAATAGGGCAGGAATTCCCGCAAGCCCAATAGCGTCTCGCAGGACGAGATCGGATGCGGGCTTTGCCTGCGGATGTAACCGAGCGCTTCCGGATTGAAACTGTCGATCTCGATCCAGAACATGTCGAGGTCCGCGATGGTGCGCAGGATCTCCAGATAGCCCTCGGTCTTGGCGTTGAAGTTGCAGTCAAGCAAGATGTCGACGTCGGGACCTGCACCGTCGCGGATCGCTTCCAGATGCATGCGCAGATCGCGCAGGATTTTGCGATCGACGTTGATCTCGGGAGCGAAGGGCGAGCCGAAGCCCGGTCGCCAACCGGTCGGTTTGCCGTTATCATAGGAGAAGATGTTGGTCTTCAGTGCGGTGAACTTCTTCTCGCGCACCTCGCGTCCGATTGCCTTGACGCCGTCGAGGTTCTCAATCGGCGGCTTGTACCAGGACGGATGATTGATCCGCCACGTTGCGCAATGCGACCAATAGACCCTGACATGGTCGCGGATCTTGCCGCCGAGCAGTTCGTAGCAGGGAACACCGAGACATTTCGCCTTGGCATCGAGCAGCGCATTCTCGATTGCGCCGAGCGCCTGCGCCACCACGCCGCTGGCGGCAGGGCGGGTGGCCGCGAACAGCTCGGCGTAGATGCGCTCGTGCCGGAAAACGTTCTGCCCGACGACGCGGGCAGACAGGCGCTGGATCGCAGCACCGACGCCGGGCGAGCCGAAGCCCTCGTCGAACTCGCTCCAGCCGACGATGCCGTCCTCGGTCGTCAGCTTGACGAAGTGGTAGTTTCGCCAGCCGGCGTCGCAGGCGAGAATTTCGAGACTAGTTGCTTTCGACGATTGGGTCATGTCGCTCCCTGTTGCCCGGCTGGGCTTTTTTCTTTGGCCGGCGCAAGCCCGGCTCCAGCCACGATTGTTAGGCTAACGGCCTTGCGCAGTGAAGCCTGGCGGGGTGTGCAGGGAAGCCCCTTCCGAACGTTCTATCGGGAAACGCGGGGAATCCGGTGGGGACAGCCATGATCTTGCCCGGGATCGTCCTGAAAAGGCGCCATGCTCTGACGTTTTTGGACACAATCGGGATCGACCCTCCGGCCATGAGATTTCTGGCTGTGATTTCGATCCTGGCGCTGCTCACGATGAGTGGAGCCGCCATTTCCGATCAGTTTCTGACGGCCGATCAGCACGTCGCGCACGGGGTGGAATAGCGCGGCGGGCGTATACGTTTTTGTCTTGGGGGAGACAGCGATGCTTTCGATCGACCAATTCCTGCGCTTCATCAGCGTGCCGGCTGTGTTCGCGGCCTTCATCATTGCCTCGCAGATCTCGGCAGCCTTGTCGCAAGGCTAGTCAAAGGCTAGTCAGCCGATCGATGACGAGCCGAGCAAAGCGAGCACAGCCAGCGCCATCAGCGCGGTGCCGAGCCAGCCCAGCGCGACGAGCCATGACCGGCCCTTGAAGCGACCCATGATCGCCTTGCTCGAGACGATCAGCATCATCATGGCCATGATCGGAACGGCGACGATGCCGTTGAGCACCGCGCTCCAGACCAGCATGTGGATCGAGTCGATGCCGGTGAACCCTAGACCAAAGCCGATGATGGTGGCGGCGGCGATGATAGTGTAGAAGCCGACCGCCTCGTCGGGCTTCGCCTCCAGCGTCGCGCGCCAGCCGAAGATCTCCGCCACGCCGTAAGCGGCCGAGCCCGCCAGCACCGGAATTGCGAGCAGGCCGGTGCCGATGATGCCGATCGCGAACAGGGCGAAGGTGAAGTCGCCGGCGAGCGGCCGCAGCGCTTCGGCGGCCTCCGTCGCCGAATTGATGTTGGTGACGCCATTCGCGTGCAGCACCGACGCGGTGGTGAGAATGATGAAGAAGGCGATGCCGTTGGAGAGCAGCATGCCGGAGAGGGTGTCGGCCCGGATGCGCGCCAGCTCGAGACTGCCGCCGCGCTTCAGCTCGCGCAGCGGCTTGTCGCGCTTGCCCTGGTTCATCTCCTCGACCTCCTGCGAGGCCTGCCAGAAGAACAAATACGGGCTGATCGTGGTGCCGAGCACGGCGACGACCATCATGAAATAGTCGGCGCTGACATTCGTCTTCGGCCACACCGCCGCGAGCAGCGCCGTGCTCCACGGAATCTTGACGGTAAAGGCGGTCGCGACATAGGCGAACAGCGCCAAGGTGAGAAATTTCAGCACCGGCGAATAGCGCCGATAGGGCAGGAACACCTGCAGCAGGGTCGAGCCCGCCGCGAAGATCAGCGCGTGCTCGTGGTTGAGGCCGCCGATCACCAGCGAGAGCGCCTCCGCCATCGCCGCGATGTCCGCGGCAATGTTGAAGGTGTTGGCGGCGACGAGCATGGCGACGAGCGACAGCACCGCCCAGCGCGGCGCGATCTGCATGACGTTGGCGGCCAGCCCCTTGCCGGTGACGCGGCCGATCCGGGCGCTGACGAGCTGGATGGCGATCATGAACGGCGTGGTCAGAAATACCGTCCAGAGCAGTCCGTAACCGAATTGCGCACCGGCCTGCGAATAGGTGGCGATGCCGGACGGATCGTCGTCGGCGGCCCCGGTGACGAGACCCGGCCCCAGCCTCTGCAACAGCGACGGTGCGGATTTCGTGGGGCTGACGGCATCGTCGGTCATGGCAGGAGGGGTCTCGGTCGGGGCGCGTCCTTCACAAATGCTAATGAGGGAACAAGGTTCCCGGGCTGCGGGTAAGGCGCGCCTCGCTGATTTCTGAAAAAGCTAATTTGGTTTGACTCGTCGGGCAAAACACCTGTATAAGTGCATCATCGAAGAATACCCGGTGCAGCGTTGGCACGCATTCCGAGCGCGACCGGACTGCGATGGCCGGCCAGTGCGCAACCCGCGCACCGGCGAGACGTTTGTCTCCTGAGCGCGTGCGGTCGGGACTATTTGATGCTGACGAACATGCCCCAGGCGCCGGCCAGCGCGGCGCCGGCAAAGACGATCAGCGGGTTGTTGCAGAACGCACTGCCATAGGTGCACATGGTGACGCCGAACGAGCCGATCTCGTGATGGCTCGCGGAGTAGAACAGTCCCGACAGTACCAGCAACGCGGCGGCGACGTAATACATCGATGATCTCTCCGGCCCTTGCCCGATTGCGTTGGTCGCAAGGGACATTGTCCAGCATGGCGCGAACCAATTGCATCCTGGCGAACCCGCCCTGCTGCATTTGAACTAAAGTCGACCAATCCCGGGAGATGCCGTCCCAGCGGGCCGCAATCTGAACGTGCGATCGGGGCCAGAACATCTGCGCGGGAACTGTTGGACGCGCTCTCCATTAACGAACACGAACAGTCGGACCAATCGAGGGGAGTGGCCCATGGGCACCGAGCGGATGCACCCTCCGCGCTACTGGCGGATGCGGGCGGAAGAATTTCGCACCAAGGCGGACAATTGCGAGTACCCCGAGACGCGGGACGTGCTGCGCAAGGTGGCGCAAAATTACGACGAACTGGCCCGCCGCGCCGCGCGCATCTGCACCGTCGAGAGCCTGGACGAACTGCGGGGGGGGGGCGCCAACAGCAAGCCGGTTTGATCGTTCAGGGCAAACCCGCTTGATGGTTCACGACGAAGCCGATGATCGGCGGGCGCGATCATGGGGCGTCTAGGCCGTCGCTTCCATCAGAAGCGCTGCCCGTGCGATTTGGAACGAATGTCCACTTTGGTACTTAGGAACTCAGTCCTCCAACGAGGGATGAGATGAGCAGCGAACAGCAAGCAGGCCCGGCAACGAGGCCGGATCAGCATTACAAGCCGGGGCCGGCGTGCCCCAAATGCGAGAGGGGCACGCGCTGCCTGACCTCGATCTTCGACGTGAGGCGCGATTGCTCGATCCTGATCTATCGGTGCGATTCGTGCCGCGAGGACGTCTGGATTTGAGCGCGCGCCGTCGTCGGCCCATCCGCGGGACGCCCCGTCGGAGATCTCATAGCAATCTCGGATAGGAACTTCGCGGGTTTCGCCCGCTTGTCGCCTGCATCGACCACGCAGGCGAGACAGCTTCTAATCATGCAATCACGCTACCCGTTGTTGAAGAAGTGGACAGCGGAAGAGCACGAGCGGCTGAAGGCGTTGGCCGAAGCGGGCTCGCGGCCGGACGAGATCGCCGGCGAGCTTGGTCGCAGCGAAGCGGCAGTGAGGGTGCGCGCCTGGCAGCACGGCATCGCGCTGCGCCTCGTCACGCAGAAGCGCGGACCCTGAAGACCGGCTGGGTCGAAGGCGGGCATCCCGCCCCGTGTTCACTTGTGAACGGTCCTCAATCGTCTCTCGACGTACTCTGCGAATGGGCAGCAACACGGGAGCTTGTCATGCTCACCCGCGAGGACTTCGAGACGGATCTCGACCGGCAGAAAATGCACCAGCTCGATGCAAGCCAAACGACACGACAATTGCTGCGCCGTTCGCGGGAGCAGATCGCGGCATCGATCTCACTGCTTCAGCAGCAAGTTCCGAAGATCTGGCACCCTCAACCTCCAGAACGATAGAAACCTCTTCCGCCGTTCCCGCGTTTGCGCGCATGGCGGATCAAGACACCAGGCAGCGGCCGATTTGTGCTGCGTGCAACAAACCCATGACATTCATCGACGCGGTGAGTTCACCGGACGGCGCGATGGCCATCTTCCGGTGTTCCGGCTGCAACAAGCTGTCTTGGGAGAAGCCCAGGCAAGATCAAAACTAGGCCGTCGAAAAGAAACGGCCCCAGCCCGGGGGGCGAGCTGAGGCCGTGGGGGCGCCGGTCGTGCATCCGGACCGACGCACCGATAACCCTTTGGCCCGAGGAGCTGTTCCTATTTCA
The DNA here is from genome assembly GCF_023073215.1 of Bradyrhizobium sp. 35. Taxonomy (NCBI): domain Bacteria; kingdom Pseudomonadati; phylum Pseudomonadota; class Alphaproteobacteria; order Hyphomicrobiales; family Nitrobacteraceae; genus Bradyrhizobium; species Bradyrhizobium sp. 35. Next base: position 23,094 of record NZ_JADPJC010000080.1, read on the forward strand.
GGCGACCATGGACATGGCGCGGCCCGATGAAACACGCCTGAAACAGTGCTGAAACCAGATAGTCTCGAACGTCCCGCCGGCTGCGTCCGACCAACCTAGCGAAAAGGAGATCATCATGATCCAGGTTGGTTCGAAGGAAGAAGTCGCGTTTTTGCTGGCGCTGTTCGGCACCCACACCCAGCGGTCAAGCGGCCGGCGAAATCACGGCAGGCGTGAGGCGCTGGTCCCACGCCAGGCTTGGCCGAATGCCAGAGCCTCTTGCGGCTTCTGATCGCAAGGGGCGACCCGAAGGCCATCCCGCTCGCGACAGGCGCCATCGACCAATATCTGAACACCGCGCCGGTGTGCATGCGCGGCCGCGGCCTGCGCGTGCTCCAGCGCGACGCGCTCGACCAGCATGGCACTGCGGTCGGCGTGCAGCGCTCGTTCGCGGAAACGGTGGATGCCTACATCGTCGGGAAGCTTGCGGAGGAGTGAGGGGGCCGAATGTCGTTTCGCCCTGTCGCTTTCGGCTTCCTGAAGAGGCACGAACGCGGTAGGAACCGCGAAGTTCCCGGAACCCATTGATCTCCCATAGATTTTTTCGCGACTTCCGGAAACCTTTGTCCGCTTCGGACCTATTAGGGCAAAGGATGCTGCAATGCCCCGATATTATTTCGATCTGCGCGACGACACCGGTGTAGCGCTCGACGCGGAAGGCTTGGAGCTGGCCAGCTGGCGCGCCGTTCAGGCGGAAGCCGCCAAGTCGGTCGCGGACATGGCGCGCGATGCTATCCTCTCCGCGCCTGCCGCGGGCGGCAGGCAGACGATGGCGATCGACGTTCGCGATGCCAAGGGTCCCGTGATGCAGGTCAAGTTCTCGTTCGCCATCGAGACCTTCACGACGCCTGCGGCATCACGCGATCATTGACGCGTGAGAACGCCCGGCGGGGATTGCTCGGGCTCGAGTACGGCGATCTTGCGGCCGAGCTGCCAGACCTCGACCTTGCCGTGCTGCGTGAACTGCTGCGCGAAGGTGAGGGCGTTCGCATCCGACGCGGCCTCGAACGCTTCGGCCGATCGGAACACGCCGTTGTCGCCGACCAGGTAAGCGCGATATTGCTGGGTCATGTCGGTGGCCTCAGCCCTGGCGATTGCAGCCAGGCGGCAATATGCATGGCGGTCTCGTCCTGCCGCGCCTGGCGCAGCAGCATCTCGCGGCGGCGCCCCGGCGCGAGCGTGCGCGCCTCCTCGCGCAGCCGCGCGGCCTCCGCGGCGAGCCGTTCGTCGAGTGTCGTGGTCTGCTTGAATCGTCGTCGCTTCTGCATGCACGTCTCCCTCGTTCGCGTGGGGCGGGAGCAATTTCGGCGGTCTCATCACCCGGTCGATGGCAACTGCCTTGCGGTGATGGATCAATCCTCGCGCTTCTGGCGGCGAGAGGAAACATCATATGATATGTTGGCGGATTTAATTGCGCGAGCAAATTCAGCCACTTGAGCGCGTTACTCATCTTGATTGCTTGTGAGCAATGTGCACTTTTGGACAGAAGCGCATGTCTAATAGGGCGTAGGGAGCCGGCTCCCCTATTAGGAATCAGCTGTAGCGGCGGCGAATGCGTCTTCCTTCTCGATGCCGCGCGCGACGATCTTCAAGCATTCGTCTGGTAGCGGCCGTTGAAGCGCCTTGGCTTCTTCCCACGGCGCCCTTAGCCAAACGTCTCGCTCTTTCGCTGTCGTCAGCAGCACCGGCATTGCCTTCGGATGGATTGGCTCCACGACCGCATTCGGCGTCGTGGTGAGAAAACCGTACACCTGATGCGGCCCCGGAATGGGCTTCGACTTGGTGCCGCGATCGCCATTGAAAGTCGTCCAGATCCCGGCGAACGCGAACAGCGGCCGGGCGTCCGCGAGCGCAAACCACACGATGTCTTTCTTCTTGGTCTCCGGGTTGGGCTCCGGCGCGTATTCGGCAAAGCTGTTGACTGGCACGAGGCAGCGGTGCTCCGGCTTGAGCCACGCGCGCCAGTGCGGCGACGAGGTGTTGCGAATGTTCGTGACGGGCGGGCCGCCGGTACGCGGAGGGGGCGGCATGCCCCAGCGCATCAGCACCATCTCTCGCTCGCCGCCCGCATCGCGAATGATTGGCGCGGGGTAATCCGGAAACACACCCGGCATTGGCGCCAAATTGCCTTCATAGCGGCGGACGACCCGGAAGAGGTCGGCTATCGCGGCTTGGTTGGTGGTGATCGAATAGAGGTTGCACATATGTTCGATGATCCTTAGCGCTCGCCGGGCCACCAGTAAGATGCCGGATTATCCGCCGAGATTTTCGTTGGTCTTAATGCAACGAGTGCGCTTCGCTTATACGGATAGCGCCGCACTTCCGAACAGTTCTTGCATCGCATGTAGCGCTCAAGTTCATGCACCGGCGTCGTCTTGGCACGACGGACGACATCGAGTGCCACGGTTTGGTTGGTGTCGCATCCAAGGCATCGCACTTCGAGGTATAGGAAGCCGGCGTTGATGGCATCTCCGATCGTCGGCGATGGCTGCGCCGGGCCCTTATAGCCAAGCATCCGATAGTTCCAGGCCGCGCAAGCCAGTTTGTCGGCCTCCTTGCGCGCCTCCTTGGCGCGCTCGGCCGAAATCTTGATTTGAGTGCCGTAGAGATGTTGGCGGGACTTGGTGGTCATGCCGCGATCAAAGCCATGTGCCGGCCAAGCTGGCAAATTATCGATAGGTGGTAGGCGAGAAGCGCAACGGGCTACTTCCTGTCGTGGCTGTGGAAAACCAAAGCGCTCTCAAATGCTGACCAACTGGCGGCCCGTCCCCTTGCAATCGACGCAGGCCAGTTCGCCTCCGACCATCTCTGGAGGAAACAGGCAGCGTCCGCTCCCGTCGCATTCCAGGCAGACGATTTGGCCGGCGCCGCATTCGAGTTCCTCAACTTCGGTCTCGAATTCGGTGTCACAATTATGGGCGCAGTAAACCACCATCGTGGTTGTTGCACCCGCCGAACATGTCAAGTCATCGTCGATGAGTTTTTGCAAAGACACTCTCCGGATATTTCTCGATAGCTTCGACACGAAGCCACTCGACAGCATCGACGATATTGTCGGCCTCCCCTTCGGCATCGAAGCCGTTCACCTCATCACCGAGCCCGAGGTTGATTTGAAAACCGCCATTCCAAAAGGCGGCAATCGTGAAATTGATTTCACTGTCGTATAGATCCTGAAGGATGCGGGAGGTTCTATCCATCACAAGTCCTCTCTCAAGCCCTTAAAGAAGGGATGCCGGACTTTCCCCTCCGCCGACTTCGCGCGGTACTCTATTTCCGCAAGCAGCTTCGGCTCGACCCAGATGCCCTTGTGCGCGATCCGCTTGGTGTAAGGTTGCGTCTTGCGGACAAGCGGCTTCAATCGTTTGTGGACTTCTGCGGCAGATGACTTGTCGAATCCGAGGTCGACCTTGCCCGCATAAATGAGATCATCTCCCTTATGGCGACCAAGATAGATGCCGTCCCATTTGCCTTCGTCGAGCGCGAAACCGGCGATGGTCAGTGTCTCGCGTTGCCTGCAAGTCTTCTTGACCCATTTGTTACCCGTGCCGCTGCTGTAGGTGCTGTCGCGAACCCTGGAGACCACGCCCTCAAGCCCGACCTTGCAGGCATGCGCGAACATCTCGTTGCCTGCGATCTCGAAGCTCTCACTGAACTGCACTGCGGTGCCGGAGATGATCTTCTTCAACTCGGCCTTGCGCTGAAACAGCGGCAGGCCGCGCAGGTCTCGCCCATTCAGATAAAGCACGTCAAATGCCACGAGCACGATCTTGGTTGATGTGCCCTTCAGCTCGTTTTGAAGGACGGAAAAATCGGTGCTGCCATCGGCAGCAGGGACCACAACCTCGCCATCGATGATCGCCGATCCTGCCTTGATGTGCGGGCGACTTTCTTAAAGCGCTTGGTCCAGTCGTAGCCGCGACGGGTGTAGACGGTGACAGCCTCATTGGCCAAATGAAGCTGCACCCGGTAGCCGTCGAACTTGATTTCGTGAATCCACCGCGCTCCGGATGGCACGCGGTCCACCCACGATGGCAAGGCCGGTTTGATGAAGCCGGGGAAGGGCGCTTTCACCCCGAGCGCCCCCAGCCTTCGCTGACGCTGCAACGCCACTGACAAACTCCACGCAACGAACGCCTTGATTCGAATCTTCACGGCCGGATTCGTTCCGCCAATCTGGGCGAACCGGATGGGCGTGGGGAACCGTTTGATTCCTCTTGCGTTTCAGAGATGCAAGGAGAGCAACATGGCTAAAGCGAAGAAGCAGACAACTCGCGGTCGCAAGCAGGACCGCGCGCGCGTTGCGGGCGGGCAGAAATACGAAGTTGGCTACGAGGCAAAGAAGACGGGCCGCTCGGCTTCTGCCGTGAAGAAGGCGGTGAAGAAAGTGGGCAGTAGCCGGAAGAAGGTCGAGCGCAAGCTGGGCCGCTGATAGTTTTGCGTTAGCCCACAGGTTTGTGGCGAGCCGGTCGCATGAGCGACCGGCTTTCTTGCGCCTACTGGTGCGCCATCAGGAATCTCCTCAACTCAGGAACTGCGGCAGTCGCACCGGAATTGGTGCGGTGCTGGCTCGCCGCCGAGCTGGCGGAGCGGCCCCGGCCATACCTCCAGCCCCCTGCAAGCCGGGGCCGTCTCTCCGCCCACGCGATGAGGGCAGTGACGCGCTGCAAACAAAACGACAGCAATGTTGCTGTTTATTTCCAGCGACGCCACAACGCAGTTCGCTGTATGGTCCCTTTCCGTTTTTTTCCCACAGCGGATTTGATCACCATGCACCCCATCCAAGGTACGCATATTGCCGCAATCTTCAAACTGGCCACCCAGCAGCTTGAAGCACTTCGCGTCGCCCCAGAGATCCAAAAGGAATATTCCGAAATCCTCGTTTTAAGAGAGAAGATAAAACTGGCGACCGAGCTGAAGAAGGCTCGCCGGCAGCCCTTACTCGGTGCCCCCCGCGCGCTTGAAGAAGGTGGAAGAGGCTCCAAGGATCGAACATTTTTGATCTAGATCAAAGTCGCATGGCGCGGGGCGGTTCGTATGATGCCATGAGTGATAAGCCGCCCGAAAAGCCAGAAGTGATGCCCCGCGAGAGCGACGAGGCCCGGCGGCGCATCATCGAAGAGTATGCCGCGGACCGCCGCGGATTGATCAGGAAGCTGCGCCAGAAGTCGAAGGGAGCGGACGCTGCGCAGGGAACATCGCAGATGATCTTAAACTCTACCATCACGTGCCCGAAGTGCGGTCACGCTGCTACCGAGGTCATGCCGACCGACGCCTGCCAGTTCTTCTATGACTGCAAAGGCTGCGGCGAGCGCCTAAAGCCGCTCTCTGGCGACTGCTGCGTGTTCTGTTCCTTCGGCACCGTTTACTGTCCGCCGGTTCAAGAGAACGGCAGGTGCTGCTGTAGCTAGCTGCCTCTAAGGGAGTGCGGCTGCCGCGCCTGAGTTTGACACGTCGGGCAAAACACTGGCAGAATGGCATCATTGAAGATCAGCCCGCGCGGAGCAATCCGCCGCGGGCTTTTTATTTGCGGAGTCGTCATTTAAACAAACGGATTTCCAAATGACCAAATTTAGGAGAAGGACCGAGCTGCATCTTCCTGTTGCTGAGCATGTAGTCAGGGAAGGTTTCAGGGCACCAACGCTGGCCGATATCGAAACCCTGGCACAAGCCAAGACCGAAGCGGCACTCAACGTGCTTGCTACCATCATGTTCAGAGAGACAGCGAACGCTTTTGCGCGGGTGGCCGCCGCAAACTCTATTCTCGATCGTGGGTGGGGCAAGCCGGTACAGCCCTTGGCTACGGACGCGCGGCCGCGCGAATTGCTGCAACGGATCGAACGCATCATCGTACATCCGGATCATCCATCGATAGTCGACAATGAGACCAGCGAACCCGAGGCTTCGTAAGCTTCGCATCGTCTTGTCTCCAGGCGAGGAATTGCAATGGAAACACGGTCGCCACCGACTCCATTGGAGTCTCCACAGCAAGAGAACGCGGCTCTGATTGGTTTACCCCAATGGATGCGCGACGCACTATCTCATCAGCCGGCCCCCACGCCACCGCAGCAAGCCGGAAGCGTCGATGAGCCTGCGCACGGTGAACGCACGAATATTCGAATCTTGAGCCGCGTTCCCTCGCGCCTACCTGACTAGTCTGAGGCAGGTCCGAACCACCTCGTCAGCGTCTCCGCAAGTCCGTGTTGGCTCTCGTCTCCCACCCAGGCCACATGCCCGTCAGGCCGCACCAGCACGGCTTTTGGCGCCGCGACTTGTCCAATGGACGGAAGCTCCCATGCACCGTGATAGTCCGCTTCGACGAGATTGATGCGATCTGCCCAGGGCGCGATGTCGAAGCCGCTGGTCTTCCCAAAATCAAGCAGCAAGCCGCGCGCGCCGTACAGCAACGTGAACAGTCGCAGCGGACGCCCGTCCACCACGAGGTCGAGATCGGGCATGCGGCGTCCGAGCAGCGCGTGGCCTTGGCCGAGATCGTAGTGCACGTCGAGCCCGCTCATCATGGCGCCAAAACGTTGGCGCGGCGCGTCCATCGCGAGCAGTTCGGCGACGACCTCGCGCGCGGCCTTGAGGCCGTCCTCGCCGCGGCGGAGCAGGGCGATTTGCGCCATGGTGTTGCGCAAGGTCCGCGCGCCGACGGGATGGCGCTCGGCATGGTAGCTGTCGAGCAGGCTGTCCGGCGACAGGCCCTTGACCACTTGCGCGAGCTTCCAGCCGAGATTGACGGCGTCCTGCACGCCGATGTTGAGGCCTTGCCCGCCGACGGAGTGATGGATATGCGCGGCATCGCCGGCGAGCAGCACGCGGCCTTTGCGGTAGGACACGGCCTGCCGTGCCGCATCGGTGAAGCGGGAGATCCAGGACGGGTTGTGGAGGCCGAAATCGGTGCCGTAGACGGCGACGAGGGCGTCGCTGAGATCGCGGGCGCCGGGCACGCCGGTGCGATCGAGCGTCGCTTCCGTCACGACCACCAGCACGCGCCCGCTCTCGGTCTTGCTGAGGCCGTGAAAGCCGAGCGCGTCGTGGCGCAGGCCCCATGCGGGCTCGTCCCGCATCTCGACTTCGGCCATGAGATTGCTCAGCGTCGGCTCGGAGCCTGCGAAGTCGATGCCGGCGGCCCTGCGCACCAGGCTGCGGCCGCCGTCACAGCCGACCAGATAATTCGCGCGCAAGGTCTCGCCGCCGGAGAGCGTCACGTCGATGCCGGTCTCGTCCTGCGCAAAATCCGTCACCTCGCGGTTGCGATAGATCGACACCGCGAGCTCGCTGACCCATTCGGCCAGGATGCGCTCGATGTGGCTCTGCCGCAGTGTCAGCCCGTAAGGGTGCCGGGTGGGGAGGTCGCTGATGTCGAGCCTGGTCCAGGCGAAGCCCGCGAGCTGGGTGATCTGTCCTTCGCGCAGGAAACGATCCGCGACGCCGCGCTGGTCGAGAATCTCGATGCTGCGCGCGTGCAAGCCGCCGGCGCGCGTGCCGACCAGTTCCTGATCGGCGCGCCGCTCCACCACGGCGACGTCGACATGCGCGAGCGCGAGCTCCGCAGCCAGCATCAAGCCGGTCGGGCCGCCGCCGGCGATCACCACGGCGTGGTCTTCGTGGCGGGCGCCGGCGCGTTTGGCGTGGCCGCGCGTCCGGGACGTGGGAAGCAGTACAGGCATGTGAGACCCCTCGGGATGGTGTTCGGGTCGAGGGTTCTACGGCAGGGTCGGGGGCTTGAAGCAAGCCCGTTGCACCCCACATATCTGAGTGGGGAGAGGGAATCCCTTGTCCGCGTTCGCCGCGTTGACACGTCCGGCAAAACACCGGCATAATGCCATCATCGAAAAAGAGTTTGGTTCAACCCGCGCGGATGCGATCCGCCGCGGGTTTTGTTTTGGGCTTTTGGCTTTCAGACTTTTTGGCTTGCGATGTTTCGGTCTTGCGAGCTTCAGCAGATGCCGACGGTGCGCCGCATGGTGCTGGCGAGTTCCTCGAACGAGAACGGCTTTCTGATCATGGGAAGCCCGTCACGCCGGGGTTCACGTCCCGACAGCTGCAGGATCTTCAGCTCCGGGCGGCGGCGCCTGGCCAGCTCGGCCAGTTCATGACCGTCCATGCCGGGCATGTTGATGTCGGTGATGAGGATGGAGATGTCCTGGTTCTGCCTGAGCCGGTCGAGCGCATCCGTGCCGCTGTGGGCGCTGACCACCTTGCAGCCGAGTTCTTCCAGCATGTCGACCATGACGTCGAGCACGCCGGGATCGTCGTCAACAACCAGTACGGTATGGCTCATCACACAACGTTCCTCCTGAAGGAATAAACGCGCCCGCCTTGGCGTAAGTTCCGGTACGGCGTGGTCGAACGAGCGATGTTGGACTCCTCGTGCAAAGCACAAGGCCTAATCATCCTTCGAGAGATCGCCGGGCCTGGTGGGAAGATCGATGGCTCCGCCTTCGCCGTGAACGAGATCACGGTTCTGGTCCTCGGTTTCGTCAGCGTCCGGGATGATGGCCTCTCGCGTGTCGGGCTCCCCGTCGATGCGCGGCTTCTGGCCGGGCAAGTCCCGCGAGGTTTTCGGTGTCATGTTCAGTGTCATTGGTCGATCCTCCTGACCGGCTTAACGCGGGCAGGGACGGTTCGTTCGTTGACACCTCGGGCGAAACGCCGGCAGCCTGACTGGGATTGGCTTTCCGAAGGTCTCCGTCGGCTTTGATTCGCAAAAATCGAAATAGAGCTTGACCCGTCGGGCAAAACACTGGCATAGTGGCATCATCGAAAAGTTCGCAACGCCCGCGCGGGACCAAATCCGCCGCGGGTTTTTTCGTATCCCATTTTCGGAATCGGACGGCGGCCCACGCATCACGGCCACGCACTCGCTTGAAACGCGTTGAGGGAGCGCCGATCGGCGTGCCGCCGTCCGTACCATTGCTGGCCGCGCACGCGCGAACGTGCCGGCCCGCGGCGCGAGCGATCTGCTCGCGCCGCTGCGGTCTCCGGATACGGAGATAGGGTTCGCGCCCGAAACGATCGCGCCTCATTCGCGATCTGCCGCGCATTTTCTTTGTCGAGGAGAGACGATGACCGCCTATCTGATATCGCTAGCGCTCGCGGGCCTGGTTGCAATCGCGCTGTGGGAGACGTTGTCTTGAGCGAGGACATGGAAATTGCGCTCGTGAGCGAGCCGGTCCGCGCGCCTGCGCGACGGAAGACGTCCAGCGCGCGCACCCTGACCGAAATCCGCTCGCTGGCGCGGAGCCACACCAGGACTGCGCTCCGTGTGCTCGTCGGCATCATGCGCAGCGACGACGCAACGCCGGCCGCCCGTGTCTCCGCCGCCAATGCAATCCTCGATCGCGGCTGGGACAAGGCGGCGCAGCCGATCGAGAACGGAGAAGATGGCGTGCTGGAATTGATTCACCGGATCGAGCGCATCATCGTGTACCCGGGGAGCTTGCGCGGTGGGGATGCCGATCGTGACGCCTGAGCCGTGGAAAAATCGAGCGAGCGCATCCATTGTCCATCCTGAAAATTCCGACGGCCAAGATATTCGAGCCGCTGCTGCAGCCCGCGCGCTACAAGGGCGTTTATGGTGGACGCGGCTCCGGCAAATCGCATTTCTTCGGCGAGCTCCTGGTCGAGACCTGTCAGGCCGAGCGCGGTACGCTCGCTGTGTGCATTCGAGAAGCGCAGCGGACGCTGGCGCAATCTTCCAAGCGGCTGATCGAGGGCAAGATCGCCAGCCTTGGCCTCGGCCACGGCTTCAAACTGTTCAGCGACAAGGTCGCCACCGGGCTGATGGGCGCGGTTTGGCTAGGTGTCAAGGTCGTGCTGGGCAAGTGAGCCTCAATCGGCACGACATTTCTGCACTTCCACTCACATCATCTCATCCCAATGGACCGTCTCATGTACAGAATTCGCATCGTCGATGCATCCGATGACGACATTGTCGATACATTGGCCGATCTGCATCAGTCGGCGTTCTTCGATGCGGCTCCCTTGCCGCAATTCCAGTTAGGGGCGTGGTGGCTTGCCTATCACGGCGCTGAGCCAGTAGCCTTCGCCGGTATCGTGCCGTCAACGCACATTCGAAATGGCGGTTATTTCTCCAGAGTCGGTGTGTTGCAGCGGCACCGGGGACGTGACCTCCAGTGCAGGCTGATGCGGGTGATCGAGGCAAGGGCACGGCGTACTGGACGGGACAGCATCGTCCCGGATACGACGGACAATCCGGTGTCTGCCAATAATTCATCCGGGCGGGCTATCGGCTCTTCGAACCCCATGTGCCCTGGGCTTGGCCGCATACGGTACTGGCGAAAGTGGCTTCGCTGAACGAGGAGCCAAGTTTCCCGTGGTGCGGAACGCGATTCACGCAACGCAAAAAAATGGTTCGCGCGAGATGAAGCGAAACACGGAACGTTCAAGGCCCGGCAGCTTGACAGCTGCCGGCCCTGTTTGCGTATTGAAGCGATGCGGGCGAAGGACTTGCGAAGTCCGCGGTGCCGGGCTTTAAGTTTGCTCCTGCGGAAAATTCGGCAACGATAAGCCGATGTAAGGGAGCGCCGTCGATGCCCACCAAGCCTCAATTGCCGGAACGTTCGTCGCGGGCGACGGGCGCGCCTACCGCGCTCGATGGTCTGCTGGTCGTCGATTTCACGCGTGTGGTTGCCGGCCCGGCCTGTACGCAGACGCTTGCTGATTTCGGCGCGCACGTCATCAAGATCGAGAATCCAGACGGAGGCGATGACACGCGTGCGTATGAACACGCCGAGATCGGTGGAGAGAGTGCTGCCTATCTGAGCCTCAATCGCAACAAGCGTGGCATCACGCTCGACCTTACCGTGCCGGAGGCTCGTGAGATCGCGCTGGATTTGATTCGCCAGGCCGACGTGGTCGTCGAGAACTTCTCCAGCGGAGTCATGAAGAAATTTGGCCTGGACTATGAAACTGTTGCGCCGCTCAATCCGCGGCTGGTCTATTGCTCGATCTCCGCCTACGGGCGCACCGGGCCGTTTGCATCGCGTCCCGGCTTTGATCCGATCACGCAGGCGGAAAGCGGCTTCATGTCGCTCAACGGATTTGCCGATGGCCCGGCGGTTCGCACCGGACCGCCCATCGTGGACATGGCGACGGGGATGTCTGCCTGCAACGCCATCCTGATGGCGCTGTTGGCGCGGGATCGGCTCGGTCGCGGCCAGCATGTCGAGGTCGCCCTGTTCGACGTCGCGATGGGCATGACCGGTTTCTATGGCATGGCCTATCTGATCAACGGCGAAAATCCCGGTCGGTTTGGTAATTCGCCGAGTGGCTCACCTACCGTCGGCGTGTACGAGGCCTCCGATGGACCGCTTTACATGGCCTGCGCGAACGACCGGCTCTATCGCCGGCTGGTGGTTGAAGTGCTGAACAGGCCCGATCTCATCACCGATCCGCAGTTTGCAACGCGCAAAGCCCGCTCCGAGCACAAGGAGCTTTTGCGAGCAGCCATCGCGGAGGTCTTTGCGAGCGATACTCTCGAGAACTGGATGACCAAGATGAAGCTGGCCAATATTCCGGTCGGCTATCTCCGAACGGTCGAGGAGGGGTTCAATGCACCGGAGGCGCGAGAGCGCCATCGCTTGAACCGGATTCCGCATCGTACGGCGGGGTGGGTCCCGAACATCGAGCCGCCGATTGCCATGAGCTTGACCGGCCCGGTTGATCCTGTGGCTGCTCCGTTGCTGGGCGAGCACACGGAGCAGGTCTTGCGTGATACGCTCGGTTACGACGAGCGTCGGATATCGCAGTTCACCCAAAAGGGCGTTTTCGGGTCGGGCAAACCCTCGACGTCGGGCTGAGCCTGAAGGGCGATCCTACAGGCCAGGCCTCGCGCGGCTGGCGGACCATCGCTTGGCAATGCCGCCACCTTCGCTGTATCGCATCCTTCCCGCGCCTGTTCAGGACGGCCATACTCAGACAGCGCTGCCCCGGCTTGATTTGGCAAGGGTCTCGCCGCATAAATGCATGAAAGCGAGGGATACGAATGGCGCCTGGTCAAGAGCGGAGCGTGGGCCGGCCCGCAGCGGCGCAATCCGATGAACCTGCCCATGCGGCAATGATCGCGAAGGCCCGGGCGCTCGTCCCACGGCTGCGCGAGCGAGCGGCCCGGACAGAGGAGTTGCGGCATCTGCCGCCGGAAACGGAGAAGGATCTGCACGACGCCGGCCTGTTCCGGATGCTTCAGCCTAGGCGCATTGGCGGCGCCGAGCTCGATTATGTCGCCTTGATCGATTGCGCGGACCTGCTCGGACAAGCAGACGCCTCGGTGGCCTGGAATCTGGCCAATCTGGCGAGCCATCATTGGATGCTCGGCATGTTCGAACCGACGGCGCAGGATCTGGTCTGGAGTCGTGATCCGGACACGCTGATCGCGTCCTCGTTCATTTTTCCGGCCGGACGTGCCACGCGAGTTGAGGGCGGATACCGGCTCCACGGCAGCTGGCCGTTCTCCTCGGGCGTTGCCTCCTGCGCGTGGAACATGCTTGCAAGCGTCGTCTACTCCGACGATGAGGCAGACGGCATCGAGTATCGGATATTTCTGCTGCCGAAAGCCGACTACAAGGTCCTCGACACCTGGAATGTCGCGGGGCTGCGCGGGACCGGGTCCTGCGACGTGGAGGTCAGGGACGCTTTCGTGCCCGACGACATGACGGTCGCGGTCGGCGATCTTGACGGCGGTCCGACTCCGGGAAGCAAGCTCAATCCCAACCCGCTGTATGAGCTCCCCGTGTTCTCGCTGTTTCCCTACGTCCTCTCCGGCGTCGCGCTGGGGAACGCGCAGGCGTGTCTCGACGATTATGCGGAGGTCGTCCGTCATCGCATTTCTACCTACAACCACGCCCGCCTGAGCGACTTTCAAAGCACCCAGATCAAGATCGCCGAGGCCTCGGCGAAGATCGATGCTGCACGCTTGATCATGCGCTCGGCCTGTCTGAATGCCATGGAGGATGCAAGGCGGGGTCATATCCCCGATATGGCGACCAAGACCCGATATCGGCGCGACGGCGCTTTTTCAGTAAACTTCTGCACGGATGCGGTGTCGATGCTGTTTGCCGCGAGCGGAGCACGGGGCCTGTTCACGACGGGCGCGTTGCAGCGGCAGTTCCGCGATGCGCACGCGATCAACTCGCATCTCGCGTTCAATTTCGATGCGGCCGGGACCAATTATGGACGCGTGGCGCTGGGGCTGCCGTCCGAGAATCTCACGCTGTGAGGCCGGCCGATGAATGATCTGCCGAAGCAGCCGGCCGTTCCCGATCCGGCCAACGAACTCGCGAGCGACAGCTCGCCGATCGATCCCCGTGATTTTCGCAGCGCGCTCGGCACCTACGCCACGGGGGTGACGATCATCACGGCTGCGGCTCCTGATGGCAAGCCCTATGGCCTGACGTGCAATTCGTTCGCCTCGGTCTCGCTGAATCCCCCGCTGGTTCTTTGGAGTCTGGTCGTCTATTCCTCTAGTCTAACCACCTTCCAGAACGCCAGTCATTTCACGGTCAACGTTCTTGGCGTTTCGCAACAGGCGCTTGCGAGCAAATTCGCTAAATCGTCTGATGACAAGTTCACCGGTGTCGGCTGGACGCCGGGCCTCGGCAACGCGCCGGTGCTCGCCGAGAGCGTCGCCAATTTTCAATGCCGCTCGGTCAATCGCTATTACGGCGGCGACCACGTGATCTTTCTCGGTGCGGTCGAGGCCTATACTTACAATGCGAAGGAGCCGCTGCTCTTCGCGCGCGGCGCGTTCGGCCGATTTCTCGCCGACGGCTAGCACAAGCAGTCACAGCCAGCGTGCTTCACTTCGCGCTCGACGGTTCAGCGCTCCCGGCCGAAAGCTTGTAGATTTCGAGCGCATCCGCATCCGCGCCTCGCGCGGCCTTGGCGAGCCTGAAAAGTTGTCCTGCGAGCGAGGCCATGGGCACCGGCGTCGACGTCGACTGCGCGACGTCGACGACGGTATCGAGGTCCTTGAGCATCGTAGCGATATGACCAAGCGGCGGTGAGTGTATGCCCTGGACCATCCGCGGCACAAACAGCTGCAACGGAATGGAGTCCGCGAAGCCGCCGGCGAGGGCTTCGGGTAACCGGTTGGCATCGATTCCGGCGTTCACGGCAAGGCGTGTTGCCTCCGCAAGAACGGCAATCGCGCATCCGACGATCACCTGGTTGCATAGCTTTGTGGTCTGGCCGGCGCCGGTCGGGCCCATGTGGGTGAACCTGCGTGCCATGGCGAGCACGTAGGGGCGGACCCGCTCGATATCGCCTGCTTTTCCGCCGGCCATGATGGCAAGCGTGCCTTCCTCGGCCCCCTTGGTACCACCGGACACCGGCGCATCGATCCAGCCCGCGCCGTTCGCAGCTAACAATCGCGTTGCAAGGTCTCGTGCGGCGTCAGGATGGATCGACGAGAAGTCGACCACGAGCTTGCCCGCGCCGGGCGCAGTTGAGATGCTCTCGGGCCCGAAGATCACCTCTTCCACGGCAGCCGCATCCGTCACGCACATGAAGACGATGTCGGAGCTCTCCATCAAGTCGCGGGGGGTGGCTGCGCGCCTGGCACCCGCCTCGACGAGCGCGGCCGTCTTCCCTTCGGAACGGTTCCAGACAGTGACCTGATGGCCGGCCTTGAGCAGGCGCCGGCTCATCGGTGTCCCCATCAGCCCAAGGCCGAGATAGCCGAGCCGCTCGACGCCCTGCGGGTTTGTCTTGCTCGCTTCAGCCAAAGGTTGCCTCCATCTGTTGCTCCGCGACGCCGCGCGGTCGCTGCACTACCATACATGGCGTATCCCACGACGAAACCGCAGGGCCTGCATGGCTTGCTTGATTGTTTGAACCATGAAACATTTGCCACGGTCGGGTTGGATGGCGCCGGTCGGCGCCTGGGCAGCGGAGTGGGCACGATGCGAACCGTTTCGAAGTGGATCCTGGCTTTGGGGGCGGCAGCGGCCGTGAGCGCGAGCGCAGGCTCGTCATGGGCACAGCAGACAATTCGCGTCGGCTGGACGATTCCGGCCGAAGAATCCAAATACTGGATGATGCGCCGCCCGGCTGAGTTTCCCAACATCGGCAAGGCCTACAACATCGAATGGACCCAGTTTCAGGGCACCGCTCCGATGACGCAGGCCTTGGCGGCCGGCGCGCTGGATTGCGCGACCCAGGCGCCGCTGTCGCTCGCCAACGGCGTGGTTGGCGGCAACCTCAAGGCCTACATCGTGGCGCAGCATGTCTTCGAGAAGGCCGGTGGTTTCTCGGTCTACTGGGCTGTCATGGACGACTCCCCGATCAAGACGATCGCCGATCTCAAAGGCAAGACGGTCGGAATCTCCGTGATCGGCGGTGGCACCCAAGGCCCGTTCAATCTGTTGCTGAAGCAGAATGGCATCGATCCGGCCAAGGACATCAAGCTGGTCGAGGTCGGCTTTGCCGTCTCCGAAGATGCGTTGCGGCAGGGCCGCGTCGATGCGGTCAACATGAACCAGCCATTTGCCGCGCGCGCGGAGGCAAAGGGCGGCACGCGCAAACTGTTCTCGCTGTCGCAGGCGATGCCGAACATCGTGCACATTCTGGAAGCCTGCCGTGCCGATTTCGTCGACAAGAACCCGGAACTGGTGAAGGCTTACGTGCGTGACATTACCTCTGGCATGAAGAAAGCGCTGGCGAACCGCGAAGAGACGTTGAAGGTCGTCAACGAAGTCCTGAAAGCACCTATTCCGGTTCTCGAGACCTATCTGCTTAAGGACAACGATTTCGGCCGCGATCCGGGCGCGGCACCGAATTTCCCCGCGATCCAGAAGATGCTGGACATCTACGCGGAGACAGGGATGCTGCCAAAATTGGATGTCGCGCAATTCAAGCATTCGACGATTGTCGCTCCGCTGCAATAGGCGATCGGGCGAATGAACCGAGCGAGAACGTCGCCGCGTCCAGGATGATCCGGGACGTTGCATGAAGAAGATGCACGTATGAAGAAGCTCCGATCTCGGATCACGACGGATGGCCTCGACCGGGCTCCGCACCGCGCGTTCATGCGCGCCATGGGGCTCGACGACGCTGCGATTGCCAAGCCGATGGTCGGCGTCGTCAGCATGAAGGGCGAGCAGACGCCCTGCAACATGACGCACGACTTTCAGGTCGCAGCGGCCAAGACCGGTATCGAAGAGGCCGGCGGCACGCCGCGCGAGTTTTCGACCGTGTCGGTTTCCGACGGTATCAGCATGAATCACGAAGGGATGAAGTTCTCCCTTTTTTCGCGGGAGCTGATTGCCGACTCGATCGAAGCCGTCGTCCATGGTCTCGCCTACGATGCGCTGATCGGATACGGCGGATGCGACAAGACGCTTCCCGGCGTGATGATGGGCATGGTCCGGTGCAACGTCCCGTCCATTTTTATCTATGGCGGCAGCGCGCTGCCGGGCCGCATAGACGGGCGAACCCTCACCGTGCTCGACTCCTACGAGGCTGTCGGCAGCTTCATGACCGGAGAGATCGACGGCGCCACGCTCGAGCGGATCGAGCGCGCCTGCCTGCCGACCATCGGCGCGTGCGCCGGCCAATTCACTGCCAACACCATGGGGATGGTGTCGGAGGCGATGGGCCTCACCATTCCCAATGTGTCGATGGTGCCGGGTGTCTATGCCGAGCGCGCGCAGATATCCAGGCGGGCCGGCCGCCTCATCATGGAGATGCTGGAGCGCGGTGGGCCGTTGCCGCGCGACGTCGTGACGCGGAAATCCCTGGAAAACGGTGCGGCGATCGTGGCTGCCACGGGCGGTTCGACCAATGCTGCGCTGCATCTGCCGGCGATCGCGAACGAGGCCGGGATCGCATTCACGATCGACGATGTCGGCGAGGTTTTTGCCAGGACGCCGCTGATCGGAAACCTGCGGCCTGGAGGCAAATATACGGCGAAGGATGTCTACGACGTCGGCGGCGCTGCCGTGGTGATCCGGGAGCTGATCCAGAGCGGGCATATTGATGGCAGTTGCCTGTCGATCACGGGCCGTACGCTTGCCGAAGAATATAGCGCCTCCAACGCTCCTGACGGAGAGGTCGTTTACGCGGCTCGCGCGCCGATCATGCCAGATGGCGGTGTGGCAGTGCTGAAGGGAAACCTCTGCCCTGATGGCGCGGTGATCAAGGTCGCGGGGCTGAAGAGCCAATTGTTTGAAGGTGTGGCGCGCATCTTCGAAGACGAAGAGGCTTGTGTCGCAGCGGTTCGCGAACGCAGCTACAAGGCGGGCGATGTGCTCGTGATCCGCAACGAGGGACCGGTCGGCGGCCCCGGCATGCGCGAAATGCTCGGCGTCACCGCGCTGATCTATGGCCAGGGCATGGGCGAGAAGGTGGCCCTGATCACGGATGGACGGTTCTCCGGCGCCACCCGCGGAATGTGCGTGGGCTATGTGTCTCCCGAGGCCTTCATCGGCGGTCCGCTGGCGCTGGTACGCGATGGCGACAGGATCCGGATCGATGCCGCGAACCGGCGGATGGATATGCTGGTCGACGAGCAGGAACTCACTGCTCGCCGACACGATTGGAAGCCGCGTTCGCCTCGTCACCGTGCAGGCGCGCTAGCGAAATATGCCCGATTGGTTGGCCAGGCACCGGGCGGGGCCGTCACACATGAGGGGCCCGCAGAATGGCCCTGGTTCGGATGACGCGGCGAACCTGCCGGAAACAGCCACTGGTCTGGCAAGTTTCTTGCTAAGCTCGTGTCGCTGGCGGATGTTCAGCAAGCCTGTTGCGCAGGGTTCGCGAACGAAGTGAGACGGGATGAAGGTAGTGCCTTCGAGATCGAGCGAAAGGGTGAGACCGGTGACGCCGCAAAAACCGGCTTCTGCAATCATCGAGATCGAGAGCGTCTCCCAGGTATTTCAGACCTCGGCGCGCAAGGATCATGTGGCGCTATCGGACATCTCTCTGGCGATCGAGGAGGGAGCCTTCGTCTCGATCCTTGGTCCGTCCGGCTGCGGCAAGTCGACATTGCTCTACGTTGTCGGCGGCTTCGTCAGCCCAACCAGCGGCTCTGCAAAGATCAGGGGACGGATAATCACGGGACCAGGGCCGGATCGCGGTCCGGTATTCCAGGAGTTCGCGTTGTTTCCGTGGAAGACCGTGCTGGGCAATGTGATGTATGGCCCTCGCCAGCAGGGCGTGCCCACCACCGAGGCGGAAGCGCAGAGCCGAGCTCTTATCGAAATGGTCGGGCTCAAGGGCTACGAGAATTTCTATCCCAAGGAGCTGTCCGGCGGCATGAAGCAGCGCGTGGCACTGGCTCGAACGCTGGCTTACCATCCTGAGGTTCTGTTGATGGACGAGCCTTTCGGCGCGCTCGATGCTCACACGCGAACGCGCCTGCAGAACGATCTGTTGAGTATCTGGGAGCGTGATCGCAAGACGGTGCTGTTCGTCACCCATTCGGTGGACGAAGCGGTTTTCCTGTCGGACAAGGTCGTGATGATGTCGAAATCCCCCGGCCGCATCCGCGAGGTCATCGACATCGATCTGCCGCGGCCGCGCCGCCGCAGCGAGCTGCTGCTCGACACTCGCTACCAGAAATACGTTGTCGACATCGAGCGGATGTTCGACGAGGTCGAAGATACGGGATCAGCGTCATGACATCGCTGACGGCCCTGGCCAAGCGTACCGCCCCGGTGTTTGCCTGCATCGGGCTTCTTGCGGCATGGCAGGTTGCATCACTCGCGCTAAAGAACGACAGCTTTCCGACGGCGATCGAGGCAATCCGCGCAATCCCGGACATCCTCGGAGACAAGGAAGCGCTGATCAACATCCTGGCCTCGCTCCGCCGCATGGCGGTCGGGTTTGGCATAGCGGTATCGGTTTCGATCCCGCTCGGCCTGTTGATGGGCCGCAGCCGGGCCGTCGCGGCCTTCTTCAATCCGCTCCTGATGGTGATCTATCCGGTGCCGAAGGCCGCCTTGATGCCGATCATCATGCTGTGGCTCGGCGTTGGTGACATCACGAAGACGCTGGTGATCTTCCTCGGCGTCAGCCTGCCCGTGATCTATCACAGCTTCGAGGGCGCCAAGGCGGTGGAAGAGAAGATGCTATGGTCGGGCGCGGCGATGGGGCTTTCGCCTGCGCAACGGCTGGTCCGGATCGTACTGCCGGCGGCGCTGCCGGAAATTCTGACCGGTTGCCGCACCGGACTCGTGCTGGCGCTGATCACGATGATCACCAGCGAGATGATCGCGCGTCAGTCCGGCGCCGGCAACATCCTGTTCAATGCACTCGACATGGGCCAATACGACACCGTCTTTGCGATGATCATCATCGTCGGCGCGATGGGAATCTGCCTGGATGCAATCTTCGAGCGGGTCCGCGCAAGGCTGGTGCGCTGGTCTGAACCGCAGTTCGATATGCCGCTGAGCTTCTCATGATGCCGCAGCTTCGCTCCACCAGCATCATCCTTGGGCTCGCGCCGATTGTGCTGGTGATCGCGCTGTGGCAGGGCCTTGTGTCATTTGGCTTTGCGCCTGCGGTGTTGCTGCCGCCGCCGGGATATGTCTTCGGCAGGTTGCTGCAGCAACTCGTGACATGGTCGTTTCAGCAGGAGATCGCGGCGACCCTGATCCGGTTGTTTGCCGGCTTCGCGATTGCGGTCGTGCTCGGTGTCAGCTTCGGCATCGCGGCCGCCGCCAGTCCGGCTATCAACGCCGTGGTCCGGCCGATCGTGCGCGTGCTCGCGCCGTTGCCCAAGGTCGCGCTGTATCCAGCATTGCTGCTGCTGCTCGGCTTCGGTCATGGATCGAAGATCACCCTGGTCGCGGCGGATGCACTCTTTCCCATTTTGTTGTCTACTTATTACGGCGCTTCAACGGTGGAGCAGAAGCTGATCTGGTCGGCCATGGCGGCGGGAACGCCGCGCTATCAGATCCTGTTCAAAGTGGTGCTGCCGGCCGCGATGCCGTCGATCCTGACCGGTTGCCGGATCGGCCTTGTCATTTCCTGCATCGTGGTGTTTCTGGCGGAGATGATCACGTCGAGCGACGGGCTCGGACATGTGCTCGTCACGGCGGCCCGGACCTTTCAGGCCGTCGACATGTTCGTGCCGCTGATCACGATCTCGCTGTTGGGCCTGATCCTCAATGGTCTGCTGGGGGCAGTGCGCGCGTATCTGCTGCGGGGTTTCCCCGAAGCATGAACTGACGAAGAAGAAACAGAAAGACGGGAGTAGGCCATGCTGGCTGATCGCATTGAGGCAAAATGGATCGACGCATTTTGCGAGATTTTTGAGCGATGCGCCGTCAAGGCCGGCGATACCGCGGCGATCCTCTCGGAAACCCAGTCACGTGCGTTGAATGTTCACCTGGCGGAGCTCGCGCTGCTGCGCCTGGGCGCGCGACCGTTTCACGTGGTCATGCCGACCCCGCGTAACCGGAATATCGTTCCGGTTCGCTCGACAGGGGCGAGCGAGGCGATCCAGCGGCTCGGCCCGGTCATCACGGCGCTTCAACAGGCCGGCTTTGTGGTGGATTGCACCATCGAGGGCCTGATGCATGCGGTGGAGACACCCGAGATCCTCAAAGCCGGCGCGCGCATCCTGGTGATCTCCAACGAGCATCCCGAAGCGCTGGAGCGGATGGTGCCGGATTCCGCGCTCGAGAAGCGCGTTCGCGCGGCGGCGAAGATGCTGCGCGGGACCAAGCGGATGCGGGTGACGTCAAAAGCCGGCACGGCGCTCGACGTCGATATGGTCGGCGCGTCCACGGTCGGCGTTTGGGGCTGGACGGACAAGCCCGGTACGCTGGCGCATTGGCCAGGGGGCATCGTCGTCAGCTTCCCCAAGAGCGGAACGATCAACGGCACGCTGGTGATGGCGCCCGGCGACATCAACCTGACCTTCAAGCGTTACCTGACCTCGCCGGTGAAGATGACACTGAAGGACGATTATGTCGTCGAGCTGGAAGGCGAGGGCACTGATGCCGCAATGATGCGTGCCTATCTTGCCGCCTGGGGCGATCGGGAAGCCTATGCGGTCTCGCATGTCGGGTTCGGCATGAATCCGGGTGCGCGCTACGAGGCGCTGTCGATGTATGACCAGCGCGACACCAACGGCACCGAAATTCGCGCTGTCTCCGGCAACTTTCTGTTCTCGACCGGTGCCAACGAATTCGCTGGCCGCTACACGGCGGGTCATTTCGATCTGCCGATAATGGGGACGACGATCGAGCTCGATGGCGTCGCGGTGGTGCGTGAAGGGGTGCTTCAGAACGTCTTCGGCTAGGTCCGATCGAGCACAGGCGGGCGAGCCAGGTCAAAGTGCCGGAGCAGGTCGACCATGGCCTGAAGCCGTTTTGCTCGATAGGCGTCGACGTCCATGCCGGAATAATCGAGAAAGCCTGCGCCCGTGCGCAGGCCGATCCGGCCTTCGTGCATGTTGCGGCTAATGACGTCCGGTGCGCGATAGCGGTCGCTGCCGAGTGCGCCCTCGAGATAGCGGCTGGCGTAGTACAAAATGTCGCCGCCACCCCAATCGATGAATTCGAGCAGCCCAAGCACGGCGTAGCGGAAGCCGAAACCGTAGCGGATCGCCTTGTCGATCTCCTCGGCGCTGGCGACGCCTTCTTCGACCATGCGCGCGGCCTCGTTCATTGCCAGCGCCTGGATGCGCGGGACGATGAAGCCGGGAGACGCTGCGCAGACCACCGGCACCTTGCCGATGCCTTCGAGTAGCGCCTTGACCTCCTCGATGATGCCTGGATCGGTGGCCTTGCCTGGCGAAACCTCGACCAGCGGAATCAGATAGGCCGGATTGAGCCAGTGCACATTGAGGAAGCGGCGAGGATTCACGATCGCGCCTGAGAGATCGTCGACGAGGATGGTCGACGTCGTCGATGCGATGATCGTATCGGGGCCGACTTGTTTTGAGGCCGCCCCCAGCACATCCCGCTTGAGCTCGACGACCTCGGGGACTCCTTCAAAAACAATTCCCGCATCGGACAGTGCCACCTCGCTCTGGCTGGCCGGCACCACCGAGACCCGCGCAATGAGCGGATCAACATCCGCCTCGGTCAATAGCCCCAGCTTCGACAGGCTGGCAAAGGTCTTGCTGATTTCGCCGAGCGCATCGGCCTGCAGCCTGGCGAAATCTTCCACTGAACGGGCCTTGATGTCGATCATCGTGACCGTATGCCCCGCATAGGCAAACGCGACGGCGATGCCGCGGCCCATGCGGCCGGCGCCGAGACAAGCGATGATGGCTCGGCTGGTCATCGCTTAAAATCCCTTGCGAAGAAGCGTTTGCAATGCGGTTTTGTCGAGATTGCCGAGTCCCAGCGTCTCGAGGGTCCGGCCGCCTTGCGCGAAATCCTCACCGCAAACTGCGCCGCCAATGGCCAGGAATGCCTTGGCCAGCGGCGTAGCCACGCGCGCCAAGCCGGCGACGGAGACCAGCAGCGATAGCCCAAGCCGCAAATCTTCTCTCATATAGCGGTGCTCGGTCAGCACGATCCGCTCGCGCCAGTCGCCGGAATCGGTCAGCCGGTCATGCGAGCCGCGGCCGTACATCCAGATCTCGCCTTCCTTGGCATAATGATGGGCGAGCGGAAAATGCGGTGCGCCATATCCGAGCGCCTCACGCACGGCAATCCGTTCGCCGTCGAGCGCGTCGGTGACCCTGCGAATCGCGGCTTGCGTTCCTTCCTTGTGGATGTCCCACTTTTCGAAATGCTCGATCGAGCCTGCATTCATGACGATCAGCGGCGGATGGATAATCGGGCCTGCGTTCATCAGCGCCCCCGAAAGAGCGTCTCCGCACGGCTCGATTGCGCCGGGGAAAGCCTGTCCGATCACCTCAAGTGCGCGCGGCGCCTGATCGAGCGGGAAAATGCCGACCGGCAGTCGCTTGGCGCGGATGGTGATCGCGACCTCGAACGCGCCGTGCTTGCGGGTTAGCCAGGGCAAGGTCCCGGTTTCGGCAAAGCTCGCCTTGGCGTGGTTGCCCGCATCCCGCGCAGCCTGGGCGAAGATCATCGAGCCGAAGGTCGCCGGCGGCAGAAACACGACCTGTCCATCCCGCAGATGTGGAGCAAGCAGGCGTGCGATATCAGTCTGCGCGAAGGCGGGGGCAGGGCACAGGATCAGCTCTGCACCGTTGACGGCCTCGGCGATGCCGGTCGTCACCAGCGCCAATTTCACGTTATGACGGCCGTTATGATCTTTCACCAGGACGCGCGAGCCGGCGGCGCGATGTGCTGCGACCTGATCCGCGTCGCGGCGCCAGAGCCGGACCTCATGTCCCGACAGCGCAAAATCGCCTGCGGCCGCGAAAGAGCCGTTTCCTCCCCCCAGAACCGCAATCTTCAAGATGCTTCTCCTTGCGTGCGCGATTGCGCATCAAGCTGTTTCAGCAGGAAATGCTGGACCTTGCCGAGCGCTGTGCGCGGCAGGTCCGTGACGAAAATGATGTCGCGCGGAACCTTGTACCGGGCGAGCTGGGCCTGGAGATGCACTTTCAACGCGTCTGCTTCCAGTCGACCGCCGGATCGCGGGATCACATAGGCGATAGGCACCTCGTCCCAGCGTGGATCGGGCCGGCCGATCACGGCGCATTCGCTGACATCGGGATGTTCGAGCAGGACGCGTTCGACCTCCGCCGGATAGATGTTCTCGCCGCCGGAAATGATCATGTTCTTCTTGCGGTCGCGCACCCAGAAATAGCCGTCCGCGTCGCACAGGCCGATATCGCCGGTATGATACCAGCCGTCGTGCAGCGCATCGCGCGTGGCGTCCGCATTGCCCCAATATTCGAAGAACACGTTCGGGCCGCGCACCGCGATCTCGCCCGGTGCGCCCGCCGGCACCTCGTTGCCGGCCTGATCAATCACTTTCGCTTCGCAGCACAGGCCGGCAAGTCCGGTCGAGCCCGCGCGCGAGAGATCGCCACCAAGCCGGGTGTAGACTGCAATGGGGCATGTTTCCGTCGAGCCGTAGACCTGGAGCACCGGGACGCCACGCGCGACGAAACGGTCGATCAGATGCGGCGGCACGATGGTCGAGCCGGTCGCGACGGCTTTGAGTGACGAAAGGTCGGTCGTGGTCCAGGCGGGATGCTCGCTTACGGCCTGGATGATCGCCGGCACCATCACGGTCAAGGTCGGCCGCTCCCGTTCGATGGCTGCAAGCGCGGTGTCCGGCGTGAAGCGTGCGTGAACCGTGACCATCGCGCCCAGCTGGAGCGCCGCCGTGGTCTGGATGTTGAGGCCACCGACGTGGAAGAACGGCAGCAGCGTCAGCACATGGTCGTCAGACGTCATGTTGTGCATGTGTTGGCTCATGACGCCGTTCCAGAACAACGCCTCCTGGCGCAGCACCGCGCCTTTCGGTCGTCCGGTCGTTCCCGATGTGTAGACAATGAGGAGCGGGCAGGAGAGATCGGTGTGCGGGTTGCGGCCGGTGCCCCGGCTCCGAGCCAACAGGTTTTCGAACGTCGTGCCGTGAGGCGGCTCGAAATCGAGCCCGACAATTGCAGTGCCCTCGAGCTCGGCAAGAATTCCCTCAAAGGCCTGCTCGAGCACCAGGACCTTGGCGCCGGCATCATTGAGGATGAAAAGCTGCTCGGCGACAGCCAGACGCCAGTTCAGGGGCACCAGCATCGCGCCGAGCCGCGCGCAGGCATAGAGCAGAACCAGATAGTCCGGCCGGTTCAGACTGAGGATGGCAACGCGGTCGCCCCGGCCTACGCCAAGCTCCTGCTTCAATGTCGCCGCGGTCCGTTCGATCCGCGCAGCGAACGCTGCATAGCTCAACCGTTCGCCTTCGAAGGCAATGGCTGTCTTGTCTGGCGCGAACGCCGCGTTGCGATCGATCAGACTACAGAGGTCCACCGTCAGTCGTCCGTTTCGCCGGCCTCGTACAGTGCCTCGCGCCCGATCCGGTCGAGGCAGAGCTCGGCTGTCCAGGGCAGCATCAGCGAGCCGCAGCGGCTGTCGCGATAGATCCGCTCGAGCGGCAGCGAGCGCAGCATAGCCTGACCGCCGCAGGTGCGGATCGCGAGCGCGGCGAGCTCATTGGCGCCCTCCATCACCGAATATTGCGCGGCATAGGCGCGCAGCACCTGCTCCTTGCTCGGGTTGGCGCGCGCCTCGGTGACCGCCTGGAACCAGATTGCCTTGATCTGCTCGAGCTTGATCTGCATCTGCGCGACCGCAATCTGCTTGGTCGGATACATCCTGCGCTTGACAGGCGGCATGCCCGGTACTTCGCCGCGCAGATATCGCACGGTGAAGTCATAGGCGGCTTGAGCAAGGCCCATATAGGTCGGCGACAGCGTCAGGAACATGTGCGGCCAGCGCATCGCGGCCTGGAAATAGACACCCCGCGGCATCAGCGCCGAATCTGCCGGCACGAACACATCCTTGAACAGCAGCGTGCGCGAGACCGTTCCGCGCATGCCGAGCGGATCCCAGTCGCCGACGACCGAAACGCCTTCCGATTTTGCAGGAATGGCGAGGTAAAGCGTATTGCGGCGGGAAGCCTTCTCGCCTTCCTCGATCTCGGTGCAGAGAACACCGTAATAGTCGGCATGGCCGGAGAGCGATGCAAAGATCTTCTTGCCGTTGACGATCCAGCCGCGCTCGATCGGCCGTGCTTGCGTGCCGAAAGCGACGCCGCCTGCCGCTGCCGCACCGCCCTCCGAGAAGGGCTGCGAATAGATCGCGCCATCCTCGACGATGCGCTTGTAGTGGACTGCGCGCCGCTGCTCGTGCTCGGCGCGAGTCTCTGCATCCATGTCGAGATCGTCGGCGAGCGGGCCCGACCACAGCGTCGAGCAGACATGCATGTTCCAGGTGAGCGCAGTCGCGCCGCAATAGCGGCCGATTTCGGCTGCCGCGAGGGCGTAGGTTTGATAATTCGCTCCGAGCCCGCCATGCTTCTTGGGCACGGCAATACCGAGCAGGCCGACGCGATGCAGGTCGCGATAGTTCTCCGACGGGAAGATCGCCTCGCGATCGTAAGTCGCGGCACGGCTGGCGAACACGCTCTGGCCGATCTCGCGCGCCCGCGCGATGATGCCGGCCTGCTCCTCGCTCAGTCGGAATGCGACGGGATCGAAGATCGGTGCATCCAGCGCGACCTTGTCAGTCGCGCCGATGGTCTTGCTGACTTGCATGGTCATGGCGCAGTCATCCTACGTGTTGATCGCGACGGAGTTCAGGAACCGGCCGAGGGCCTCGTCAAAGGCATCGGGGCGCTCAAGGTTTGCAAGATGGCCGACACCGGCCAACTCGACATACTCGGCAGATGGAATGTAGGTCGCCGTCTTCGCCGTCATTGGGGCTGGTGCGTTGTTGTCCTTGGAGCCGGACAGCAGCAGCGTCGGGATGGAAATGTCCTTGAGGGTGCTGCGTTGGTCGAAGCCAATCAACGCCAGCATCATGGCGCGATAGCTCGCCTCGGGCACGCTTGCCATGCACTCGCGTGCAAGCTCCATTCCCCTGGGATCAGGATCGTCGCCCACCAGTTCCTTCACCAGCGAGGGAGCCAGCGACTTCATCGTTTCGCCGCGATCGAGCGGCCCCAGCCGTGCGGCGATAAACGATGTCTGCCAATCGCCGTCGGCCTTGCCGAAGGCCGGGCTGGTCTGCGCCAGCACGATCGCGCGCGCCGGTTTCGCGGATTGCACCAGCCATTTCTGGACGATCATGCCGCCGATGGAATGCCCGACCAGAATTGGCTTTCTAGCACCAAGCTGCTCGATGAATCGCTGAAGCGCGTCCGCCAAGGCAGCGATGCTGACGCTGGGGAGCGATGCCGACCCACCATAGCCAGGCATGTCCCATGCAATCGCGTGGAAGCGGTCACCGAATGTGGCAAGCTGCTGCCGCCAGGCCCGTGCCGCACCGCCGATGCCATGCAGGAAAATCAGAGGTGTCCCGCCCGGATCGCCCGCTGCTTCATAGGCGAAGCGGCCGTCCTTTGTTATCATTGGCGCAGGCTGCGACACGTGACATCCTTTTGCTCGGCCCTTCGATGCTAACAGGCCTGTGAGGGATGGGAAGAGATAATTTTATACTTAAAGCAATTTTCGGGCCGGTCTTCGACGTGCGGCTGTTCGAGGGGCCGCGTCGAGCTTCGTTTGCAAAAGTTTGAAGGTTAAAATATATCGGGAAGAGCGATCAGCAGAATGCAAGGAAGCCAGCGCATGTCCGGATTACCGCATTCGCCGCACGCGCTGGTGACCGGTGGCGGTCGCGGCATCGGTCGCGCCATCGCAGCAGCGCTCGTCGAGGCCGGTGCCACGGTGACCGTCCTTGGGCGGAACGCTGCGACGCTTGAAGAGGCTGTCAGCGCAGGGGCAGCGCATTTTGAGGCCGTCGCCGACGTCTCGGACGAAACCTCAATGAAAGTCGCCATCGCTGAAGCGAGCGCGCGGAAGCCGATCGATATCCTGATCGCCAACGCGGGAAGCGCCGAGTCCGCGCCGTTCTCCAAATCCGACAGCGCCCTGTTCGCGCGCATGATGGACGTCAATTTCATGGGCGTGGTCCATGCTGTCAGCGCTGTGCTGCCCGGGATGAAGGACCGTCCCTATGGTCGTATCGTCGCGATCGCGTCCACGGCGGGGCTCAAGGGATACGCCTATGTCAGTGCTTACACCGCAGCCAAGCACGCTGTGGTCGGTCTCGTGCGGTCTCTCGCTCTCGAGATGGCCGGCAGCAACGTGACCGTCAACGCGGTGTGTCCCGGTTTCACCGACACCGATCTCGTCGCCGGCAGCATCGAGAACATCATGAAAAAGACGGGGCGCAGCCGCGAGCAGGCCATTGCCGATCTCGCGAAACATAATCCGCAAGGGCGATTGATCTCTCCTCGCGAGGTCGCGGATGCCGTGCTCTGGCTGTGCGGCGAGGGCGCCGGCGCAATCACCGGGCAGGCAATCGCTGTTGCCGGTGGTGAGATTTAGCGCGCATGGCAAAGGTGCGGAGCAAGGAAGCCAAGGAGATCGTATGAGCAGACCAGCCAATCCCGTGACCTTACCGCTTGCGGACTATTCGCCGCAGCACTTCCTGCTGGCCGTCGTCGATGGTGTTGCAACCGTGACACTCAATCGTCCGGAACGAAAGAATCCGCTGACCTTCGATAGCTATCGCGAACTGACCGATTTCTTTCGCGCCTGCGCGTTCGACGATGCGGTCAAGTCCATCGTCATGACCGGCGCTGGCGCCAATTTCTCGTCCGGCGGCGATGTGTTCGAGATCATCGGGCCGCTCGTGAAGATGGACACCAAGGGGCTGACGGCGTTTACGCGGATGACCGGCGATCTCGTCAAAGCGATGCGGGCCTGTCCGCAGCCGATCGTTGCCGCTGTTGAAGGCATCTGCGCCGGCGCGGGCGCGATCATCGCCATGGCATCGGACATGCGGCTAGCGGCGAGCGGGGCCAAGGTCGCATTCCTCTTCAACAAAGTGGGCCTTGCCGGTTGTGACATGGGCGCCTGCGCGATCCTGCCGCGGATCATCGGACAGTCCCGCGCTTCCGAGTTGCTCTACACCGGCCGGTTCATGACCGCGGAGGAGGGCGAGCGCTGGGGCTTCTTCAGCCGCCTCGTCACCCCGGAGCAGGTGCTGCCGCAGGCTCAACTGCTCGCCAAGCAAATCGCGGAGGGCCCGACCTTTGCCAACACCATGACCAAGCGGATGCTGGCCATGGAATGGGCGATGTCGGTGGAGGAGGCGATCGAGGCGGAAGCTATTGCTCAGGCGCTGTGCATGACGACGGCCGATTTCGAACGGGCCTTCGAGGCTTTCGCCAACAAGGTCAAGCCGGTCTTCAGGGGCGACTAAGCCGGGCTTTGCCGGCAGCCTGCTGCAATGGGGACTTGCGCGAGATTATTTTAGGCTTAAAATAGTTTCGCCGGGTTGAATTGGCGAGGCTCCCATGAAAGTCGCGATCATCGGTGGCGGACCTGCGGGTCTCTACGCTGCAATCCTCCTGAAGAAGCAGCGGCCGAGCGCCGAGATCGCGGTATACGAGCGCAACCGCGCCCACGACACCTTCGGCTTCGGCGTGGTGTTCTCGGACGCCACGCTTGATAATTTCGAGAAGCACGATCTTCCCAGCTATCGCCGCATCACCCAGGAATTCGCCTGCTGGGATGACATCGCCGTTCACTTCCGGGGAACGGTCCATCGGGTCGGTGGCAACGGCTTTTGTGGCTGCTCGCGGCAGAAGCTGCTCCTGATCCTCCAGGCGCGCGCGCGCGAACTGGGGGTCGTCCTGAATTTCGAAGCGGACGTCGAGGACGAATCCCGCTTCGCCGACGCCGATCTGATCCTGGTCGCGGACGGCATCAACAGCCGCTTTCGCGACAAATACGTCGATCATTTCGCGCCGGAGGTCGATCTGCGCGCCAACAAATTCGCCTGGATGGGCTCGACCAGGCCGCTGGATGCCTTCACGTTTATCTTCCAGGAGACGGAGTGGGGGCCGTTCATCGCCCATGCCTATCAATATGAAGCCGGGCACTCGACCTGGATTTTCGAGACCGATCCGGAGACGTTCGAACGCGCCGGGCTGACAGGGCTGAACGAGACCCAGTCGGCTACGCGAATGGCGGAGATCTTCGGCTGGTTCCTCGACGGTCACCAACTGCTCACCAACCGCTCGACGTGGCGCAACTTTCCGATGATCCGCAGCAAGCGCTGGGTCAAGGACAACATGGTTCTGCTCGGCGACGCCAAGGCGAGCGCGCATTTCTCGATTGGCTCAGGCACCAAGCTCGCAATGGAAGACGCGATCGCGCTGGCCGACGCAATGGACAAGGCGCCCAGCATCAAGGCGGCGCTGGACGTCTACGAGCACGGCCGCCGCGAAGAGGTCGAGAAGACGCAGCACGCCGCTGACGTCTCGCTGGTCTGGTTCGAGCATGTCGACCGATTCTGGGATTTCGATCCCGTGCAGTTCGCCTTTGGCGTGATGACGCGCTCGAAGGCGATCACCTATGACAATCTGAAACTCCGCGCTCCCGACTTCGTGGCTGAAGTCGATAAGTCGTTTGCCAGGCAGGTTCGCAACAGCGGTTTCGAAGTTGACACCGAGAAGCCGATGGTGCCGCTGTTCCAGCCATTCCGGCTGCGCGAGATGGAGATAGCCAATCGCGCCGTGGTGTCGCCGATGTGCATGTATTCGGCGAAAGAGGGAGTGCCGACCGATTTCCACCTGGTGCATTACGGATCGCGTGCGATCGGTGGCGCCGGTCTGATCTTCACGGAGATGACCTGCGTTGCCCGCGACGCCCGCATCACGCCCGGCTGCACAGGACTGTGGAATGACGAGCAGGAGGCATTCTGGCGGCGCATTGTTGATTTCGTCCATGCGAATTCAGCCGCAAAAATCTGCCTGCAATTGGGGCACGCCGGGCGTAAGGGTGCGACCAAGCTGATGTGGGACGGCATGGACCGTCCGCTCGAGGAGGGCGGCTGGGAGGTGTATTCGGCATCGCCGCTGCCCTATTTCCCCGACAGTCAGATTCCGCGTGAGCTCGATCGGGCCGGCATGAACGTAGTGAGAGATGCTTTCGTCGCGGCGGCCGAGCGCGGCGAACGCTGCGGCTTCGACATGCTCGAATTGCACTGCGCCCACGGCTATCTGCTTGCGAGCTTCATCTCGCCGCTGACGAACACCCGCACGGATGAGTATGGCGGCTCGCTCGAAAACCGCCTGCGCTTCCCGCTCGAGATCTTCGAGGCGCTGCGGGCCGTATGGCCGTCGCACAAGCCGATGTCGGTGCGCATTTCCGCGACCGATTGGGCCGAGGGTGGCATCGGCGGCGACGACGCGGTGGCGATCGCGCGGGCTTTTGCCGAAGCCGGCGTCGATCTCGTCGACGTCTCGACCGGGCAGACCGTGCGCGATGCGCAGCCGATCTATGGGCGCATGTTCCAGACCCCGTTTTCCGACCAGGTCCGCAATGAGGCGCGCGTGGCCACCATGTGCGTCGGCAACATCACGACGGCGGACCAGGCCAACACCATCCTGGCTGCCGGCCGGGCGGACCTGGTCGCGCTCGGGCGGCCGCATCTGGTCGATCCCTTCTTCACCATGCGGGCGGCGGCCTGGTACGGGGCGGACGACGCGTTCTGCCCGCCGCAATATCTTCCCGGAAAAGATCAGATTTTCCGCAACAGCGTGCGCGACCGGCAGGATCTCGAGGAGCTGAGAATTAAGGCTAAGCCCAAGACCCGGGCCGAGCTCAAGGCGGAGGCGACGAAGCCGCTTGCGGCGGAGTGACCGCCCGTGCGAATTTGGCCGCGTTGCCTGGTGTGTACCGAGTGGAGTGAGGGCGATGAAGGCGATTATCGTCGGTGGCGGTATCGGTGGTCTCACCACCGCGTTGATGCTGCGCTCGCGGGGCCTCGCTTGCGAGATCTTCGAGCAGTCCGACACCATCCGCGAGCTTGGCGTCGGCATCAACACGCTGCCGCATGCCATGCGCGAGCTGGCAGGCCTTGGTCTGCTCCAGCAGCTTGACGATGTCGCGATCCGCACCGACCAGCTCTATTACCTCAACCGTCACGGCCAGGAAGTCTGGCGCGAGGCCCGCGGCATCGACGCCGGCCACGATGTGCCGCAATTCTCGATCCACCGCGGTCGACTTCAGGGCGTCATCCATCGGGCTGTCGAGGAGCGGCTCGGGCCGGAGGCCATCCACACTGGCTGCCGCCTCGGTGCCTTCACGCAGGACGAGAGCGGCGTCACCGCTTACTTCTTCGACCGCTCAGGCGCGCACATCCATACCGCGCGCGGCGACATTCTAATTGGTGCCGACGGCATCCATTCGCGGGTCCGTGACACGCTCTTCCCGAGCGAGGGGCCGCCATGCTGGAACGGCCTGATGCTGTGGCGCGGTGCGCGGGATTGGCCACTGTTCCTCACCGGCAAATCGATGATCGTGGCCGGTGGCCTCAACGCCAAGGTGGTGATCTATCCAATCGCGGAGGGATCGAGCCCGGCGAGCCGTCTCACCAACTGGGCGGTGCTGGTGAAGGTCGGCGAGGGCAATGCCCCGCCGCCGCGGAAGGAAGACTGGTCGCGGCCGGGCCGGCGCGAGGAGCTGATGCCGCATGTGGCGCGCTTCTCGGTGCCCTACGTCGACGTGAAGAGCCTGATCTCGGCCACGCCCGAGTTCTACGAATATCCGACCTGCGACCGCGATCCGTTGCCCTATTGGTCGTCGGGCAGAGTTACGCTGCTCGGCGATGCCGCGCATCCGATGTATCCGGTCGGCTCAAATGGCGCCTCGCAGGCGATCCTCGATGCGCGCTGCCTCGCCGACGCACTGGTGCGCGCCGAGCATCCGCGCCAGGCATTGCTTGAATACGAGAAGAAGCGCCTGCCGATGACCGCGGATATCGTCCGCTCCAACAGGCGTGGCGGTCCCGAGGGCGTCATCGACGCCGTCGAGCAGCTCGCGCCTGATGGTTTCGACAATGTCGACAACGTGCTGAGCTATTCCCAGCGCGAGGCGATCGTGCGCGGCTATGCCACCAAGGCTGGCTTCGCCGCAGTGCCGGGACTTGCGGCGGTGCGGGCTTAAGATGCCCTGCTAGCCGCCGGGAGGTGGCGGCAGGAAGTGGATGTTGAACTCGGCGGCCATCGCCACCACGTCCTCGGGCTTCTGTTCCTTCATGTTGTGGAGGCCCCAGAACAGGTCGAACAGCTTGCGGGTCGGTGACACCCAGAACAGCACCTTCGCGGTCTGCCCCGATTTGTTGAAGATGCCGTGCGGCACACCCATGCCGAGCCGGATCAGGTCGCCCGCGGTCGCCTGCGACTCGGAATTGCCGAGCATGAAATCGAGCTTGCCCTCCAGCATGTAGAGATATTCATCCTGGTCGGGATGGATGTGCGGCGGCACGAACGTGCCCGGTGGCAGCGTCGCATGCCAGGAGAAGCTGTGCTCCGTGTTGCTCTTCGGCACATAGGTCTGGCCAAGAATGTTCCAGGAGATGCCCTGGATACCCTCATTGGCCCGTGTAATGCCGGTGATTTCGCTCTTCATTGTGATCCTCCCTCAACGCGACGTGCGGCTTAGTTCGCCGCCTTGCAGTCCTTGGCGTAGCGGTCGCCGTAATTCTCAAAGACCTTCTGAACGATCTCGGTCTGGAACTTGCCGTCCGCGCGCTTGGCGACCTTGGTCAGGTAGAAATCCTGGATCGGATAACCATTGGTGTTGAACTTGAAGGCGCCGCGCAGCGAGGTGAAGTCGGCCTTTTTCAGAGCGGCCGCGACCGCATCCTTGTTGGAGAGATCGCCCTTCACGGCTTTGACGGCGCTGTCGATCAGCATCGCGGCATCATACGCCTGGAAGGCGTAGGTGCCGGGCACGCCGTTATAGGCGGCCTCGTAGGCGGCGACGAACTTCTTGTTCTGGGGATTGTCGAGATTGGGCGCCCAGTTCGCGCCGCCGAACATGCCGACCGCCGCGTCCTGCTGCGCCGGTAAGGTCGATTCATCCACCGTGAAAGCCGAGAGCACCGGAATGGTGTCGGCGAGGCCGGCCTGCTTGTATTGCTTGACGAGATTGACCCCGAGGCCGCCGGGCATGAACGTGAAGAGCGCATCCGGTTTCTGCGATGAAATCTTGGAAAGCTCCGGCTGGAAGTCCAGCGTGTTGAGCGGCATGTAGGATTCCTCGACGATCTCACCCTTGTAGTCGAGCTTGAAGCCGGCGACCGAGTCCTTGCCGGCCTGATAATTCGGCACCATCAGATACATGCGCTTGTAGCCGCGATCCTGCGCGACCTTGCCGAGGATTTCGTGCACCTGATCGTTCTGATACGAGGTCACATAGAAGAACGGGTTGCAATCCTTGCCGGCAAAAGTGGATGGGCCGGCATTGGGGCTGATCAGGAAGGTTTTCGATTCCGTCACCGGCCGGTGGATCGCCTGAAGGATGTTGGAGAAGATCGGGCCGACCACGAAGTCGACCTTGTCGCGCTCCAGAAGCCCCTTGACCTTGGTGACCGCTGCGTCCGGCTTCAATTCGTCGTCGACCACTACGACCTCGACTTCGCGGCCGCCCATCTTGCCGCCGAGATCCTTGACCCCGAGCGCAAAGCCGTCGCGAACCTGTTGGCCGAGTGCAGCGGCGGGTCCCGACAGGGTCACGATCACCCCCAGCTTGATCTTCTCCTGGGCGAGGGAAGGACTCACCGCGGTGCCAAGCAGCAAGGCGGCTGCGGCCAACGTCATTTGCGTCTTCATGATCTGTCCCCCGTGACAACAGGACTTGCGCTGCAAGCCGCTACTCCAATCCAAGTTTATGCCGATGATTGCTGCCGCGGCAAGCGAGCTCAAAGCGTCGTCATCCGGCGGGCAGCGGTGCATGCAAGTGGCGCGCCAATTATTTGAAGCCTAAAGAAATCGGCATGGGGTTGATTGTTGCGGCTTTACGCTTGCAGCCGGCGTCGATTTATTTGAAGCTCAAAACGTGGGGATCCGTGCCGGGCGCCAATGCCGGCCGTGAGTGACTGCATCAACATGCTCGATTCCGAGACCAAGGCCGTCGAAACTCCGGAGGATCACGCCGAAGAGCTTCGGCTGTGGCTGCGCCTCTTGACCTGCACGACCCTGATCGAGGGCGAGGTTCGTGGCCGGTTGCGGCAGCGCTTCGACGTCACATTGCCCCGTTTCGACCTGATGGCGCAGCTCGACAAGGCACCCGACGGCATGACGCTGTCCGACGTCTCCAAGCGCATGATGGTCTCGAACGGCAACGTCACCGGTCTGGTCGAGCGCCTCGTGGAATCCGGTCATCTCGACCGCCGCACGTCGGAGACCGACCGCCGCGTCCAGGTCATCCGGCTGACTAAACTCGGTCGCGCCGAGTTTCGCAGAATGGCCGCGGAACACGAGACTTGGATCGCCGATCTCTTCGCCGATCTGACGCCGAAGGATGTGCGCGAATTGATGCGGCTGCTCGCCAAGACCAAGGCATCGGCGCAGAAATCGGCCGCTCGCCGCCGGGCGTAGGTCCGCGGCTGAGGCACCACCAATCCCGTTGCCGCCGGAAAAAGCACGGGATGCCCAAAATCCGCTATTGCGCGAAATTGCTTTAAGCCTAAAATGTTTCCGAGTGAGTGCTGCCGGGTGCTTTCCATGCTGAAAGGAGCGTGCGATGGCCAACGCCGCCAAGGTTCAAATCTCGGGCTCGCATGACGACAATGCCGCGACAGCCCATGTCGATGCGTTCGCGCGGCAGCATCTTCCGCCACGCGAGCTCTGGCCGGAATTCATCTTCACACGACCGGAACTGCAATATCCGCCCCGCCTGAACTGCGTCAGCTATTTCCTAGACCGCTGGGTCGAGCAGGGACATGGCGACGCTGCCTGCGTGATCAGCCCCGCCGTCAGCTACACCTATCGTGAGCTGCAAACGCTCGTGAACCGCATCGCCAATGTGCTGGTCGGCAAGCTTGGTCTCGTCACCGGCGGGCGCGTGCTGCTTCGCTCGGCCAACAATCCGATGATGGTCGCGACCTATCTGGCGGTGATCAAGGCCGGAGGCATTGTGGTGGCGACGATGCCGCTGTTGCGCGCCAAGGAGCTGTCCTATCCGATCCAGAAGGCGGAGATCACACTCGCGCTCTGCGATGGCAAGCTCGCCGAGGAAATGGAGAAAGCGAAAGCCGCAGCCCCCAGCCTCAAGCGCGTGGTCTATTGGGGCACCGCCAGTGGCGACTCGCTCGAGGCGCTGATGGGGGATGCAAGTCCGGAGTTCAAAGCCGTCGATACTGCATCCGACGACGTCTGCCTGATCGCGTTCACGTCGGGCACGACCGGCGATCCCAAGGGCACCATGCATTTCCACCGTGACATGCTGGCGGTCTGCGATGGTTATGCGCGCAACATCCTGCGGGCGGAGCAGAAGGATCGCTTCGTCGGCTCTGCACCGCTCGCCTTCACGTTCGGCTTCGGCGGCGTGCTGTTTCCGATGCACATCGGCGCCTCCTTTGTCGTTCTGGAGAAGACGGCGCCCGACGACATTCTGAATGCGATCGAGCAGTACAAGACCACGGTCTGTTTCACCGCGCCGACCGCGTACCGGGCGATGATTGGCAAGCTTCCGGGCCGCGATATTTCCTCGCTTCGCAAATGCGTGTCCGCCGGCGAGACGCTGCCCAAGCCGACATTCGATGCCTGGCTAAAGGCGACCGGCATCAAGCTGATGGACGGCATCGGCTCGACCGAGCTGCTGCACATCTTCATCAGCGCGACCGAGGACGAGATCCGCCCCGGTGCGACGGGCAAGCCGGTGCCGGGGTATGAAGCGAAGATCGTCGACGATTCCGGCAATGATTTGCCGCCGGGCACGATGGGACGGCTCGCGGTCCGCGGGCCGACCGGATGCCGCTATCTCGCCGACGAGCGGCAGCGCAAATACGTCCAGAACGGCTGGAACATCACGGGCGACACCTATCTGATGGATAGCGACGGCTATTTCTGGTATCAGTCGCGCTCGGACGACATGATCGTGTCGGCCGGCTACAACATCGCAGGCACGGACGTCGAGGCGGCGCTGCTCACGCATCCCTCGGTCGTCGAATGCGGGGTCGTCGGCGCGCCAGACGAGGCGCGCGGCATGATCGTGAAGGCCTATGTCGTTGCCGCGCCGGGCGTAACGCCGGATGCCGAGCTCGTGGCTGCGTTGCAGGAGCATGTCAAACGCGAGATCGCGCCATACAAATATCCGCGCGCGATCGAGTTCGTGACGCAACTACCGAAGACCGAGACCGGCAAACTAAAGCGCTTTGCCCTGCGGCAACTGGCGCAGACCGCGGTGCCGTCCTCCGGCGTCGCGGCGGAATAGAAGGATAGAAAATTGTCAGTGACCACGCCGAAAGGCCCGCACCTCGCGGTGCTGCCGACAACAGCCGAGGATAAAACCCGCTCCAGGGCGCAGGTGCTCCAGCCGTCCGGTTGGCCGGTACCGAAAGGCTATGCCAACGGCATGGCCGCCGAGGGACGCATCGTCGTCACTGGCGGCGTCATCGGCTGGGATGACGAGGAGCGTCTCGCGGAGGGTTTTGTCGCGCAGGTGCGCCAAACCCTAGGCAACATCGCCGCGATCCTTGCGGAGGCCGGCGCGCAGCCCGAGCATCTGGTGCGCCTGACCTGGTACGTCGTCGACATGGACGAGTACCTGACGAACCTGAAAGAGCTCGGCAAGGCCTACCGCGCGATCTTCGGCGCGCACTACCCGGCGATGGCGCTGGTTCAGGTCGTCCGGCTCGTCGAGAAGGCGGCGCGCGTCGAAATCGAAGCCACCGCCGTCATTCCGCGCTGAGCCGACGGCTGGCCCAACTCGTCTTGGCGAGAGTGTCTAATCCTCAGGCTCCGCATTCGGCGCAAGGTCGGCGGAGCGGAACGGCTTGGCCTTGTCGAGTTTCCGGTAGGCGCGCGAGGCGGTCCGCAACAGTTTCTTTTCGCGCTTGCGGTTGAGGAAGCGAATGCCCGCCTCGGGAACGGCCTCGTTCAATGACGCCGCCAAGGTTTGCCCTCGCGCATCGTCATTCAATCGTCCGAGGGACTTTTGCGCCTTGCGCAATTGCTTGAGGATCGACTGCTGCTTTGTCAGCGACTCGTCTGCGAACAGGTCCTCGAGCGACTCGATCGAATAGGTCAGCCGCTTGTTGAGAAGCCGCAGCTTGTGCCGTTTCTCGACGTCGAGCTCGCGCAATTTTCGCGCTTTCTTGAGCAGCGTCTTTTCCCATTCCGTGAGTTTCGCTGTTGCGTGGTCGGCGAGCGTGCACCGGCGTAGCCTGATAGCTTCCTTGCTGCGCCGGGTCGACCAGGGGCCGCTCTCGATCCAGGCTGACGTCTGCTCGACGAGATGGCGATACCGCGCGGATTGCAGCGCGCGCGCCAACTGGCGATGGCTCTCGGCGCGCTTCTCATCCCAGTGCTGGAGCTCGGCAATCACGGTCAACTCGCCGCCACTTTCGGCGATGACCCGTTCGATCGCCACGTCGAGGTCCCGTACCACGCCGAGCTGGCTATTCAGCCATTTCAGTTCGGTCCAGACCTCCGGGCGAAGGGCGTCATCGACCATCGGCGAGAAGAAGCGGATGGCGGTGCGCAGATGCGTCAGTGCAATCCGGATCTGGTGCAGTGCCTCGGGATCGCCGCGGCAGGTGCCGTCATGCTGGGCGCGAACGGCGGCGAGGTGACGGCGGGCGATGATCCGGAACGCCGTGTCGCAGACCATGCCGGGGCTGAGGCGGCCAGGCAGGGCATTGCGCCTCGCCGCAGGCTTGACGCGCGCGGCCGTCGAACTCGTGCTGGGTCGCGCCATTTGCAGATTGCCTTACTTGCTCTCGGCGATCGCGTCCCGGCAGTTCTGGAGCGTCTGCTCTTGCGTCCCGGATGCATCGATGGTCGCCCAACCGACATGGCCGATATTATAGTGCTCTTGCAACGCGGCAACCTCTTGCGTGGCGTCGGATGCGTCGCCCCGGCGGCCCCCGATCCGCGCCTGCCGGGTCGGGAGGTCTGCAACCAGAAATAGGCCGCTCAGCGGCACGTTGCGCTCGCGCGCCAGTGCGGCAACCGCGTCTCGTTCGTCCTCACGGGCGAACACGCCGTCGATGATCGCTGAATGGCCTTGCGCCAGCACCCGCCCGGCGTGCTGAGCCAACGTGTCGTAGACGCGGGACGTGACCTCGGGTGTGTATGCGGATGCCGGCAGCCGGTCCGTTTCCTCGACCCCTAACATCTGCTTGCGGACGAGGTCGCTGCGCAGCACGACGGCGCCCGGCTGCGGCGCAACGTCCGGCGCGAGCGCGCGTGCCAAAATCGTCTTTCCGGTGCCTGACAATCCGCCGATTGCAATCAGTCGGGGAGCGGGCGGCTGGATCAGCGCGCGGGCGAGGCCAAAATAGCGCCGTGCACCGTCGAGAATACTGGGATCACCGGAATGCGGCGGCTTCAGCCGTGCCAGCGCGACTTGGGCGCGGATCGCCGCCCGGACGGACATGAACAGCGGCAGTGCGGAGAGCGCGTCGAGATTTTCGACCGGAGTCGCGGCGAGATAGCGGTTCAGCACGATATTGGCCGCGCGTGGCTGATCGTGGTGCAATAGGTCCATCAATCCGAATGCGAGATCGTAGACCACGTCGGTGGTTGCCATCCGGGCGTCGAACTCGATCGCGTCGAATAGCACCGGCCGCTCGTCGATCGACACGATGTTCGCAAGATGCAGGTCGCCATGGCACCGGCGCACGAAGCCTTGACGGCCGCGCTCTTCGACCAAAGGCCGGAGGCGGAGGAACATTGCTTGCGAGTCTCTGCCGAGTTCTGCGATCTCTTCGGCTTCGAAATGATTGCCGGTCCGCAGGCCATTGCTGTTGCCATCGATCAGGCCGGGGATGGAGGAAACCCATGCGTAGCCGTCGGCGCGAACAGCCTGCGCATGCGAAGCCGCGATCGCGTCGGCGACAGCCGAGGCAAAAGTGTCATCCAGCGCTCCGGCCTTGGCCAGATGATCCAGCGTCCGGCTTTCGTCGAAGCGCAACATGTCGACCGCATACTCGATCGGCCGGCCGCTTCCGTCCACCTTCACCGATCCATCGGGCTCTTCCGTGATCGCCACGACGCGGTGATAGATCTGCGGCGCCAGCGGCCGGTTGATCCTGATCTCCTCCTCACACGCCGCCTTGCGCTTCTCGAGCGTGGAGTAATCGAGGAATGGAAATTGCACGGCGCGCTTGATCTTCAGAGCGCGTCTGCCTTCAAGAAAGACCGAAGCTGCGTGCGTATCGATCCGCCTCACGTTCGGATGACCCGCGGAATCGGTGAGCGCCGCAAAGATCCGGTCCTGGGTCGCAGAATCGTCTGTCATTCAGCTGGTACGTCCAGATGCGTCGGAAGGCGGCTCGCGGGCGAACAGGGTAATCCATAGAAGCAGATCGCGGCCAGTCCTTGGCTTCAGTCAACGCCTGTCTCCTTCCGAGCGGTCGCAGTTCCCGGGCTTGACGAGGATCAAGCGTCCCGACCAAAGCCGGCCTATTCTGGCGCCTGAGGAGAATCCCGATGCCCATCAAGGACGTCTTTCTGCCGCTCGTCGGCCAGCCACGCGGCCCGGCCCTTGCGGCGATCGAGAAATGCGTGGCCGTTGCCGCCGACCTCGGCGCCAGGATCACCGCGGTTGCACTCGAGGAGGATGCCTTCGTGCGGCCGAAGGTGATGCTCCCCGATGCGGCCGAGGCAAACGGCTCGCTTGGGGCGGGCGACAGTCAGCATCTCCTGGATGCGTTCACCCGCGCAACCTCCCGCACCGGCATTCGCGCCCAAAGCCGGTCGGCCAAGGTGCCGGCAGACCAGATCGCGTCAGTCCTGGCCGAACACGGACGCTTCAGCGATCTCACGCTGCTCCCCGTGAAGCCGCACGACAGCCGAACCGAGCACATCATCGAGACGCTCCTGTTCGAATCCGGGCGGCCAGTGCTGCTTTGCCCGGAGCAGCATGTGGACGAACTGCGACCGGAATTCGAGAACGTCATGATCGCCTGGGATCACTCGGCGCGTGCGGCGCGGGCGGTCGGCGATGCGCTGCCTATCCTTCAGGCAGCAGCCCTGGTCCGCGTGGTGACCGTGGCGGACGACAAGTCCGACGCGATCGTGCAATCCGGCACGGCTCTGGTCGATCATTTGAGGGAACACGGGGTCTACGCCTCGTTCGAAACCGCGAAGGGCAACGGCAGCTCGATTGGCAAGGTGCTCGGAAGCTGGGCGAATTCCCATGCCATCGATGCGATCGTGATGGGCGCCTACCATCATTCGCGCCTGAACGAGATCGTTTGGGGCGGCGTGACAAAGACCGTCATTGGCGAACCACCGTGCTGGGTTATGCTCTCGTACTAGGCGGTCCAGTTTATCGGCCTGATCGTCAACCATCGGAACCGCCACCGACCGGGCGCATTTGCTTTCATGTCAACCTATCGTCTGAAGAAACTGCTGTCGCCGCGTTCGGTCGCGCTCGTCGGTGCGAGCGCCCGCCCGGTCTCCGTTGGACGCGCCGTTCTGGAGAACATCCGGAAGGCCGGATTCACGGGACAGTTCGGCCTCGTCAATCCGCGCCATGCCGAGATCGGCGGCGTCGCGGCCGTGGACAGCCTCGATCAATTGCCGTTCTTGCCCGAGCTTGTGATCATCACCGCGCCGGCGCGCGCGGTTCCCGGCATTGTCGATCAAGCCGGGCGGCGCGGCTCGGCGGGTGCCCTGATCGTCTCGGCCGGGCTCGGCCACGGACCGGGGTCCCTGCACGAGGCCGCCGTCACTGCGGCCCGCAAATACGGCATGCGGCTGATCGGGCCGAACTGCTTGGGCATTATGATGCCCGGCGTGAGCCTCAACGCGAGTTTTGCCGCGCACATGCCGGGGCCCGGGAATCTCGCGCTGATCTCGCAATCGGGGGCGATCGCGGCCGGCATGGTCGATTGGGCCGCGCAGCGCGGCGTCGGCTTCTCCGGCATCGTCTCGATCGGCGATCAAATCGACGTCGATCTTG
This sequence comes from Bradyrhizobium sp. 35, assembly GCF_023073215.1. NCBI lineage: Bacteria > Pseudomonadati > Pseudomonadota > Alphaproteobacteria > Hyphomicrobiales > Nitrobacteraceae > Bradyrhizobium > Bradyrhizobium sp. 35. The sequence goes on from NZ_JADPJC010000080.1 coordinate 64,693, forward strand.
CCGATCTGCTCGACCATTTCGCGATGGATCACAAGACCCGCGCGATTCTGCTCTACATCGAAGCTATCAAGGACGCGCGCAAGTTCATGTCGGCCGCGCGCGCTGCGGCGCGCGTGAAGCCCGTCGTCGTGGTGAAGTCCGGGCGAATGGCGCAGGGCGCGAGGGCGGCTGCCACCCATACCGGTGCGCTTGCGGGCGCCGACGCCGTCTACGACGCGGCGTTCCGCCGCGCGGGTGTCCTGCGGGTCTCTGATCTGCGCGAGCTGTTCGATTGCGCCGAGACGCTCGGCCGCGTCGAGTCGCCGGCGGGAAAGCGCCTCGCCATCCTGACCAATGGCGGCGGCATCGGTGTTCTCGCTATTGACCGATTGGTCGAGCTCGGCGGCATTCCGGCGACCATCTCGGCGGACGCGCGCAAGAAACTCGACGAGGTGCTGCCGCCGACCTGGTCCGGCGCAAATCCCGTCGACATCGTGGGCGACGCCGATGCGTCGCGCTATGCGGCGGCGCTCGACGTGTTGCTTGCCGATCCCGACAACGATGCGGTCCTCGTCCTCAACGTGCAGACCGCGATCGCCTCGGCTGCCGATATCGCAACGATGGTGACCGAACGAGTCAAGGCATATCGCGAGAAGCACCGCAGTTGGGCCAAGCCCGTGCTCGCCTCGTGGATCGGAGCAGACCAGAACATCATCGAAACACTGTCCGGCGCCGGCATCCCGAACTATCCGACCGAGGATGACGCCGTGCGCGGCTTCATGTACCTCGTGAGGCACCGCGAAGTCGTGGAGGAACTGAGCCAGGTCCCACCCGCAATGCCCGACACGTTCGTGCCGGACGCACGTGCCGCAAGACAGATCGTAGCTGCTGCCATCGCGGACGGCCGCCAATGGCTCGAACCCGTCGAGATCAAGCACCTGCTCGAAGCCTACGATATCGCGATGGTGCCCACATACGCGGCGGCCGATGTCGAGCAGGCGGTGGCCTACGCGGAAGAAATCTTCGCGCAAGGCGGCACCGTCGTGCTGAAAATCATGTCGCGCGACATCGTCCACAAATCCGATGTCGGCGGCGTCGTGCTCAATCTCACCATGCCTGAGGCGGTGCGCACCGCTGCCACCGACATTATCGCTCGGGCGAGAAAGCTGCGTCCCGAAGCTCGCATCGAGGGCGTCATCGTGCAGGCGATGGTGGTGAAGGCGAAGGCGCGCGAGTTGATTCTGGGCCTCGCCGACGATCCGACCTTCGGCACGGTCGTTGTGTTCGGCCGCGGCGGGACCGCGGTCGAGATCATCAACGACAAGGCGCTTGCGCTTCCGCCGCTCGATCTGCAACTGGCCCGCGACCTGATCGACCGCACGCGCGTGTCCCGGCTGCTTCGCGCTTACCGGGACGTGCCGGCGGTGAAGCCCGACGCCGTCGCCATGGTCCTGGTCAAGCTGGCGCAGATGGCCGCCGACATTCCCGAGATCCGCGAATTCGACGTCAATCCGCTGCTGGCGGATGAAACCGGCGTGACCGCGGTCGATGCCCGCGTCGCGGTCGGGCCGCCGCAACGGAAGTTTGCCGGCTCCGGCGCCGCCAACTTCGCGGTTCGGGCCTATCCGTCGCAATGGGAGCGCCACCTCAAGCTCAAGGAGGACTGGCGGATCTTCGCGCGGCCCCTGCGTCCGGAGGACGAGCCGACCATCCACGCATTCCTGCGTCATGTCACGGCGTACGACCTTCGTCTGCGTTTCTTCGCGCCGATGAAGGAGTTCACCCACGAGTTCATCGCGCGCCTGACCCAGCTCGACTATGCGCGCGCGATGGCCTTTATCGCATTCGACGAGGCGACCGGTGAGATGGTCGGCGTGGTCCGACTCCATTCGGACTCGGTCTACGAGAGCGGTGAATATGCGATCCTGCTGCGGTCCGATCTCAAGGGCAGGGGGCTGGGATGGGCCCTGATGCAGCTGATCATCGACTACGCGAGATCGGAGGGCCTCAAAGCGATCTCCGGTGATGTTCTCAGGGAGAACACCACGATGCTGGAGATGTGTCGCCAGCTCGGCTTCGATGTGAAGCCGGATCCGACCGAGCCGGATATCTGCGATGTCAGGCTGAAGCTCTGAGTGCGCCGCTACAGCTGGCCTTGAGACAGGTCAAGCCGGCCGCCCCATGCTGGCCTAGAACTGCCGGCTGAACGGGCCCCGGTTGTCCCGATGAGGTGGAATCGTGAACTCCGAACCGCTGTTGCTGGCGAGGCCCTCCGGCGAAGAGCTGAAATTGTGCCCGGAAGGGCCGTGGATTGCCGCGAACGTGTCGATGCTGGAGACGTTGTCCCGGTCGGTCGGGGCGGACGTCGATCGATCCAGAGCCGTGACGCTGGACTTGTCGGGCGTCAGTGCGCTCGACACGCTCGGCGCCTGGGTCCTGGAAAAGCTATCGCGCAGGGCCTCATCATCCGGTCGACCGGCCGAATTTGTCGGTGTCGCCGACCATTTCAGTGGCCTGATGGACGAGGTGCGCCAGGTCAACCGCCACACCCCGCCGCCGGCGCCTGCACCCAACCCTGTTCTGCTGGGGCTGAACGATCTCGGCAAGTCAACGGTCGGCGCGCGCGAAGACATCACGATCTTTCTTCAAATGCTGGGCGCGCTGTTCATGGCCCTGATCGGCGTGCTGCGCCGGCCGCGCTCGCTGCGACTGACATCGCTGATCTATCAGCTCTACCGCATAGGCTGGCAGGCCATCCCCATCGTTGTGCTGATCACCTTCCTGATCGGCGCCATCATCGCCCAGCAGGGATTTTTCCATTTCCGCAGGTTCGGCGCGGAGTCCTACACCGTCGACATGGTCGGCATCCTGGTGCTGCGCGAGCTTGGCGTGCTGATCGTCGCCATCATGGTCGCCGGGCGCTCGGGAAGCGCCTACACCGCCGAGCTCGGCTCGATGAAGATGCGCGAGGAGATCGATGCGCTCTCGACCATGGGACTCGATCCCGTCCATGTTCTGATTCTGCCGCGGGTTGCGGCCCTGGTGATTGCGCTGCCAATCCTTGCTTTCATCGGATCGATTGCCGCACTCTATGGCGGCGGCCTGGTCGCGCAGTTCTACGGCGGTATGGCGCCGGCGATCTACATCGCGCGGCTGCACGAGGCGATCTCGGTCACCCATTTCGAGGTGGGCATCCTGAAGGCGCCGTTCATGGCGCTGGTGATTGGAGTAGTCGCCTGCAGCGAGGGCTTGCGCGTGAAGGGCAGCGCCGAGTCGCTGGGACGACAGACCACGACGTCGGTGGTCAAGTCGATCTTCCTGGTGATCGTGCTCGACGGCCTGTTCGCGATCTTCTTCGCCTCGATCGGAATGTGATCATGGGCGAATCGCAAGAGCAGTTCGCGATCCGCGTCCGCGACCTCGTGGTCGGCTTCGGCCGGCAGACCGTGCTCGATCATCTGACGCTCGACGTACGCCGGGGTGAGATCCTCGGGCTCGTGGGGGCGTCCGGTGGCGGCAAGTCGGTGCTGATGCGAACCATCATCGGCCTCATCCCGCGCCAAGGCGGGACCATCGAGGTTACGGGACGGCCAATCGGCGGCGGCACCGAAGGCGCGGCCACGACCTGGGGCATCCTGTTCCAGCAGGGCGCGCTGTTCTCTTCGCTGACGGTCCGGCAGAACATCCAGTTTCCGCTCCGTGAAAATCTCGTCCTGTCGCAGGAGCTGATGGACGAGATCGCGATCGCCAAGCTCGAAATGGTCGGGCTGCAGGCGCAGGACGCCGATAAATATCCGGCGGAGCTATCCGGCGGCATGACCAAGCGCGTGGCGCTGGCGCGCGCGCTCGCGCTTGATCCGCCGATCCTGTTCCTGGACGAGCCGACCTCGGGCCTCGATCCGATCGCGGCGGGCGATTTCGACGCGCTGATCGGGACCCTGCAAAAAACCCTCGGCCTCACCGTGTTCATGGTCACCCATGATCTGGCGAGCCTGACAACGGTCTGCGATCGGGTCGCCGCGCTCGCCGACGGCAAGATCGTGGCGATCGGTCCGATGCGCGAACTGCTGCAATCCGAGCATCCCTGGGTGCGCGCCTATTTCCACGGCAAGCGCTCGCAGATGCTGCAACACGAGATGAGATGAGACATGGAAACCCGCGCTCCCTACGTGCTGATCGGCAGTTTCGTCCTGGCCGCGATCCTCGCGGTGTTCGGCTTCGTCTACTGGCTGAACAACACCGGCGGCATCGGGCCGCGCACGAGCTATCACGTGCAATTCCAGGGCCCGGTGCCCGGTCTTCTGGTCGGCGCCGGCGTGCTGTTCAACGGCATCCGCGTCGGCGAGGTCACCCAGCTCGGGCTTGCGCCGGATAATCCACGTTTCGTCAATGCGACGATCTCGGTTGCTTCAACCACGCCGGTGCGTGCCGACAGCAGGGTCGGGCTCGATTTCCAGGGGCTGACCGGCGTGCCGGTGGTGACGCTGGAGGGAGGCGTCATCGTCACTAAATCCGGCGAGCCCCCGACCTTGATTGCCGAGGCCGGTGCGGGCCAGAGCATGACGCAGGCCGCGCGCGATGCACTGCGGCGGGTCGACACCGTGCTGGAGGACAATTCGGGCCCGCTGAAGGACACCATCGCCAATCTCAAGACCTTCTCAGACGGGCTTGCGCGCAACACCGGCAAGATCGACGGCATTTTGGCGGGCCTGGAGAAGATGACCGGCGGCGGAACGCCGGCGCAGAAAGTCACCTATGATCTGCGCACGCCGCAGAACCTCGGTCCGGGCGGCAAGACGCTCTCGGCGTCACTGGCCATCCCCGAGCCGACAGCGGTCGCCATGCTCCAGACCCAGCGCATGCTGTTCGCGCCGGGCGGCGATAATCCGGGCTTTGCGGACTTCCTCTGGGCCGACAGCATTCCCAAGCTGATACAGGCGCGTCTGATCGACAGTTTCGAGAACTACGACATCGCCCACGCGCCGTTGCGCACGGCCGATCTCGGGCAGGCGGACTATCAGCTGCTGATCGACATCAGGCGCTTCCGCATTGCCACCGAGGGGGAGACGCGGGTCGAGATCGGGCTGTCGGCGCGGATCGTCGACAAGAACGGCAAGGTGATCGCCTCGCGTCTCGTCGAGACCAGCGAAAAACTCGACAAGATTGTGCCGGCCACGGCGGTCGCAGCGTTCGATACGGCCTTCACGCGCATCGTGAAGGAGCTGATCGGCTGGACGGTGCAGGCGGTGTGACGCCGGCTATTTCAGGGTCTTGAGGTAGGACAGGAGATCGTGGATCTGGTCCGGACTGAGCTCGAAGGCCGGCATGTCGGCGTGGCCGGTGTTGATGCCCTCAGCCAGCGCCTCCCCAAGGCTCTCGATGGGATAGCGCTGGTGCAGGGCCCGCAGCGGCGGTGCGATCTTGAGCGGACTGTTCGACGCACGGTCGATCGCGCGGCAGCGCGCGCAATGGGCTCGCGCAAAGGCCTTGCCGCGTTGTTCGGCGGTCGGGGCAGCCAGGACAGGCGTCATCAGAAGCAACCCGATCAACCCGTGACGCAGCATTCCTTGCAGCATGTAAAGTGACCCCGTTTAAGTCTGGGAGAAGAATAGGGCGGGAATTCCCTCCAAAATTGATCTGGGTCAACCGGCTTTGGCGCACTGCAGTAAAATGCAGCTGCGCGGCGGGATGGGCCTGATGGGCAGCCGGCGCTTGGAGCGGTCGATGAAGCCCGTAGTCACGATTGAGCCGAACTGGCAGCTCTGCAGCGATTGCGCCGTCCGCGCATCAGCGGTCTGTTCGTCTTTGGATGCGGCCGAGCTTCGGGAATTCGAGCATCTCGGTCGGCGCGTCCATTTTTCCTCAGGCGAGACTGTGTTCTCCGAGGAGGACATCACGACCTCGTTCTACAATCTCCTCGAGGGCGTCATGCGGCTGTACAAGCTGCTGCCCGACGGCCGCCGGCAGATCGTGGGCTTTGCCTTGCCCGGCGATTTCCTGGGGATGAATATTTCTGGCAGGCACAATTTTTCGGCCGATGCGATCGGCGCGGTGACCGTATGCCAGTTCGCGAAGTCACCCTTCGGCCGTTTCATCGAGGACCGGCCGCATCTCCTCAGGCGGATCAACGAGCTGGCGATTCGCGAGCTGAGCCAGGCCCGGGACCACATGGTCCTGCTCGGCCGCCGTTCGGCGGACGAAAAGGTTGCGGCCTTTCTGCTCGGCTGGCGCGAGCGGCTGGTCTCCCTGAAGCGGGCGTTGGACACGGTTCCGCTTCCAATGAGCCGCCAGGACATCGCCGACTACCTCGGCCTGACCATCGAGACCGTCAGCCGCACCTTCACCAAGCTGGAGCGCCACGGCGTGATCGAGATCATTCATGGCGGGATCAGCCTGCTCGATCCGGCGAAGGTCGAGGCCTTGGCCGCAGCCTGATTCCGACGCAGCGCGGCTCGATTTTGATCGGGATCAATGCATTCGGCCGGGTGCCCCGAATAATGCTCAAAACCACAGGGGAGAGCATCATGCCGGCTGACGCGTTGCTTATGAGCACCATTGTCGTGGCAATCTTTGTCACCTTCGCCGGGGCTCTGGTCTGGGCAGACCGGCAAACCAGTGCAGGCCGGCCCGAGTCGGACGTCAAGCGTCGAAGCTTCTGAGATCACCGTCCCATCCTGCGGCGCCCGCGGGGCGGGCTATGCCGTGCAAGTTCGGGACGCTTGGTAGCGCCTCAACGCAAGGTGGCGTGCCGCACTTGCAACTCTGCATCGACTGGGACGCATTGGCTCATCCTTCGGCTGCCGGCTTCACGCCTGACCGCGGCATTTTCGCCGCGTTTGCCTCAAATAGGGCGCATGCTTTCCGGTTGAAAAACTGGGCTACACTGACTACGCAGGGACCCCAGTGCCTCGCAGTCTTAGGAGCCCAGTGGCGTGCCTCAGGACAAGACCGGCGACGACCCCCGACAAGCGGCGGGGAATAAATTATCGGTCCTGCGCAAGCACCCGATCTTTGCGGATCTGGAGCCGGAGGCGCTGGATCAGCTCTGCCGTTACGCCAAGCACACGACGGTGAAGCGCGGCGCGACGATCGCCGCCAAGGGCGATCCCGGCAACAATCTTTTCGCGGTGATCACAGGGACGGTGAAGATTTCCTCGTCGTCGCCCGACGGCCGTAACGCCATTCTCAATCTGATCGGTCCCGGAGAGATCTTCGGCGAGATCGCGGTGCTCGACGGCGCCCCCAGGTCGGCCGATGCGACCGCCAACACCAATTGCGAGCTCTACATCATCGATCGCCGGGACTTCCTGCCGTTCGTGAAGAGCCAGCCGGCGCTCGCAATGAAATTCATCGAGCTGCTCTGCGCGCGCCTGCGCTGGACCAGTCAGCAGGTCGAGCAGGTGATCCTGCAAAATCTGCCGGGCCGGCTTGCGAGCGCGCTGCTCGGCCTCACCGAAGAGCGCAAGTTCGACTCCGGCAGCGGCACGCTCGCCATCACGCAGCAGGAGATCAGCGAGATGGTGGGGATGACGCGCGAGAGCATCAACAAGCAATTGCGCGCCTGGGCGGGCCGCAACTGGGTTCGCCTCGAGCACGGCGCCATCGTCGTGCTCGACATTAATGCCTTGCGCGAACTCGCCGAGAGCGGGCTCGACAGCTAGCTGTCGATGATCGCGACGGCGCGGGTCCAGCCCGCGGAGGCCCGCTCGATCTTCACCGGAAAGCACGAGACGGTGAACCCGGTCGAAGGCAGCTGGTCGAGATTGTGCAGCTTCTCGAGGTGGCAATAGCCGATGTGCCGCCCCGCCTTGTGGCCCTCCCAGATCAGGCCGGCATCTTTCGTTTCGGCATATTTCTTCGCGGTGTGGACGAACGGTGCGTCCCAGCTCCAGCCGTCGGTGCCGGTCAGCCGCACGCCGCGTTCGAGCAGATACATGGTGGCCTCGTAGCCCATGCCGCAGCCTGAGCTGACATAATCGGCTTGGCCGAACCTGGCGCCGGCGCCGGTGTTGACGACGACGATCTCCAGCGGCGACAGCGCATGCCCGATCCGCCTCAACTCCTTCTCGACGTCGTCGGCGCTCGCCACGTAGCCGTCGGGCAGATGCCGGAAGTCGAGCTTCACGCCGGGCTGAAAACACCATTCCAGCGGGACCTCGTCGATCGTCCATGACCGCTCGCCGCGATTCATGGTCGGATGGAAGTGCCAGGGCGCATCGAGATGCGTGCCGTTATGGGTCGACAGCGAGACCTGCTCGACGGCCCAGCCCTGGCCGTCCGGCAGATCCTGTGCCGTGAGGCCGTCGAAGAACTGCAGCATCCGCGGCAGGCCCTGCTGGTGATCGATGTACTGGATCGTCGGGTGATTGCCCGGCGGATCCGCCGTCACGTCGTTTCTGAGCGGCACGGAGATGTCGATCAGCTTCCGCGGCATAGGCATTCCTCGGGATGTCCGTTTTGCTTCGCTGCATCTTGAGAGGACCGCACCGGCGGCGTCAAGCAACGCGCATGAACGCTTGCCGCGCCAGACGACAGATGATTTCGGAAAAACCGGACGTTGAGCCGGCTGTCTGCCCAAAGCCAGTCTGATCCATCGATGCAACTCTAGCATTGATCGATGCCGGATTTGGCTTGGACAGAGAATGCCGCGCGCCCTAGGGACGACGATGGCGCTTGACTTCACACCGGAAGTGGAGCGACCCAAGGCGGCCCGCAGCATCTGCCCAACGATATAATCACCTCAGGAGGAAGCCCAGATGAAGATACTCACCGGCGTCATCGCAGCCGCTCTGCTGGCGGTCTCAGCCCCCTTGGCGACCGCACGCGATTTCCGTTCCGCCGACATCCATCCCGCCGATTATCCAACCGTCGAGGCCGTCAAGTTCATGGGCAAGCAGCTCGCCGCGGCGAGCGGCGGCAAGCTCGGCGTGAAGGTGTTCCCCAACGGTGCGCTGGGCTCCGAGAAGGACACCATCGAGCAGCTCAAGATCGGCGCCCTCGACATGATGCGGATCAACGCATCGCCCTTGAACAACTTCGTGCCGGAAACCATCGCGTTGTGCCTGCCCTTCATCTTCCGGGACACGCAGCACATGCGCACTGTCCTTGACGGCCCGATCGGCGACGAGATCCTGGCGGCTATGGCGCCCGCAGGCCTGATCGGCCTTGCCTATTACGACAGCGGCGCCCGGTCCATTTACACCGTCAAGGCACCGATCAAGTCGCTCGCGGACGTCAAGGGTCTGAAAATTCGCGTCCAGCAATCCGATCTGTGGGTCGGCATGATCCAGAGCCTCGGGGCCAATCCGACCCCGATGCCCTATGGCGAGGTCTATACCGCTCTCAAGACCGGTCTGGTGGACGCTGCCGAGAACAACTGGCCCTCTTACGAGTCCTCGCGCCACTTCGAGGCCGCCAAGTTCTACAACGTCACCGAGCACTCCCTGGCGCCCGAAGTTCTCGTGATGTCCAAGACGGTCTGGGACACGCTGAGCAAGGAGGACCAGGCGATGGTCCGCAAGGCGGCCAAGGAATCGGTGCCCGTCATGCGCAAGCTCTGGGACGAACGCGAGCAGGTCTCCCGCAAGACGGTCGAAGCGGCCGGCGTTCAGGTCGTGACGATCGCCAACAAGGCGGAATTCGTCGACGCGATGAAGCCGGTGTACGACAAGTTCGCGGGTGACGAGAAGCTGAAGAGCCTCGTGAAGCGTATCCAGGACACGAAGTAAGGCCATAGCGTCGGTCCGGCGTTGCCGACTGGCGACGCCGGACCGACGCATTGGACGCGCGCAAGGAGACTTGCAAGGAGACTTGGATGACAGACCCTCACGTCGCAGACCACGAACTGGACGTAGCCGGACGCCCGTCCACCGGCTTGCTGTCCCGGATCAATGCTCCCGTCGCTCGGCTAGGGATGTATCTGTCGGTGACCGGGCTGCTCGTCATCGTCACCATCGTCTTCTACCAGGTGTTCGGACGTTACGTGCTCAATTCCAGCCCGACCTGGACGGAGAACCTTGCGTTGGTTCTGATCCTGTATGTCACGTTGATCGGCGCCGCCGTCGGCGTGCGCGATGCCGGGCATATCGGCATGGACAGTTTGCTGGTGATGCTGCCGGATCGCGCGCGGGAGAAGATCGAGCTTGTCATCCACGTCCTGGTCGCCGGCTTCGGCGTCGCGATGGCCTATAACGGCTGGATCCTCGGAGCCTCGGTCGGAACCGTGAAGATCCCCAATCTCGGGCTGCCCGAGGTCATCCGCTACGTGCCGCTGATCGCCTCCGGCGTCCTCATCGTCTCCTTTTCAATCGAGCACATCATCGCTCTCCTGCGCGGCGAAGAGGTCGTCCCCTCATGGAATTGATCATCCTCGGCGCCACTTTCTTCGGCTTCCTGGTCCTCGGCGTCCCCGTCGCCTTCGCGATCGGCCTCTCGGCGATTTGCACCATCCTCTACGAAGGCCTGCCGGTCGCCGTCATCTTCCAGCAGATGATGTCGGGGATGAACATCTTCTCCTTCCTCGCCATCCCGTTCTTCGTCTTCAGCGGTGAGCTGATGCTGCATGGCGGCGTCGCCGACAAGATCGTGCAGCTTGCCAAGAATCTCGTCGGACACATCCGCGGCGGGCTCGGCATGTCGAACGTGGTCGCCTGCACGCTGTTCGGCGGCGTGTCCGGCTCGCCCGTGGCCGACGTGTCGGCGATGGGGGCGGTGATGATCCCCATGATGAAGAAGGAAGGTTTCGACACCGACTACGCCGTCAACGTCACCACCCATGCTTCGCTGGTCGGAGCGCTGATGCCGACCAGCCACAACATGATCATCTATGCGCTCGCCGCCGGCGGCAAGGTTTCGATCGGCGCGCTGATCGCCGCCGGGCTCCTGCCGGCCCTGGTGCTGATGGTGTGCATGCTGGTCGCCGCTTACGCGGTCGCGGTGAAGCGAGGCTATCCGGCCGGCAAGTTCCCGGGCTGGCCCGCGGTTTTTCGCTCGCTCGCAGCCGCTCTGCCCGGCCTTCTGATCGTCGGCATCATCCTGGCGGGTATCCTGTCCGGTGTGTTCACGGCCACCGAATCCGCGGCCGTCGCGGTCACCTATACGATCCTGCTGACGTTCTTCATCTACCGTACCATGACCTTGCCGAACTTCCTGCGCGCCGCGGCCAAGGCGGTGAAGACCACGGGCGTGGTGCTGCTGCTGATCGGCGTCTCCACCATGTTCCAGTATTTGATGGGGCTTTACGAGGTGGCCGACTTCGCCGGCGAGATGATGAGCAAGGTCTCGACGCAGCCCTGGGTCATCTTCCTGCTCATCAACGTCATCCTGTTCGTGCTGGGCACTTTCATGGACATGGCGGCGACCATCCTGATCTGCACGCCCATCTTCCTGCCGATCGCGATGAAGGCAGGCATGGACCCGGTGCAGTTCGGCATGCTGATGCTGATCAACTGCGCGCTCGGGCTGAACACCCCGCCGGTCGGGACCACGCAGTTCGTGGGCTGCGCCATCGGCGGCATCTCGGTGGGCGCGGTGATGCGCACCATCCTGCCGTTCTACGCCGCCCTGATCGCAGCTCTGATGTTCGTGACCTACGTCCCCGCCTTCTCGCTGTGGCTGCCCCGCCTGTTGATGGGCTACAAGGGATAGCAGCAATACAGGAGAATCTATCCGTGACTGACTATCGCAAGCTCTTCGATCTCACCGGCAAGACGGCCGTGGTGCTCGGCGCGGCCTCGGGCATCGGCAAGTCGTCGGCCGAGGCGCTGGCCGGGCTCGGCGCCCGTGTCGTCTGCGCCGATCGTGCGATTGACGCCGCCGAAGCAACCGCCGCCGGCATTCGTGAGAAGGGCGGCTGGGCCGAGGCGGCTGCGTGTGACGCCTCGAGCGCTGCGGACGTCAATGCGCTGGCCAAGACCGTGATGCAGAAATTTTCGCGGCTCGACATCGCGGTGACGACGCCCGGGCTCAACATCCGCAAGACCATCCTCGACTACACCGAGGAGGATCTCGACCGCGTCCTCAACCTCAATATCAAGGGCACGGTCTGGTTCTTCCAGGCCTTCGGCCGCATCATGGTCGAGCAGAAGGGCGGCAGCATCATCGCTTGCTCCTCGGTGCGGGCGGTGACCATTGAGCCCGGCCTCGGCGTCTACGGCTCGACCAAGGCGGCCATCGGCCTGCTGGTGAAGGGCTTTGCCTCCGAGGTTGGGCGCTCTGGCGTGCGCGTTAACGCGATCGCGCCGAGCATCGCCGAGACCGCGCTGACGGGCCCGTTCAAGCAGCGTCCCGACATCTACAATCTCTATGCCGGCCACACCGTGTTCAACCGCTGGAGCAGCGCCGACGAGGTCGCGACAGCCGTCGCCTATCTCGCCTCGGACGCCGCGAGCTATGTCAGCGGCAGCACGCTGTTCGTCGATGGCGGCTGGACTGCCGTCGACGGGCCGCCGACCGGCCTCACCCAGTTGCACACGTAGGGCGCTTACCTACCCGGTGAAGCCGGCGCGCTGGCGCAGATCCTTGCGGTCCGCGCCGGTCAGCAACGCGATCAGCGCGGCCGCCTGTTGCGGATGTGCGGCCCGCGTGGTCACGCCGGCCGTGTACATCGTCACCAGCTCGCAGCCCGGCGGCAGAGCTCCTGACAGTGCGATGCCGTCGGTCGCGATAATCTCGGTCGCCTGGGTGCAGCCGATCGGATGCGCGGCGGTGGACGCCGCAAGCTCCCGCATCGCGGTCGCGCCGTTCGGAAAGATTTTGAGGCGCGAGGCGACCTCGTAGGCGATGCCCAGCTGATCCAGCACCTTTGCGACGTGCTGTCCCGCCGTCGAGGCTTTCGTGTCCGGGACGTAGATCGCGTCGGCGCTGCGCAGCACCTCGCGCAAATCGGCCTCGGTCTTCACGGTCACCTTGGGATCGCGGCTGCGGAGCGCCAGCGCGGTCTCGACCCGCCCGACATCCGAGATCGAGGAGGGGACGACGAGCGTCTCTTCGGCAAGCTCTGCAAGCAGCGCCTGCGTCAGGATCACCAGATCGGCCGCCGTTCCCGCCCGCAGCTTGTCCGCCATGATGCCGACCGCCCCGAACTCGCCGTCGATGCCGAAGCCGGTCTGCGTCTTGAAGGGATCGCCGAGGCCGCGCACCAGGCCTTGCGCCGCGCCTCCGCTCAAAATGCTCAGTGTCGTCACGATGCCAGCTCCATGGCTGCAATGATCTTGTCGCGGGTGATCGGCAGGTCGCGCACGCGCACGCCGAGGCAATCGTAAACGGCATTCGCGATCGCGGCCGTCACCGGGCCGTGGGCGGCCTCGCCGGCGCCGACGGGCTCGATCTCCGGCCGCTGCACGATCTCGACATCCACCATTGGCACCTCGCTGAAGGTGAGGATCGGATAGTCGGTCCAGGACGTCGATGTGACGCGCGTGCGGTCGAAGCGGACGCGCTCCTTCAGCACCCAGCTCGTCGCCTGGATCGCGCCGCCCTCGATCTGGTTGATGACGCCGTCCGGGTTGATGGCCTCGCCGACATCGACCGCCAGCGTCAGCCGCTTGACGCGGATGTCTTCAGTGCCTTCGACCTCCGCAATGGCGGCGCAATAGGCCCCCGTATTCTTGTAGCGGGCGAAGCCCACGCCATGACCGATGCCGGCCTGCTTCTGCGGTTTCCACTGCGCGCGTCGTGCCGCGGCCCGGATGACGTCCTTCGCGCGCTCGTCGCGCAGATGGCGCAAGCGGAACGCGATCGGGTCTTCGCCGCGCAGGGCGGCGACCTCGTCGAGCAGGGACTCGATGGCGAACACATTGCCTTGTCCGCCGAGTGTGCGCAGCGCCGAGGTCCGCACCGGCATCGTCAGCAGCCGGTGGCTCGTGACCGTCCAGGACGGGAGGTCGTAGAGCGGAACGGAGTTGCGGTCGCCGCCGCCGCCATTGGCTGGGGGCGGATTGGTCGAGATCAAGCGCGGGTAGGGGTTCGTAATCTCGGTTGCGGCGAGCAGCGCGGGCTGGGCCGCGCGCCCCGGCCGCGCCGCGTGGCCGTTGCTCCAGATCGCATGGCGCCAGCCGACGATCTCGTTGTCCGCATTGAGATCGGCCTCGATCTCGATCGCCATCGCCGCGCCAAACGGTGCATAGGACATCTCGTCGTGGCGCGACCACTGCACCCGCACCGGACGGCCGCCGGCAGCTTTCGCCAGCAGCACGGCATCCAGCGCGACGTCGTCGGCGGCATTATGTCCGTAGCAGCCCGCGCCTTCCATGTGCTCGACCACAATGTTTTCTGGCGGCAGCTTGAGCACGATCACGAGGTCGGCCCGCAGCAGGTAGACGCCTTGGCTGTGGGTCCACACGTGGACGCGATCGCCGTTCCATTGGGCCATCGCACAGGACGGTGCGATCGAGGCATGCGCGATGTAGGGACGGATGTATTGCCGGCGGAGGGTGCGAGCAGCCTCCTTTATCGTTGCCGCAGTCGTCCGGACATCGATCACGGTGGTCTCGACCGGCTGGCTCTTCAAGAACCCGGCCAGATCATTTTCATCGGGCAGCGGCTCGCCGGCCGACCATGTCCCGCCCTTGCGCAAGGCTTTCAGCGCGGCTTCCGCCGCTGCCTCGCTGTCGGCGACCACGCCGGAAAAACCGCCATCGCGGACGATCGCGACGAGGCCGGGAACGGCTCTCGTCGCCGTCTCGTCGAGCGCGATCAGCCTGGCGCCCGAGATGTCCGGCCGCAGCACGCGTCCGTGCAGCAAGTCCGGCAGCGGACAGTCATGGATAAAGCGCGCCCGTGCCAACACCTTGTCGGGAATGTCGAAACGCTGGACCGAATGTCCGGCCACAGTGCGCTTGGCGACAATCTTCGCCGTCGCGCCCGCAATGGCGTCGTGGTCGAGCGAAACGTCGCCGGCCAACTCCCAATAGCTGGTCCTGACATTTCCGGGGCCCGAGATCGTGCCGTCCTGGATATCGAGCAGCGACGCATCGACACCGAGACGTTCGGATGCCGCGGCGAGGAAGCGCTGGCGGACCTCGGCACAGGCGTGGCGCAGCGCGCGGCCGGACTGCTGGATCGAAAGGCTGCCCGAGGTGACGCCCTCGTTCGGGCTTGCCGCCGTGGAGGCGCGGATCATCTCGATGCGGCCAATATCGACGTCGAGCTCGTCGGCTGCGATCTGTGCCAGGGCCGTGACGATGCCCTGGCCGATCTCGACCTTGCCGGGCGAGATCGCCACACGGCCGTCGCCGACGAGCTTCACCCAGGATGACAGCTTTGGATTGGCCGCAAGGCTAACCGGCAGTGTCGGGGCAGGGGACGGCGCACTCATGATGTCGCCATCTCCGCGGCCGCCCGCAACACGGCGCGGACCATGCGGTTGTGCGATCCGCAGCGGCACAGATTGCGATCAAGCGCGGGTCTCACCTCCGCCTCCGTCGGCGACGGATTGCGCTTCAGCAGCGCCGCCGCGCTGATCAGGATTCCCGATACGCAATAGCCGCATTGCATCGCCTGCTCGGAGATAAAGGCGCGTTGCAGCGGATGCGGTTGCTCCGCGGTGCCGAGGCCTTCCACCGTGACGACCTCCTTGTTGGCGACCGACCACATCGGCATGTCGCAGGAGGCCATCGCGCGATCACCGACCATGACATGGCAAGCGCCGCACTCGCCGGCCCCGCAGCCGAAATGCGGACTTGTGACGCCGAGCCGGCCGCGCAGCACATCGAGCAGCGTCTGATCCGGATCGGTCTCGACGGCCGTCGCCGTGCCGTTGAGCTGGAATTGAATGGTCGGCATTGTCGCGCTACGGCCTCAGGACTTGTCGAATTTCTTGACTACGTCCGCCCATTTCACGATGTCGCCGCGCAGGAACTTGTCGAATTCCTCCGGCGTCATCGACATGGGCACCGCGCCCTGCGCAGTCCAGAGTTTGACGATGTCGGGACGCTTCACCATTGCGTTCACGGCGGCATTGAGCTTGTCGATTACGGGTTTCGGCGTGCCGGCCGGAGCCATCAGGCCGAGCCAGATCGTGGCTTCATAGCCTGCGACACCCGCCTCGATCGCTGTCGGCACATTCGGCAGCACCGCTGAGCGCTGCTTGCCGGTGGTCGCGAGCGCGCGGACCTGGTTCTCGCCGATATTCGGCGCCATCGCCGGCACCGCGTCGATCATCATCTGCACCTGCCCGCCGATCACGCCGCTGCGTGCCTCGCCGCTGTTGCGGTAGGGGACGTGGACGAGGTCAATGCCGGCCATGGCTTTGAACAGCTCGCCGGCCATGTGATAGGGCGTGCCCTGGCCGGAGGAGGCGTAGTTCAATTTGCCCGGCTGCGACTTGGCGAGGGCGACGAACTCCTGCAGCGTCTTCGCTGCGACTTGCGGGTTCACCACGATGACGAGATCGGAAGAGTTCACCGGTGCGATCGGCGCGAGGTCGCGCATCAGCTCGTATTTGCGCTTGTCCGGCGTCAGCAGCGATTCGTTCGCGGTCTGGGTGTTGGACATCATCAACAGCGTGTAGCCGTCGGCGGGCGACTTCGCCGCTTCGACCGTCCCGATGACGCCGCCCGCGCCGGTGCGGTTCTCGATCACGAAGGGCTGGCCAAAACTCTCCTGGAGCGCATTGCCGATCTGCCGGGCCGCGACATCGGCGGGCCCGCCGGCGCCGAAGGGCACGACGATCCGGACCGTGTGGTTGGGATAATCCTGCGCCAGGGACGGGGCTGCGGCGAAGGCGCAGAGCAGACCGGCGGCCAGCGCCAGCATGAATTGTCGGGCCGTCACACCCACCTCCCTGATGTCGTTCTTGTTGGTAAGCACTGTAGCGGCAGGGGAGGCGGACTGTCGACGCCTCACAAGGCCGATGGTGCCTGGAATATCCGACGGTTTTCGGTGTGGCGGCGCCGCTCTTCGCGGTCGCGGCAGGAACCGGCGGCGCACGCGGTCTGAGCAAATCGCATGGGCGTTGCCGGATAAATACCCTCGGCTGACAGGTATTTTGGTGTTACCAAATTGGACATGAACCAGCACGCCAAGATCGAAATCCGCCATTCGACGTGTCCGCATGATTGCCCGTCGGCCTGTGCCCTCGACATCGAGGTGGTCGAGGGGCGCAGCATCGGTCGTGTCCGCGGTTCGAAAAAGCAGACCTATACGGCCGGCGTGGTCTGCGCCAAGGTCGCCCGATATGCCGAGCGCATCCATCACCCCGATCGGGTGACCTATCCGCTGCGCCGAACCGGGCCGAAGGGCTCCGGCCAATTCGCCCGGATCACCTGGGACGAGGCGCTGGACGAGATTGCGGATCGCTTCAACCAGGCCGAGCGCGAATTTGGCGCGGAGTCAGTCTGGCCCTATTATTACGCCGGCACGATGGGGCTGGTGATGCGCGACGGCCTCAACCGCCTCACCCATGTGAAGAAATATTCGCGGTTCTATCAGACCATCTGCGCAAATGTCGGCCGCATCGGGTTCGCGATCGGCACCGGCAAGATCGCCGGCGTCGATCCGCGCGAGATGGCGCTGTCCGATCTGGTGGTGATCTGGGGCACCAACCCCGTCAACACGCAGGTCAACGTGATGACGCACGCCGCCCGTGCCCGGAAGGAGCGCGGCGCCAAGATCGCGGCCGTCGACATCTACGACAACGAGACCATGAAGCAGGCGGATATCAAGATCATCCTGCGGCCCGGCACCGACGGCGCGTTCGCCTGCGGCGTGATGCATGTCCTGTTCCGCGACGGCTATGCAGATCGCGCCTATATGGACAAGTACACCGATTGCCCTGATGAGCTCGAGGCGCATCTGAAGACGCGTAACCCCGAATGGGCGTCCGCGATCTCAGGGGTGCCGGTGGCGGAGATCGAGGCCTTTGCCAAACTGGTCGGCGAGACCAAGCGGACCTTCTTCCGGCTCGGCTACGGCTTCACCCGCTCGCGCAACGGCGCGGCGCAGATGCATGCTGCAAACTGCATTCCCGCGGTGACCGGCGCCTGGCAATATGAAGGCGGCGGCGCCTTCTTCAACAATTACGCGCTGTGGCACTTCAACGAATCCATCATCGAAGGTCACGACGCCATCGATCCAACCATCCGCGCGCTTGACCAGTCGCAGATCGGCCGCATCCTCACCGGCGATTCCAAGGCCCTGCACGGCAAGGGTCCGGTCAAGGCGCTGCTGATCCAGAACACCAACCCGATGACCGTTGCACCGGAACAGGCACTGGTGCGGCAGGGGTTTGCGCGCGAGGATCTGTTCGTCGCGGTGCACGAGCAGTTCATGACCGAGACGGCCGAGATGGCCGACATCGTGCTGCCGGCGACGATGTTCATGGAGCATGACGATCTCTATTACGGTGGCGGGCACCAGCACATCTCGGTTGGGCCGAAGCTGATCGACCCGCCCGGCGAATGCCGCTCCAACCACGAGGTGTTGCAGGCGCTGGCGCCGCGGCTTGGCGCCAGGCATCCGGGGTTCGAGCTGACGCCGCGTGAATTGATCGACGCGACGCTGAAGCTGAGCGACCACGGCGACATTGCCGGCCTCGAAGCCGACCTCTGGCGCGACCTGCAGCCGGACTTCCGGACGTCGCATTATCTCGACGGCTTCGCCCACGCCGACAGGAAATTCCATTTCAAAGCGGATTGGGCGCATCCGCCGTTCGGCCAGACGATGGGTGACTACGACAAGATGCCGTCGCTGCCGGACCATTGGGCGGTGATCGAGCATGCCGACCAGGCCCATCCGTTCCGGCTTGCCACGAGCCCGTCGCGCAGCTTCCTCAACACGACCTTCAACGAGACGCCGTCCTCCCAGGCGCGCGAGGGCAAGGCGAGCGTGATGATCCATCCCCTGGATGCGGCCGCGCTCGACATCGCCCATGGCGATGCCGTGACGCTCGGCAACACCCGCGGCGAGACAACGCTGATCGCCACGCTGTTCGAGGGCGTGCGCCGGGGCGTGCTGATCGCGGAGTCCGTTCATCCCAACAAGAACCATATCGGTAACCGCGGCATCAACATGCTGACGGGCGCGGACACCATCGCGCCGATCGGCGGCGCCGCTTTCCACGACAACAAGGTCTGGATCAGGAAAGCGGTGGCGGCCTGATCCGCAACATGCGCTTCGATCGGGTTACAAGTTTGTGTCGAGACGCTAAAGCGGCGCCGCGCCGCAGATTGCCCTTGCACCTTTGGCCCGAGCTGCCGCAAATGGCTGCAAAACGGAGAGCCCAAGGAAGCGAGCGCGCCATGACCGACACCACAGCCGTGATCATCGAGAAGCGCGGGCAGGCGCTCTGGATCACCATCAACCGGCCGGAGAAACGCAACGCGCTGAATGGCGAGGTCATCGCCGGCATCGCACGCGGCTATCGCGACGCCCATGACGACAAGGATGTCCGCATCATCGTGCTGACGGGGGCGGGCGAGTTCTGCGCCGGTGCGGACCTGCAGAATTCCGGCGCGGCTTTCGCGATTGATCATTCGAAGCCGAATGTCGACTATGCCGATCTGTTGCGCTTGTCGCAGAACGCGACCAAGCCCGCGATTGCGCGCGTTGGCGGCGTCTGCATGGCCGGCGGCATGGGCCTGCTCTGCATGACCGACATGGCCGTCGCCGCCGATCACGTCATCTTCGGCCTGCCGGAAGTCAAGGTCGGCGTATTCCCGATGCAGGTGTTGAGCCTGTTGCAGTCCATCGCTCCATCTCGCCTCGTCAACGAATGGGCGCTGACCGGCGAGCCGTTCGACGCGAAAGCGGCGCTGGCAGCGGGCTTGCTCAATTACATCGTGCCCACGGCCGAGCTGGATGCCAAGGTCGACTGGCTGATCGGCCGCATCGTCGATAAATCCCCGACCGCGATCCGCCGCGGCAAATACGCGATGCGCGCGATCGCCTCAATGTCGTTCGACGAGAGCATCGCCTACACCGAAAGCCAGATCGCGCTGCTCGCCATGACCGAGGATGCCAAGGAAGGGCTGAAAGCATTCAGCGAGAAGCGCAAGCCGGTGTGGACGGGAAAATAGGCGATCCTTTGAGCGCATTCATCGGTTTTGCCGTCGGCCGACGTGCCTTTATTCCGAGGGGAGATTGGCGTTTACCCGAACAAGGAGAGATCTTGTCCGCTCTTCGCGACGCTTTTTTGTGGCAATGATCAACTGCCTGGCCGTACGCTTGGCGTAGGTTGGCAGTTGGCGACTTGATCTATGACGACCAGCCGCGCGCAACTCTGCATCCGTGAGATCGCTGTCGGCGCCCTCGGTAAATCCTCCGTGTCGGAAAGACCTAAAAGAAAGCTCCTGACGTAGGCCAGCCTCTGTGATGATGGCTTTTACCACACTACGGAGATAGCGGAGATCCTTGCGTGGGGTAATCCATGGTAGCGGGATTGCCGACTGACGATGCGCATGATCACGACGGAATACCAGACCGGAGAGGGTGGTCCTCTTGATCTCGTCGAGTTCCTCCATAAGCTCAGGAAAGAGAGGGGTGCCCGTTTCGTCCGATAGGGGCCACCAGGCCTCCTCTCCATTCTTCGGATGCACGATTCTGACGCTATTTGGCCGCTCGCTGGGTCGATAGTGCGAAATGTCGAAGGCGCCAAACACGTGCTGCTCTCGCTGCAGCCACTCCCACGACAATAAAGCAGCTGTTGCGATCGAGCGGTAATCAAGCTTTCTCGCGGCAGCTCTGAACGCGACGAGTTCGTCCCAAGTTGCGGTCGGTGTGGGCCGTATCGGTTGCCCAGGCGGATGAGATTTTAGTCCCATCCGGGAAAACGGATTGGTCGCTGGTACGATCCTTTCTTGAGCACGCTGACCAACGAACCAAGCACGGCGACAGGCCGCCATGGCCATAGTTACATAGCGACGACGCTCGCGAACGACGACCTCTCCACTGTTGTTGACTTTCGTCACAACCAATAATTTTCGATAAACTGCGTCGACGAACGCTTTGGTGAAATCGGACAACTGTTTAGACCCAACGCGACTTCCATCTTTCAGCTCGTGATTGGCGAAAAGTGCTAGACTTTTTGTGTAGTGCCGCTGTGTAGCGCTTTCGATTTCGGTCCACTTCTGGTGAGCTTGGAAGACGCCGAGGAGCCAATCGAACGTGCCGGGTTCGATCGTCGCCGGCATGATGTCGCTTAGACCCCGTGAGTGCCAACTGTCGAACGCCGGCAAAAGGACTTTCTCTACCCGCTCAACGGCACTTGCGTAATCGCAGCCTAGAGCTTCAGGGTTTAAATCGCAGCCCTGTCGACGAGCCCAGGTTGGGGGTTCAAAATAGTAGGCTATTCTATTCTTCGCCAATATTTTGCGGCGACAATAACGGGGTAGATGCGGTGCCTTTTCAAGCGATATCACACCAGGCATAAAAGATCCTCCCCGTGCTTAAGATCTCTTTTTCCGGTCGACGCTGCGAAGTGGTCCATAGTCGCCTTCGACCAAACCGGCTGGCGCAGGCGCCCTGTTCCGCGAAAGCCGATTGGCGGGGGGGCGTCTCGTCGGCTGATCGCGCGCATGAGTTCGCTTGTGTCTCCAAAGTCAAGGTAAGCGGCGGCCATGTCCGCTCTCATCATCGTGGGCCAGGTTCCAGCGAGAGGGTAGCGGGCAGGTAGTGCGGTGCGCGGCGAGACTAAGCGGTTTGATCTCACTGCTGAATGCCCGTGGTGTAACATGTGCTGATTTCACTGACGAACGAGACGGGATCTGGTCGATCCAGATTGCTCTTCGTCCCTGGTCGGGGGAGCGAGAGTTCGGATTGCGGATTAAGCGGAGTGTTACGGCCAAAGAGTTTGCACCTCTACTGCGAAGCGCGGCCGGGCGGGAAAAGGCTGGATTGGCGCGCGAAAAGGAAGCCTTTGGTGTGTAGTTCTCCAAGAAAGCCAATGTCGCTCGCGAAAGAAAAGGGGAACAGTTGCGGCGCTCCGTTGGCAGGGGCCGGTATCCCGCAGGCAGCTGCTTTGGATGATAGGTCAATAGTCAATCCGACAGGTCCGATGGGAGACTTGTATCGAAGCCTTCGGATCGCTTTCGAACGTCGGAATTTGAACGTGTGGGTTGGACTAAGCAGGCCATGGTTGCTGGGCTGAGTACTGCTCGGCCGGCCATTGTTCAAATGGTTCAATTGTCACTCACGTATTGGGACTGAATATTTGCAGATATCCGTGAGCTGCAGGCCGCTCGCGACGCGCTTGAGCCGGATGGACAATGCAAGGCCGAATGCCCCGAACTGCGCCGGGATGGGTAAATAGGGACTAAGGTATTTTTCGACGCGCCGACGAATTCAAGCGACGAAACGAGGTCCTCTGGTCGAGCCCTGGCGAGTTCTCCCGTTTGCG
The DNA here is from genome assembly GCF_023073215.1 of Bradyrhizobium sp. 35. NCBI lineage: Bacteria > Pseudomonadati > Pseudomonadota > Alphaproteobacteria > Hyphomicrobiales > Nitrobacteraceae > Bradyrhizobium > Bradyrhizobium sp. 35. The sequence continues at coordinate 87,005 of NZ_JADPJC010000080.1, forward strand.
CGCGTGCGGCTGCGCCGCAACGGGCTCTTGTGAACCGAGCCGCGCTGCGTCTCGGCCATCCGGCTTCGATCCCTCGCGCAGGGATAGCGGAGCTCCTCGCCGGGGGCACTCGGAAAAGGGGCTCGCCTTGCGGCGATCGCTATCACTGCCCCGTTCCCGGGTGCCGCTATTAAACCGGTCTCGTCGCTGCACTCGGATCCGCGTGCCCCTTCGGGTCGCGATGCTCACGCTCTCCGGGTGCCATTTTCCATAGGGCGATACGCCCCTGGCGCACGCCTGGTGGGGCCTGCGGCCCCGGTAGCTCAACTCAATTTCCATGAAGATACGATGGAAGGCGGGCTGCGTTACAGATTTCGCATTCTCTCAATTAGGAGGAGAGAGTCAGAGTGTCGGCCGGGTTTTGCCATGACGGGTTACAGGCTGCGAGAGAGGCTCGCGGTCCCCGTCGCGGAGACCCGCGATGTCCAGACACTATCTTCGGGCGCGCACCGGTGAGGACCGGGCAAGCCTTTATGACGACATCACCAACAAGATCATCGCCGAGCTGGAGGCTGGCCGAGTGCCGTGGGTGCAGCCCTGGGGCACGGCGGCGGCGAAGGCGCCTTTGGCCATGCCGAAAAGCGCAGCATCCGGCCGCCACTACAACGGCATAAACATTTTAATTCTATGGGGTGCTGCTATCGAACACGGATTTACAGGGCAGAGCTGGCTTACCTTCCGCCAGGCGCTGTCGCTCGGTGGTCACGTCCGCAAGGGCGAGCGCGGCACGACCGTCGTCTACGCCGACAGCTTTGTGCCTGCCTGCGAAAAACGGCGCGCGCATGAGACCGGTGAGGAAGCGCAGGCTATTCCGTTCCTCAAGCGCTTCACGGTCTTCAACAGCGATCAATGTGACGGCCTGCCTCCAGAGATCGCAACAACGGCGCCGCCCCCGCCGCCAGGCCTGATCCGGCCGCAGGTGGAATACCTGATCAAGGCGACCGGCATCGACTTCCGCATCGGCGGCAACCGTGCCTTCTATATGCCGACGGAAGATTATGTGCAGGTGCCGCCTCCGCAGGCCTATTTTGAACCAATCAATTGGCATCGAACGGCCCTCCACGAGCTGGCGCATGCCAGTGGCCATCCATCGCGTCTCAACCGTGACCTGTCAGGCAGCTACGGTACCAAGAAGTATGCCTTTGAGGAGCTGGTTGCGGAAATCTCGTCTGCGTTCAGTTGCGCCTCGCTCGGCATCGTGCCGACGGTGCGGCATGCTGACTATATCGGCTCATGGCTTGAGGTCTTGCGCGAGGACAATCGTGCCATCATCCGGGCTGCTTCCAAGGCCGGCAAGGTTGCCAATTATCTTCTTGGCGTTCTCCCAGAACCCGTCGGCGACATGCCGACGGAGGACCAGCAGGCGGCGTGAGGTTCTGCTCGGTGGGCGCGCGCACAAGAGTGAGAGGGGCAGGGTCGTTTCCGTGACGGGTTGGAGGCCGAGAGAGAGGCTCCCGGCTGCCCGTCGTGGAGAATCAGCATGCCAAAAGCTGTCCAAAAAATCGCGTCGGCCGATGTCGCAGTGACCCGTGGAAAGCACATCGAAGTGTCGGGATCCCATGCCAAGATGCGCAAGAGCTTGCGAGGCTACGGCCTCTTTGGAGAGATCACCTTTTGTAAGCTCCGCATGTTCGTGCGGATGCACGCGAGCGGCATAGAGATGCTGTCGAAGGTGCTCAACCGGTATCCAGTCGAAGGTGTCCTTTGGCAGGAGGCGGCCTGATGTCCCGCCAACCTTGCGAATTGGCACGCCGCCTTGCGCGAGAGGCGGAGGCGGTATGCCGACGCTATCTCTCCAATGGCAAGCGGGCGGGGCGGTATTGGGTGGTCGGCGACGTCCACAACAACCCGGGCCGCTCATTGTTTGTGCGGCTCCAGGAATCGCCGAAGGGAGCGGCGGGCAAATGGACCGATGCCGCAACCGGCGCGCATGGTGATCTCCTCGACATCATCCGCGAAACGCTGGCTTTGCGAGACTTTCGTGAGGTCGCCGAGGAGGCGAGGCGCTTTTTGAACCTGCCTCGCTCTGAGCAGAAACCTGCCCCAAGACCTATTCCCTCGGTCGTACCGCCCGGATCGCAGGAACCCGCCCGTCGGCTCTTTGCGATATCCAGCCCGATCGAGGGGACCATTGCCGAGGCATATTTGCAGGGCCGCGGCATAACCCGCATCCACCATGGCGGCAGTCTGCGCTTCCATCCACGCTGCTACTATCGGCCGGACGACCATCTGCCGACCGAAACCTGGCCGGCAATGATCGCCGGCGTCACGAATCTCGATGGTCGGATCACCGGCGTGCACCGGACCTGGCTCGATCCGGACGGCTTTGATCGCGTGCGGCTCGGCAAGGCTCCGATCGATACTCCACGGCGCGCGATGGGCGATCTGCTCGGCAACGCCGTTCGGTTCGGCGTGGTGGATGACGTGCTCGCTGCCGGCGAGGGTATCGAGACCATGCTTTCGCTACGCTACCTGCTGCCGACTATGCCGATGGCGGCCGCGCTTTCGGCTAATCACCTCTCCGCCATGACGCTGGCGTCTAGCCTGCGCCGGCTCTACATTGCGCGCGATGCCGATGCCGCCGGTGGTGCGGTCGTGGCAACTCTCAGCCAGCGCGCAGCAGACGCCGGCATTGAAGTGGTCGTGCTGTCGCCCCGGCTGGGCGACTTCAACGAAGATCTGCATGTCTTCGGTCTCGAAGCCCTCCGAGCAGCGCTGCGGTTTCAGCTTGCGCCAGAGGATGTCGTTCGCTTCCTGCATTCGTCGATGGCGGCCGCGGAATAGCTCCCGGTCTTTGATCGACGTTGATGGGCCGGTCATAGGCGAGGCCGATACCGGAAGAGGACGCGACCTCGGCCTTCTAGAGGGCGATCGGACGGCAGCCGGCCCGGGCCGGCAATGGCTGCGTCCGGCTATTTTCCGCCGCGCGCCAGCGATGTGAAGACACATCATGCGGTTGGCCGCGCGCTTTGCATCGCGAAGCAAAATAGCCGGTCTCCGCCATCCTCCGCTGCCGCTTCGGCCTGTCGGGTTCTGGCCCGTTCCGCCTGCCGTCAGAGGATCGCCACGAAGGCCGCGATGGTCGCGGCCGATCCGGCAAAGGACCTCTTCTCATGATCGACCGTGACGATATCGAACCGCCGCATGCCTCTTCCCCGACCGACCACATCCTCACTGAATTACAGCTGTTCGGCTATCGACCCTTCGACGACCAACCCGATCCAAGACCGCTCCCGGAGGGCAAGATGATCGTCGGTGCCATAGCGGACATCTTTGATGCCCTGGTTGCGACCCTGAACGACACGCGACTTGAGCCGGACCTTGACGATCTGCTCTGGTCGACTGTCAACCTGTTCCATCGTGCCCTCGACCGCATCGAACGGCAGCTCGATAACAACGAACAGGCGCAGCATAAGAGCCAGCGCGAGCAGAACGGCTCGGAAGTGCGTTCGGTCGAACTCGAGCGCCTGACGGCCGAAGGCATCTCGCTGATCGAGCGCCGCAATTGCCTGGAGCTATTCCGGGACCAGGCCATCGAGCAATTTGAGGTCCACACCGGCTCGGCCTGGCGTCCTCGGTCGGGATCATTGGTCAATCACCGAACGCTCACGGCGGCAATGATCGACTCTCGTGACTTCATCGCCGCCAAGCGTCGTTCCGAGACCGAGGTCATGTTGCCACCAGGACCGAAAATTGCACTCACCGGTGGGCTCGACTTCAATGACCATCATCTGATCTGGGATCGTCTCGACAAGGTTCATGTCAAGCATCCCGACATGGTCCTGCTCCATGGCGGCTCGCCCAAGGGTGCCGAACTGATCGCCTCCAAATGGGCGACCACCCGCAAGGTACCTCAGATCGCCTTCAAGCCTGACTGGACGAAACATGCCAAGGCTGCCCCCTTCAAGCGCAACGACGCCATGCTCGAACTCCTGCCGATCGGCGTCATGCATTTCCCGGGCACGGGAATTCAGGACAATCTCGCCGACAAGGCGAAGCGGCTCGGCATTCCCGTCTGGAAGTTCGGCGGCGCATGAGCGCCGTCGCCTCGAAGACGCCAAGGTGGAGTTGCACGCCGCAACTCAGCCTCGTTTCGTTTTTACATCGCAAAACTGCGCCGTGTGGTGGTGGAAGGCGCGATTGATAAATCCATGCACACGGAGCCACCGCCATGCTTGCCCTTGGGCTTGTTCTCAACATACTTGGCATCAGTCTGTTCTGCTGGGTGATCTTTGCCTCGCAGTGTATGCCGTGCCGTTCTTCGTCGCACTCAGTATCGGGATGTTGGCATTTCGCCATGGGGCAGGCGTCTTCGGCGCACTGCTTATCGGAACTACTTCTGGCGCGCTAATGCTTGCCGCTGGTCAGGTCACCGTCGCCTTTGGTCGGTCCTTGGCCTTGCGCGTCGCGATTGCAACCGTATTCGCACACCTGCGGCAATCGCCGGCTATCATGTGGTGTTCGCCCTATCGCAGATCGGTGTGCCGTCGTCGGCTTGGCGCCACGTCTTCGCTTGTTTGGGCGCCGCTTGCATCAGCGGCACGGCATAGGCGCGTTTGACTGTTTTCGCGAACCCGCCCGTCGGAGTCGGTCGGGGTGCTGGAGAATACGGCTCGCCCAGTTCTTCCAGCAGCGACGCACGAGTGATGAGGCTTCGTCGCCATCATCGGCCGAGCAAGACCGCACAGGGCACCACGTTGAACGAGGCGGCGTCGAGCTTGAGCGAGAGGTAACCGCACTTCTCGTCAGAGCGCTCTAAGCAAGCCGTAGCAATCTCTGTCTGATCCACATAGTTGCGTGGAGCGGCGCGCCGCGCTCGATCATTCGTTCCGAGACGATACCGCCCTTTGCGGCAGATTGTTTCTCTTTGTCCGGCGAACCGTACCGACCTCTTGTTCTGCACAATCGAGATTCGCCAAATCTTCTCCCAAGGTTGCGGTTCAGCACGCGGACGCACGTGGCCTCTTTGATGGCTTGATCTGGCCGAAGACCGGCTGCGCCTCGATCGTCTGAGCCGCAACGCCGTTGATGCGACTTTCTTCCCCTGGGCTTGCGCCCATTCCTCGCGAGGCAAGAAAGTCGCAACAACGGCGTCCTCCGCTGCGCTCCGGCCCGCGAGCGGGTGCGTCGCCGATCGTCCTCGGCCTCTAGATCGCCATCGAGGTCGCGGTGGTCGCGGGCTCGAAACACAACAGGAGAAGTGACATGGCTAACATCGGTTCTTTCAAGAAGGTCGGCAACGACTTCCAGGGCGAGATCGTCACCCTGAGCCTGCAAGCCAAGGGCGTCCGTATCGTCGCCGAGACCAACCGATCCAACGACAACGCTCCCAGCCACCGCATCTACGTGGGCCGGGCGGAGATCGGCGCAGCTTGGTCGAAGCGCTCTGAAGAGGGCCGCGATTACTTCTCGCTCAAGCTCGATGATCCTTCGTTCAACGCGCCGATCTACGCCAACCTGTTCGATGATGAAGGCGGCGAGGGCTACACCTTGCTCTGGTCGCGGCCCCGCAAGAGCGGCGAGTAGACGCTCCGCCAAGCCCCGTCCGGTCCGCCGGGCGGGGTGTGGGCGCCTGTTCGAGGCCTCACGCACGGCCGCCGATCCAGCAAGCCGGATCGGCGGCCGTGACGCGTGTCCGTGTCGGGCGCTCCCCCGCTACCCGGCTCGCGGAAGTTCATGATCGAACTTTGGACACCTTCTCCTCAAGCAGATCTGCAGGCCGAACCCCTAGAGCTTGGGCAATCTGCCAGATCGTTAGCAATGTAGCGTTCTGCAACCCTCGCTCCATGCTACTCACGAAGGCTCGATCGACGCCCATGCGTTCCGCCACCGCCTCTTGGCTCAAGCCAAGGGCCAGTCGAAATCGACGCGCGTTCGCTCCGAAAACCTTGCGGATATCCATCCGCAGGATAGGAAGCAATCGCGTATTTTGGCGCTACGTGTTATAATACGCGGAGCTGGGTGTTGAAGGTCACGGACGGAGCCTCGATTGCTGAATATGTGGGGAACGCGGCTTCTTGAACGCTCGCCCGAGCTCGTGGCATGCCATATGCTACAGAACGGAACTGTTCGAGCCGGCAAGGCTTTCGCCTCGCAATTTTATTTTCAATCCCGCGCACATAGTAGCCTCTGATGTCAAAGCCGTCGCTGGATCCCGACGTCGCGGATGTCGCGCCGAACGAGCCGGCGCTGACAGCCTATGACGAACAGCATGTCGTCACGTACATTCGCCTTCTGCAGGCGGAGGGCGAGGGGGCGAACTGGCGCGAAGTGGCTCGAGTCGTCTTGCACATGGATCCAGAGCGAGAGCCGGACCGCGCGCGGGCCGCATATCAGAGCCATCTTGCGCGCGCCAAGTGGGTGACTGAGCAGGGACGCCTCTTACGCGGTACTGGCTCAAAATAGAAGAGAATTGCCGACTACAGGCGTGCAGCAAGAACGATTTTCTCCCGCTAACCGGTGGTCATTCTCATGCACCACGTGGTGCCAAACTAGGGGCTTCCTACAACCGCCTCGTTCATAATTATTGCGCCGCAATCTTGTTCGTTAAGTGCAATGGGGCGGAAGCAATGCCTGAATTCGACTGGCGATCGCCGGATTCGTTTAAGAGTCTAGAGAACGCTGAGATCACTGAAATCGCCTGGGTAGGCCTTCGTATGAACGTGGACTACCAACGTGACTACGATGCGATCGTCGCTAGCAGCTCAGACGGCGAGGTGAGCGAGGAATTCAGGAGGAGGTGGGGCCTCTGCTTTCGCGCATGACCCGCAGAGGTCGTTCCACGAGCAGACAATCTTTTGGGCGCCCGAGGTTCTCCCGACCGTCGTCCCGGTCGTTGTAACCGATTCAACGCCTGGTCAAGGCCCAACGCCTCAGCCGCCGCTTGATCCTGCATCTGGTCAGGTGCGCCGTGCCGCTGACGGCTGGCATGCCGTGCTGCAAATCGGTTCGGTGAAGCATCGCATCTGGTCGAAACAGCCGCTGACCGCAGGCGCTCGCTATGCGGCCGATTTGCCATTTGACGGCGATTTCGAGGCGCGCGCGCATGCCGCCACGCGGCTGTGGCGCGCGATGAATGGACGCGCGCCAGGGCCTCCCTTTCATCGCGTGCCCAAACAGCGGCGCGAACGACTGTGCGCAGCCCTTCGCGCGGTCGCCGCGTATCTCGCTGGCGCGACTTATCGCAGCATCGCAGAAGCTCTGTTTGGCAAGCCGCGCATATCCGATCGTGGCTGGAAAACACACGATCTGCGCAGCCGAACCCGTCGCCTTGTACAAAGCGGCCTCGCATTTGTGCGCGGAGGCTATCGCAAGCTGCTTCGGCCGAGGCGCAGGGTCGAGTAGCGCCTTCATGGGTGGCCGAAAATGGACCCCCCAATATTCGGCATCCCCCTCCGAGATCGCGCTTCTCCATGATGACCCCACACACGCCGGCGCCGCCATCCGCGGTGCGCTGTCATCCTGGAGTTCTCAAATGCCCGATTCGACGGCCGGTCTACCTCCGCGATTCCTGCGAACACCGGAGGCTGCGCGTTACCTTGGCCTCTCCGGTCGCACGCTCGAGAAGCACCGCACGTACGGCACCGGGCCGACGTATCGGAAGATCGGCGGGCGCGTCGTGTACGCCCTGGATGACCTAAAAGCATGGGCCGATCTCGGCGCCAAGACGTCGACGTCAGACCCCGGCAAGGGCACTGTGCTGCCGGCCAAGAAGCATCCGGTCCTGCGTCCTTATGCAGGCCAGGAGCGTCGCTGATCGCGGGCGAGAGCAGTGAACATGCGATGCAAAGACCATTCCGAGCGCGACCAGCTAGAGCTCTTTCAGGCGGTCCCTGGGGATATCGCGCCGCGCGATGCGCAGGATCTGATGGCTTATCCATTCTTCTCGCTCGCAAAAACAAAGCCGATTGTACCAATCGATTTTCGTGCCGGTGCGATCGCAATTCGTGTCGAAGCCGCGCGGGAACATGGCATGGCGACCATCCGGGATGCAGATGTTTTGATCTGGGCCGCGTCCCAGATCGTCGAAGCCCGTGACGCCGGCTTCAAGAAGTCGCGCCTGATGGCTGCAGCACCTTACGCGATACTGACGTTTGTCGGCCGCGGTACCAGTGCGCGCGATTATGACCGGCTGAAGGCGGCTCTCGACAGGTTGCAGTCAACGACGGTGCTGACGTCGATCCCTCAACCGGCAGAACGGCGGCGGCATCGCTTCTCCTGGATCACCGACTGGAAGGAGACTGCCGATGCAAATGGCCGTCCATTTGGGCTCGAGCTGATTTTGCCGGATTGGTTCTATGCGGGCGTCATCGATGACGCGCTCGTGCTGACAATTGATCGCGCGTATTCTGATCTGACGGGCGGACTTGAGCGGTGGCTCTACCGGCTCGTGCGCAAGCACGGCGGTCGTCAGAAGGGCGGCTGGAGCTTTGATCTTGTGCGCCTCCATGCGAAGTCCGGCATCCTCTCCCCGCTCAAGCACTTCGCTTACGACGTACGTCAGACCGTCCAGCGCCAGACATTGCCCCGGCTATCGGCTCGTGCTCACGCGCGATCCGAACGGGACGGAGCGGCTGAATTTTGCGCCTACGCCTGTCGATCCCCAAACGGCACGCCTACGCCGGCGCGGTCTCATTCCAAATTCGGAGGACAACCTGTGAATCAGCGCGCGCTATCGGGGACCGCAGCCCTCGTGCTATCAGGGACCCAATCCTCGTGCTATCGGGGACCGAAATCGAGCTTAAGAGCTTGTTTCTCCGCGCTTTCCAGCCGCTCTAACTTTACTAACCAGAAATCCTTCGAATTTCTTCTAACGGACCAGACCACAAGCCGCATTGGGGGCGAGTGGCAATGGCGGGCCGTCAGTCCTGCTTGCCTTCAGAAGCAGCCCACTCACTTCACCGACCGCAAAGCTCACGGCTCCCGGTCTCAGCTTCAGGGGGCGGCGGCATGAGCGATCTCACTGAAGTGGAAGTGTTGTGGCTCGAGAAGCGGATTGAAAACCGCATTCGGTTTGGGCGCATTTCTGAGGAGAAGAAGATCGATCGTCACCGGCGCGTCCTGTCATTCGCGCCTGGCAGCATCTTTGCTTTCGTCCGTTGGACCTCCAGCGACTTTGGTACGATCATCTCGCGGATTGACGTCTTGCGCGCGGTCGCACCAGGACAGCGCTGCTCGACCGTGCCGTATGTCAAGCCGGGCGGAGAGATTTTGCTGCGGCTCTCCGGTTGGCCGAAGGTCGAACGGGTGCTGCAGATGGTCGACGCCGTCGAAGCGCTTGGCATCGATCCCGCCGACGTCGCTCCTGATCATTGGCATCACGTTCATAACCGTCTATCCGTGAACGAAAATCCGCGTCCGTATACGAAAGCGCGCCATCAGGCCTGGCTTAATCGTCAAAGGGTGATGCGATGACGCGCCGTCTCATCATGCTGATAACGACGTTCGTGGTTGCTGCTGCGCTTGTCACGACAATCGTTCTGGAGCCGCTTCCGCTCTACATTTGGAATGCATCAGCGAGCGTGCCAATCGGTCTCTATCAGTTGCGACCGGCAAAACGGTTCCATGTTACTGAGCTGGTCGCCGTTCAGCCGCCGGAACCGCTTGCGACCTTTCTGGACTTGAACGGCTATCTGCCGGTCGGCATCCCCATGCTCAAGCGGGTCTTAGCGCTGCCCGGGCAGACGGTCTGCCGAAGCGGGCTCACGATTTCGGTTGATGACATTGTGATGGGCGAGGCGCGGGATCGCGACGCTCGCGGGCGGTCGTTGCCGAAATGGCGGGGCTGCCGCGTGGTCGGCGACGGCGAGCTCTTTATCATGAACTGGCAGTCAAGCGACTCGCTGGACGGCCGATACTTTGGATTCATGCCGTCGTCGGCCGTCATGGGCCGTGCGCTCCCTTTATGGACGTGGGAGGAATGATGGTGCGTATTGTGCGTTTCTGCCCCGCCATTCCTCTGTTCGATCGATTGCGGGACCATTCCTCCGTTCCGACCAACAATTACGCGGCCGTCGCGCGCAGCGGCGGTCCAGGGCGGCCGAAAGGCCGGCGCGAAGCGGCTTTACCCTGGACGGGCGCTAGCACGGCGGCATGCTTGCGCTTGTTCGAGAGGAGCCTGCGCGTTGTCGTACCGCTGTTCGCTGCGGTGACCGTGAGTAGCGTTCTTGCTGTCGCGGAGACGCGACCCGCAGACCCAGCAGCGAGGTACGCGACTAGCGATCCATTTGCGGAGTTCGTCGAGAAGGCCTCGCGTCGCTTCGGCGTGCCGGTGCGCTGGATACGCGCAGTCATCGACGTCGAAAGCGCCGGAGACGTGCGCGCCAGGTCGCCGAAAGGCGCCATGGGACTGATGCAGATCATGCCGGAGACGTGGGCAGAGCTGCATCTGCGGTACGACCTCGGCAACGATCCCTACGACCCCCACGACAACATTCTTGCGGGGAGTGCGTACCTTCGCGAACTGCGCGACCGCTTCGGTGCGCCAGGCTTCCTTGCAGCCTACAACGCGGGACCTGCTCGTTACGGAGAGCATCTCGCCGGCCGTCCATTGCCAGCTGAGACTCAGGCCTATTTGCAGAAGCTTGTGCTAGGCATCGGCAGCGATAGTGCGGCTTCCAGCGCAGTCGCGAGTCTGCGACCATCGGCAGCTGCGCTCTTCGTTGTGCGGCCTGAAAGTTCAAAGACCGCTGCCCGGTTGGAGCCTGGTCGCCCGCCGAATGCGGCTCCGAGGACCGCCTCCGTTCACGACATTTCAGCCGTTGTGCCAAAGGCAGCAGGGTTGTTCGTCGCGAGATCTGATGCGGAGGGTCCGAGATGAGGGAATGCGCAAGCTGGCATGCATTGGCGGGCCCTGGGGAACAATGGGCGGAAAGGCGAGAGCAGTGGGGAGGCACGACAGCAGGACTGCCGCCCGTAATCGGTCTGGGCCGGGACGCGCGGCAGGCGATCAAGTGGCCTGCAGGATGAATGACGGGCACAATGCGCATCTGCAGCAACGCGGGAGGCGCGCAATGGAATACTTCTGTGGCCTGGATGTCGGCATGGACGAGACGGCGATCTGCGTGGTGGACGACAAGGACAAGGTGATGGTGGAGACGGTGGTGGTGACCGATCCCGAGGCGATCAAGACGGCGCTTAAGCCGTATCTGTCCCGCTTGCGGCGGGTCGGTCATGAGGCAGGCTCGTTGTTGCCCTGGCTGCATCCGGAATTGCTCCGCCTTGGCCTGCCGGCGTTGTGTCTGGAGACCCAGCACGTGCGCGCCGCGTTGAAGGCGCAGCGCAACAAGACTGACCGCGCGGATGCTCTCGGCCTTGCCCACCTCATGCGCACCGGCTGGTTCCGCCAGGCGCATATTAAGAGCGAGGCCTGCTACCGGCTGCGGCTGTTGTTGACGCATCGGCGCAATCTGAAGCGCAAGTTTGTGGATCTCGAGAACGCGATCCGGCACTCTCTGAAAGTGTTTGGCATCCGGCTGAACCGGGTCGGGCGCGGCGGCTTTGCGCAAATGGTGCGCGAGGCGGTTGCCGGTGATGCGCTGGTCAGTGAGTTGATCGACGCCATGCTGAACGCGCGCGCGGCGCTGTGGAAGGAGTACTGCCGGCTGCACGATCTGGTCGTCAAGCTGGTGGCGAGCCATGAATTGTGTCGGCGCTTCATGCAGATTCCGGGTGTCGGTCCGGTCGCAGCGTTGAGCTTTATGACCGCGATCGACGATCCCAGGCGGTTCAAACGATCGCGCGACGTGGCGGCCTATTTTTGGCCTGACCTCGCGGCGCTGGCAGTCCGGTTCTTCGATCGACGTGCAGGGGCGGATCAGCAAGGCCGGCGATCCGGACGTGCGGCGGGCGCTTTATGAGGCGGCAAGCGCGTTGCTGACCCGCTTCAAGCGCAAGGACAAGGTCAAGACCTGGGGCATGGCCATCGCTAAGCGCACCAGTCACCGTAAGGCGACCGTTGCGGTGGCGCGCAAGCTGGCGGTGATCATGCATGCAATGTGGGTCGACGGCACGTTCTACTGCGGCCATCCGGGCGCATCGGAGGCGGACGTGAGCGCACGCGCTGCCGCCAAACGACGCAAGCTGCTCGGAGCCCATGCATGATCAACCGCGAGCAGAATACCGATCAATGACCCGATTAACGTAATGCGTTGAACACGGAGCTCCGCGACAGCGGAAGAGACCTTGGTGCAGATCAACGACGACGGAACGCACGCTATCTTGCCTGTGGCCACGCACGCGACGTGCAATGTGGACCACGCCGGAGTGCCTGTGATGTGGCTCCGTCATGCCGATGGAAAATTCCGCCGCGACGGCATCCACGCTGCCTTGCTGCAGCGACCTGTCGCTGAGCGCGGAAGAGTGCACGGCGCACCGGGACTCGTGGCTGTTGTAGCGCGTCGCGTTCAGGCGTGGCGCAGAGGGCCTTGTCGCAAACGAGAAAGGAAGCGAGAGTGGCTGAGATCAGACAGACGACACGACCGATTAAGAGGGCGAGATAAAAGAGGCTCGCCGGTCGAACCACAAGCCGTTGACATGGCTTGGGTTCTGGCGTGCCGGTCGGTCGGGTCGCGTGCCGCGCTTTCAATTTTGACGAGTGCAATCAACGGCGTTTTCGGCACCGCGTGCGCTTTTAATCGCTCGGAGGCACTGCCGTGAGCGTGGGCGACAGCGACCTGCGTATTCGGCCTGGGCGCATCCGCAACACCCGCGCGCCCAAGCCCAAGAGCTTCATCAATCAGGTGCTGCGGGCGGCGAAGAAAGCAGGACACACCTCGGGGCAGGCCGCGGCCGGCCGGCGTTCGACGGCCTATGGGCGCTCGACGTTTGGCCGGGGGCGCCTCGCCTTTAGCCGCGCCAGATTGTTCAGCCCGACGCGGCGCGTTTTGGTGAAGGCGCGCGTGGTTCGCCACAAGGGGCGAGCCTTCCGCTCCGCACCACTGACCGCCCATCTCTCCTATCTGAAGCGCGACGGCGTGACTCGAAGCGGCGAGAGAGCCGAGATGTTCGATGAGGGCTGCGACCGCGCCGATAGCGCGGCCTTTGCAGAACGGTGCAAGGACGACCGGCATCATTTCAGGTTCATCGTCTCACCAGAGGATGTCGGCGACATGACCGACCTGAAGGCCTTCACCCGCGATCTCGCGAAGCAGATGGAGACCGATCTCGGTACGCGGCTCGATTGGGTGGCTGTCGATCACTGGAACACCGATAACCCTCATGTCCATCTTCTCGTGCGGGGAGTAGATGAGCAAGGGGCAGATCTCGTGATCTCCCGCGACTATATCAGCCAGGGCCTGCGCTCGCGCGCCGAGGAACTGGTCGCCATCGAACTGGGCCCAAAACCCGAGCACGAGATCCGCAATTCACTGGAGAGGGAGGTTTCGGCTGAACGATGGACGCGGCTCGATCGGGAGATCCGGCTGGCGGCAGATGAGACCGGGTATATCGATCTCCGCCCCGAACATCCCGGTAGCTCCGATCCTGAAATCAGACGCCTGATGGTCGGCCGCCTGCAGCATCTGGAGAAGATGCGCCTTGCCGTATCCGCCGCACCAGGCGAATGGATGGTCGGCCTCGAGGCCGAGCGCAGCTTGCGCGACCTCGGCATGCGCGGCGACATCATCAAGACCATGCACCGCGCCTTTACCGAGCGTGGAGAAGCGCGCGGCGTTGCCGACTTTGTCATCGAAGGTGGGACAGCCTTCGTCCCAGATCATCGGACGGTTGGTCGATCGGGGATTGCACGATGAGTTGACGGGTGAGGCTTACGCCCTGATCGATGGAACTGACGGACGCGCGCACCACGTCCGCTTCCGAGGGATCGAGGCCTTCGAACAGGCGCCGCCGATCGGCGGCATTGTCGAAGTCCGGCGCTTCGGCCAAACCGGCGATCCGCGCCCCACCTTTGTGCTCGCGACCCGCTCCGATCTCGATCTCAGTGGGCAGATCACCGCAAGAGGAGCAACCTGGCTTGACCACAGGCTGGTCGAACGCGACCCCATGCCGCTCGCCATGGGCGGATTCGGCCGCGAGACCCGCGACGCCGTGGAAGCCCGTACCAAGCATCTGGTTCAGGAAGGTCTGGCGCGCCGGAAGGGCCAACACATCATCTTGCAGCGCGACCTTCTGGACACGTTGCGCCGACGTGAACTGGACGAGGTGGCGGCAAAAGTCTCGACCGACACCGGCCTGCCTTACGTGAAGGCGGCCTACGGGGAGCATGTGGCGGGCACCTATCGGCAGCGCCTGACGCTCTCCTCGGGGCGCTTCGCCATGATTGATAATGGGCTCGGCTTCCAGCTCGTGCCTTGGTCGCGCGAGCTCGAGAAGAGGCTCGGCCAGCACGTCACCGGCGTCGTGAAGGACGACGGTGGCATCGAATGGGGCTTTGGTCGGAAGCGCGACCTCGGCCTCTAGCATTCTCTCCACTGCAGTTGCGCAAAGGACTTTCGCGATGTCTGGAACCAAGATTCTCTGGGGGCAGGTGATCGTTGTCGGCCTGATCGTCTTGCTGGCCATCTGGGGCGCGACCGAGTGGACGGCTTGGCGGCTCGCCTGGCAGCCCGAATTGGGACGTCCCTGGTTCGAACTGGCGGCCTTCAAAGTCTACTACCCGCCTGTCTTCTTTTGGTGGTGGTTTGTCTACGACGCCTATGCGCCGCACGTCTTTGTTGAGGGCGCCTTCATCGCGGCGTCGGGGACATTCATTTCGATCGCCGTGGCGATTGGCATGTCGGTCTGGCGGGCGCGCGAAGCCAAGAATGTCGTGACCTATGGCTCGGCGCGCTGGGCTGATGCCGGAGAGGTTCGAGCGGCAGGGCTCCTCGGTCCAGATGGCGTGGTGCTCGGTAAGCTTGACCGCGACTACCTCCGCCATGACGGACCCGAGCACGTATTGTGCTTTGCGCCCACCCGGTCGGGCAAAGGTGTCGGCCTGGTCGTTCCCTCGCTGCTGGCCTGGCCCGGCTCGGCCATCGTTCATGACATCAAGGGCGAGAACTGGCAACTGACCGCCGGCTTTCGCGCGCGGCATGGCCGCGTCCTGCTGTTCGATCCGACGAATCCAAAGTCGTCAGCCTATAATCCGCTTCTCGAGGTCCGTCGTGGGGAGTGGGAGGTTCGCGACGTTCAGAACGTGGCCGATGTCCTGGTCGACCCCGAAGGCTCGCTCGACAAGCGGAACCATTGGGAGAAGACCAGTCATTCGCTCTTGGTCGGCGCCATTCTCCATGTCCTCTATGCCGAGGCGGACAAGACCTTGGCTGGCGCGGCCGCCTTCCTGTCGGACCCGAAGCGGCCGATCGAAGCGACGCTGAAGGCGATGATGACCACGCCACACCTCGGCGAGCATGGCCCCCATCCCGTGGTCGCCTCGACCGCACGTGAACTACTCAACAAATCCGAGAATGAACGCTCCGGCGTCTTGTCCACTGCCATGTCGTTCCTCGGGCTCTACCGGGATCCTGTCGTGGCCCAGGTGACCCGACGTTGCGAGTGGCGGATTGCAGATCTGATCGCTGATAGCCGGCCGACGACGCTTTATCTGGTGGTGCCGCCCTCCGATATCTCACGGACCAAGCCGCTGATCCGTTTGGTGTTGAACCAGATTGGTCGTCGCCTGACCGAGGATCTGCACGCCCGCGACCGGCGGCATCGCATCCTGATGATGCTGGATGAGTTCCCAGCGCTTGGGCGGCTTGATTTCTTCGAGTCCGCGCTCGCTTTCATGGCGGGGTACGGGATCAAGAGTTTCCTGATCGCGCAGTCGCTCAATCAGATCGAGAAGGCCTATGGGCCCAACAACGCCATCCTCGACAACTGCCACGTCCGGGTCAGCTTTGCGACCAATGACGAGCGGACCGCGAGGCGAGTATCCGATGCGCTTGGTACGGCGACCGAGATGAGGGCGATGAAAAACTATGCCGGACACAGGCTAAACCCGTGGCTCGGGCATCTGATGGTCTCGCGGCAGGAGACGGCGCGCGCGCTTCTGACTCCTGGCGAAGTCATGCAGCTTTCGCCGTCGGACGAGATCGTCATGGTGGCGGGTACGCCGCCGATTCGAGCTCGGAAGGCTCGCTACTATGAAGATCGGCGGTTTACCGAGCGGGTCTTGCCGCCGCCCGATCCAGCCGCATCCGGCCGGTCACCGCGAACGGACGGATGGTCTGCATTGGGAGCGCCCAAGCCGGTGTCGCTTCCAAGCGAAAGGGGGCGAGCGGAGGAAGATCCGGCGAATAGCGGCCTTCGTCGCGAGCCCGAACTCCCCGATCACGTCGCCATCGCCAAGGAGACGGCCGAACCGATGCCGGCCGAGGAATTTGCCGTCGTTCTTGACGACGACGAGGACGCGGTCCGCCAGTCCCGGCTTCTCCGTCAGCAAATGCGCGGCGTCGCCCGTCAAGCCGCTATGGACCCGAATGACGGCATGGAGCTCTGAGACGCTATGCGCGACCGGATGAACGTGTATTTCCCGCCGGAGCTTCTGAAGCAGGTCTCGGATCTGGCGGATCGCCAGAAGCTCTCGCGGTCTGCGATCGTGGAGGCGGCCGTTGCTTCGTTTCTGTCGCCGGATGGATCGGACAGGCGGGAGGCGGCGTTTACCCGTCGCCTGGATCGGCTGTCGCGTCAGATGCAGAGACTGGAGCGTGACGTTGGTTTGACAGCCGAGACCCTGGCTCTCTTCGTCCGTTTCTGGCTGACGGTTACGCCACCGCTGCCGAACGACGCGCAGGCGGCTGCACAGGCAAAAGGCCGGGAGCGGTTTGAAGGATTTGTCGAGGCGCTCGGGCGTCGTTTGCAAAAGGGGCAGAGCTTTCTGCGTGAGATACCGGAAGATATCGTCCGTCAGGAGCCCGCCGGCGGACCTGACTGATCGCTCTCAATGCGCCATCGCGCGAACCCTTCTTTTTCTACGCCAGCCTACGACCAAAGTGATTCAGCCGAGCCTATAAAAAGCTGGACGCGCTATCGGCTCGAATGAGTTGATGAGCAAGAGGGTCGGCATGCAAGTTACAAGGACGTGGCGTCTCACCGTGCGCGTATTTCTACCGTTTGCTGCTGGCTACTATCTTTCGTATCTATTTCGGACGATCAACGCCTTGATCGTGAGTCATCTCAGCTCGGATGCCGGGCTTGGGTCAGCCAACCTCGGACTGCTTACGTCAGTCTATTTCCTGGTCTTTGCGGCGGCTCAGATCCCGGTCGGTATATTGTTGGACCGCTTTGGTCCGCGTCGGGTCCAGAGCGCGCTGCTCTGGTTCGCAGCACTGGGCGCCGGACTGTTCGCCGTATCGACCGGCTTCCTGTCGTTTTTGATCGCGCGTGCGATGATCGGGCTTGGCGTCGCGGGGGCGCTGACGGCAGGACTTAAGTCCATCATCCTTTGGTTCCCCAGGGAGCGAGTTGCCTTGCTCAACGGCTACATGATCATGCTGGGATCACTAGGAGCGGTGACCGCCACAGTTCCCCTCGAACACCTGCTCGCTTGGATGGGCCGGCGGCAGCTCTTTGAGGTCCTGGCGGCTGCGACAGGTGCCACAGCGATCCTCATCTATGTCGTAGTTCCAGAACAACGCGTTATCCCATCGAAAGCACCAGTCTCCGCCACCCTGGGATCCGTTTTCAGCGACAGGCGCTTCTGGCGGATAGCCCCGTTGTCGGCGACTTGCGTTGGTTCAGCTTGGTCGCTGCAGGGATTGTGGGCATCACCGTGGCTTGCAGACGTGGAGGGGCTCGATCGCGCAGGCCTCGTCAGACAGCTGTTCATCATGTCGATCTTTCTCAGCGGCAGTGCCTGGTTGTTCGGTATGACGATCCATCACGTCAAACGAACAGGCCTCACGGCTGAGACGATATTCGCGATGCTGGCCGTGCTGTTTATCGCAGCCGAGCTAGCCTTGATCCTGCGAGTACCTCTGCCGTCCATCTTGCCCTGGTCGGTTGTCGCAATCATCGGAACGGCAACTGTGGTCAGCTTTGCCGTGATAGCTGATTATTTTCCGTCGGAGCTTGCCGGCCGTGCCAATGGCGCCTTGAACGTCTTGCACTTTGGGTGGGCATTTCTGGCACAATATGCGACCGGAGTGATCCTGGAGCAATGGTCCACGAACGATGGCCATAGGTCGATCTTGGCTTATCAAGTCGCGTTCAGTCTCAACGTAGCGCTGCAGATCGCGGCGTTGGTTTGGTTCGGGCTACCTTGGATCCAATCCTTTGCTTGCTGGATGAATTCAGTCCCTTCCACCATGCCGGTCAGCGCTTTCGATGTGGTCGAAGCAAGCATTTTCTGCGAGCAATCGGACGGCGAGGTGGAGTGGTGACCCGCGCGACCTAAGCGCCACTCTCCGTCGTGACGAGGCTGTTGAGGCGTCGCTTGGCGCCGGTCGCGATGGATTCTGCCATCGCCTGCGGGAAATCCTTCGGCAGCTTCGCAATCGTTGTGTCGATCTTCGTGCCAGCCGTATCCGCGAGCTCTTCGATGATACCGCGAACCACGCTGTCGGGCAGGCCGCAAGTCTTTGCGGTTTGCACGAAATGTCGGCCGAGAATCGTGTGTACTACGTAGTGGCGACTATTGCCGATCGCCATGGCGAGCTTCATCTGGTTTTGCGTGATCTGCTTGGCATCGAGGCTCGGTTGCGTTGAGATGATGTCGTACAGCGGCGCGAGGACGAATCGTCCGCCGGGCGAGAGGTGGATGCTGAAATTCTTGGCGTGGCCGTCAGTAGCCGCCAGAAGCCAGAAAACGATTTGTGCCTTGAAGAAGGTCGCCTGGTCGGTCGCCGGTGTATCGCTGCCTTTGAGGAGATCAGAGATATTTCGGATGTCCGGGCCGCCGTCCGATTCGTATTTGCGCCCGGGCGGGACGGAAAGCGCCTGACAGCAATCTTCCTGTGGCAGGCGCAGAAGCCGTCCGTCGTGCGCCCATGTGCGGTCGAAGCGCTCAACGGCGAGCACGCGCCGGCCCGCGAAATCAACGATGCGCGACTTGGCGACGGGCAAGTCGAGCGCGGCGACGAGCTTCAGGCAGAGATGCTCGTTTTCAACGCTGTGGGTCAGGTCGACGCCGCTCGGTAACCTGCCGATCTGCGGTTTGATGATGTGCGTGGTGGCGGTCGTGCCGTGCGGCACATGCCACTTGTCCTTCCAGTAGAGAAGGGCGGTTTTTTCCTGGGCTCCAGCCAGAGAGATACGAAACTCCTGATCGGGACCGATGCCGAGCGGATTGTTGGCGAGATTGGCAAGGATCGCCGCGATGTCCTGGTCGCTCGCGACGCGAGCGTCAATCGCGCCCGCCGCTCCGGGTGCCGTTCCATCCGGAAGGAATTGCAGGGCGCCGACACAGTCGCGGCCGATCGCGGAAAGCAGGCTGTAAGCATCGGCTCCGCCGGCATGCGCGCGTTCGGCGACACGCCGGCGGATGTCGTCGTTATCGGGAAGCAGGTTATCGAAGACTGCAATGACGGGGTCACCGATATAGCGGTCTTCGCGTAGAGGCATCGATACCGAGACCGGGATGGCGTTCTCCCATCCCAGCCAGGCTTCGTCGTATTGGAAATCGATGGCGCCGCTGCTCTCCCGCCGCAGCCGCCCGACCAGACGAGCGTTCAGGTAGACGTTGAGAGGCGCTCGGATAGGACGGCGTCCCATCAGAACAGATCCTCGATGGCTTTGGCCGACACCTTCGTGCGTGGTCGGAGGACCAGTTCCAGGTCGAGCGCGGCCAGCGCATCCATGAGGATGCGCAGTTGCGTCGCTGGTTCGCCGGCCTCCAGCTTCGAGACAGTCGCTTGGCGCGCGTGCATCTCGTCGCCTAGGCCGCGCTGGGTGAGTTTTTTTTGCCGGCGGTGCCGCTTAATGGCGGCGCCAAGCTGCTGCGGGGTGCGAGCGATCGTATCCATTGGAGCTTGATACGGGAACGCGTATAAAATGTCAATATACGTGGATGCGTATATCAATAAATATACGACATCGCGTATAGGATATTAATATACGCAGTCGCGTATAGCGCTTTGGCCCGATCACACCGCAGGCGGACGTTGCAGTGATTGAATGAATAGCGCCGGCGCCACGGTCATACTATGAGCGCGTATGATGAGGCCGAGTGGTGAGCAGCAACTCGCAAGCGACCCGGTGCGATTGAGTAAGCCTCAAACATCGGTTCTCGGTCTTTCTTTTTCTACGCCAGTCTACCATCACCGAAAGCGCTCGTTGCGCCAAGCCCATTGATGCCTTTTCTAATCATCCCCACCTGAGGGCCCGCTGTGGAGGTCCTCATTCGGTGGGGACGTCGGTGGCAATCCATTCCATCCAATCGGAAGCGAATTCGCGCGGTGCGCGAATGCTGCGTAGCGCGCTTGGCGCGGCGATTGCCAGCTACCTCGAGGATGAAACGATCATCGAGGTGATGCTGAACCCGGATGGGAGGTTGTGGATCGATCGGTTGTCGAGCGGCTTGATCGATACAGGCGAAACTTTGTCCGCAGCAGATGGCGAGCGCATTGTTCGCCTGGTGGCGCATCACGTCGGTGCCGAGGTGCATGCCGGCGCGCCTCGGGTCTCGGCCGAATTGCCCGGAACCGGGGAGCGCTTCGAAGGTCTCTTGCCTCCCGTCGTGGCAGCTCCGGCGTTCGCGATCCGCAAGCCTGCTGTCGCCGTCTTTACGCTCGACGACTACGTCGCCAGAGAGATCATGTCCTCGAAGCAGGCCACAATCCTGAAGGGTGCGGTCGCCGCTCGTAAGAATATCCTTGTCGCCGGTGGGACATCGACCGGCAAGACAACGTTGACGAATGCGCTCCTGGCCGAGGTGGCAAAGACCTCCGATCGTGTCGTTCTGATCGAAGACACGCGCGAACTTCAGTGCAAGGCGCCCAATCTTGTAGCGCTGCGGACCAAGGACGGCGTAGCCACGCTGTCGGATCTCGTCCGCTCCTCGCTGCGCCTCCGTCCTGACCGCATCCCGATCGGCGAGGTCCGCGGGGCCGAAGCTCTCGACCTTCTCAAGGCGTGGGGCACCGGTCATCCCGGCGGCATTGGCACCATTCATTCAGGCAGTGCGCTCGGCGCTCTGCGGCGTCTTGAGCAGCTGATCCAGGAAGCGGTCATCACGGTTCCGCGTGCCCTGATCGCCGAGACCATCAACCTCGTCGCCGTGCTTGCGGGGCGCGGCGCCGATCGTCGCCTCGCAGAACTCGCCCTTGTTACAGGGCTTGGCGCCGCCGGCGACTACAGCCTTTCACCAGCAGGAGACTGACATGCGTCCACGATTCCGTATTCCCCGAGAAGCTGCTTTGCTGGCGATTGCCAGCCAGGTTGTACTGACGACGGCGCCCGCATGGGCGGCCGGCTCGAACATGCCATGGGAGCAGCCCCTCAATCAAATCCTGCAGTCGGTCGAGGGGCCGGTCGCCAAGATCATCGCCGTTATCATCATCGTCGTAACCGGACTCACGCTCGCGTTCGGGGATTCGTCAGGTGGCTTCCGCAGGCTGATCCAGATCGTGTTTGGTTTGTCGATCGCATTTGCGGCCTCTAGCTTCTTCCTGTCGTTCTTCTCGTTCGGCGGTGGCGTGGTGATCTGATGGACGAGGCGGTCGCAGGTTTTGTCGTGCCGGTTCACCGTGCGCTTACCGAGCCGATCCTGATGGGCGGTGCGCCGCGGGCGGTCGCCATCGTCAACGGCACGTTGGCGGCAGCTCTTGGACTCGGACTGCGGCTCTGGATCGCAGGTCTTGTCCTCTGGTTCATCGGCCACATGGCCGCCGTCTGGGCCGCCAGGCGCGATCCCGCCTTTGTGGATGTCGTGCGGCGCCATCTGCGCATTCCCGGTCATCTCAACCTCTGAGTTCTCGGTCATGATGAACCTTGCCGAATATCGCCATTCCAATGCGCGTCTTGCCGATTTCCTGCCTTGGGCCGCCCTCGTCGACGAGGGCATCATCCTGAACAAGGATGGCTCGTTCCAGCGGACAGCGAAGTTCCGTGGACCCGACCTCGATAGCGCGATGCCAGCTGAACTTGTCGCGGTCGCCGGTCGTCTGAACAACGCACTTCGCCGCCTGGGATCCGGCTGGGCCGTGTTCGTTGAGGCTCAGCGCCATTTTGCCGGCAGCTATCCTCCGAGCACATTTCCGGATGTCGCATCCGCGCTAGTCGACGCCGAGCGCAGGGCCCAGTTCGAGGAGGCCGGCGCCCACTACGAGTCCAGCTACTTCCTGACTTTCCTCTATCTGCCTCCAGAGGAGGGCGCAGCCAAGGCAGAGCGACTGCTCTATGAAGGGCGCGATCGGACCGTTGGAGCCGATGCTCGCGAGGTACTTCGCGGCTTTATCGATCAAACCAGCCGCGTACTCGGACTTCTGGAAGGATTCATGCCCGAATGCGCATGGCTCGATGATCAGACCACGCTGGCCTACCTGCATTCGACGATCTCGACCAAGCGTCATCGGGTTCGCGTGCCCGAAATTCCCATGTACATCGATGCGTTGTTGGCGGACCAGCCGCTGACCGGCGGGCTAGAGCCGATGCTGGGATCAGCCAATCTGCGCGTTCTCACGATCGTTGGCTTTCCGGGCGCGACGACGCCAGGAATTCTGGATGATCTCAATCGCCTGCCGTTCTCTTACCGCTGGTCGACGCGCGCGATCATGCTCGACAAGACCGATGCCACCAAGCTTTTGACCAAGATCCGGCGGCAGTGGTTTGCCAAACGAAAGTCGATTGGCGCGATCCTCAAGGAGGTGATGACTAACGAGGCGTCGACACTGCTCGATACCGACGCCCACAATAAGGCGCTGGACGCCGACGCGGCGCTACAGGAACTGGGTTCGGACCAGATCGGACAGGCCTTTATCACCGCGACCATCACGGTCTGGGACTCCGACCCCGGTGCCGCCGATGAAAAGCTCCGTCTGGTTGAGAAGGTCATTCAGGGCCGCGATTTCACCTGCATGATCGAGACGGTCAACGCCGTCGAAGCCTGGCTCGGCAGTCTGCCCGGGCATGTCTATGCCAATGTGCGGCAGCCGCCGGTCTCGACCCTCAACCTCGCCCATATGATTCCGATGTCGGCTGTGTGGGCGGGCGAGGCGAGGGATCTGCATTTTGGCGGTCCGCCGCTCCTGTTTGGCAAAACTGAAGGTTCAACCCCGTTCCGGTTTTCGCTTCACGTCGGTGACGTCGGCCATACTCTGGTGGTGGGGCCGACAGGTGCTGGCAAATCCGTCCTGCTGGCGCTGATGGCAATGCAATTCCGCCGTTACCCGAACTCCCAGGTGTTTGCGTTCGACTTCGGTGGATCGATCCGCGCGGCCGCGCTCGCCATGGGCGGCGATTGGCATGATCTCGGTGGTGCCTTGTCTGACGGAGGCGATCAAGCGATCGCGTTGCAGCCGCTGGCCTGGATCGACGACGCTTCCGAGCGCGGATGGGCCACCGAATGGGTCGGTGCGATCCTGGCACGGGAAAAGGTCGAGATCACCCCAGAGGTCAAGGACCATCTGTGGTCGGCACTGACGTCTCTCGCGTCAGCGCCGAGGGAGGAACGTACGCTTACGGGCCTGTCGGTCCTCTTGCAATCGAACTCCCTGAAACGCGCCCTGCAACCCTATTGCCTCGGCGGTTCTTCTGGCCGGCTGCTTGATGCCGAATTCGAGCGCCTTGGCGAGTCCTCGGTTCAGGCGTTCGAGACCGAAGGGTTGATCGGAACGAGCGCGGCGCCAGCCGTGCTGGCGTACCTGTTTCATCGCATTGGAGATCGTCTCGACGGGCGTCCCACGCTTCTCATTGTCGATGAAGGCTGGCTCGCGCTCGACGACGAGGATTTTGCCGGCCAGCTTCGCGAGTGGCTAAAGACGCTTCGCAAAAAAAATGCGTCCGTCATCTTCGCCACCCAGTCGCTTTCGGACATCGATGGTTCGGCGATCGCGCCGGCGATCATCGAAAGTTGCCCGACGCGTCTGTTGCTGCCGAACGAGCGGGCGATCGAACCGCAGATCACGGCGATCTACCGTCGCTTCGGCCTCAATGATCGTCAGATCGAGCTTCTGAGCCGGGCAACGCCCAAGCGTGACTACTACTGCCAATCTCGCCGCAGCAACCGGATGTTCGAACTCGGGCTTGGCGAAGTTGCGCTCGCATTCACCGCAGCCTCCTCCAAGACGGACCAGGCGGCCATCGCACAGCTCCTCGCCGAGCATGGACCTGATGGCTTCGTGCCGGCCTGGCTCCAGCATCGCGGCGCCGCCTGGGCCACGGACCTGATTCCGAGTCTCGTCAATCTGGAGAAGTCGCAATGAGACGCCTTGGCCTATTCGCCGCGGCTGGCACAATCGCCCTGACGATTTGCGTCACGGCACCCGCTCGAGCGCAGTGGATCGTCTTCGATCCCAACAATTACGTCCAGAACGTGCTGACTGCCGCGCGTGAGCTGCAGCAGATCAGCAATCAGATCACCTCGTTACAGAACGAGGCGCAAATGCTGATCAATCAGGCGAGGAATCTGGCAAGCCTGCCGTATTCCTCACTCCAGCAACTGCAATCCTCGATCCAGCGGACCCAGCAGCTGCTGGCCCAGGCCCAGCGCATCGCCTACGACGTCCAGCAGATCGACCGTGCGTTCTCGACCAGCTATGCGCCTGCCAGCGGCAGCCAATCCAGCCAGCTGCTGATCAGCAACGCCCAATCCCGCTGGCAAAACTCGGTCGCCGCGTTGCAGGACGCCCTCCGGGTCCAGGCCGGTGTCGTCGGCAATCTCGACACCAATCGCGTCCAGACATCGGCGCTCGTGACGTCGAGCCAGGGCGCCAGCGGCGCCCTACAGGCGACCCAGGCCGGCAACCAGATCCTCGCACTTCAGGCGCAGCAGCTTGCCGACCTCACCGCCACTGTCGCGGCACAGGGCAGGGCCCAGAGCCTTGAAGCGGCCCAGCGCGCGGCAGCCCAAGACCAGGGGCGCGAACAGCTCCGGCGGTTTCTGGCGCCGGGGCAGGGCTATCAATCCCAGGACGTGCGGATGTTCCACTGATGACTGAGACAGGCTCATTCAAGGCACTATCGTTACTCCTGTCGGTCGGGGTGCTGGCCGTCGCGGGCTGCGCAATTCACCTCCGTGGCGGGGAAGAAACCTCTGCGTCACCAACGGCAGAGCAGACCAAGGACGTCGATCGTTCCGAGCTTGCGCGCTGCCGCACCGTCTCTGCGGAAGATGCAGCGGACTATCAGCATTGCCAGAAGGTCTGGGCCGAAAACCGCCGTCGCTTCTTTGTCAGGCGGGACGGTGCTGCCGCTGCGGTAACCGGCCCGACAGCCGTGCCAAGGGATCAGAGCCGGATGCCGCAAGAATATCCGTCCGTCGGGGTGCCCGGGGAAGCTAAGCCATGACCGGCACCGGCATCATCGACCAGTTCCTCGAGACATTCACCCGCTATATCGACAACGGCTTCGGGCTTTTGGGCGGCGAGGTCGGGTATCTCGCGACAACGCTGGCGGCCATCGACATCACGCTTGCCGCGTTATTCTGGAGTTGGGGCACGGACGAGGACATCATCGCGCGTCTCGTCAAGAAAACGCTATTCGTTGGCATATTTGCGTATCTGATCGGCAACTGGAACAGTCTGGCACGCATCGTTTTTGAGAGCTTTGCCGGGCTTGGTTTGAAAGCGTCCGGTTCAAGCCTCTCCGCATCAGACTTCCTGCGGCCGGGAAAGATCGCCCAAGTCGGGCTCGATGCCGGAAGGCCGATGCTGGATTCGATCTCGAACCTGATGGGCTACATCAGCTTCTTCGAGAATTTCGTGCAGATCGTTGTTCTCCTGTTCGCGTGGGTCGTGGTGCTGCTCGCCTTCTTCATCTTGGCGATCCAGCTCTTCGTCACATTGATCGAGTTCAAGCTTACGACACTGGCCGGCTTTGTGCTCATTCCCTTTGGCTTGTTTGGCAAGACGGCCTTCGCGGCAGAGCGTGTGCTCGGCAACGTCATATCCTGCGGGATCAAGGTCTTGGTCCTGGCCGTTATCGTGGGCATTGGCTCAACCCTGTTCTCACAGTTCACGGCGGGTTTGGGCGACGCGCAGCCTACAATCGAAGATGCGATGACCCTGGTGCTCGCGGCCCTCTCCTTACTGGGCCTCGGAATCTTCGGCCCGGGAATCGCAAACGGCCTTGTATCGGGCGGACCCCAGCTTGGCGCCGGCGCCGCGATCGGGACGAGCCTTGCTGCCGGCGGCGTTGTTGCGGCAGGTGCCGGCCTTGCCGCCGGTGGCGCTGGTCTCGCTGGTGGTGCGCTTGCCGGTGCGGGGCGTGGTGGCGCTGCAATGGTGAGTGGCGCATCGGCGGCGTATCGAAGCGGCGGCCTTGCTGGTGTCGCGGAGGCGGGTGGCTCGGCTGTGATGAGCCCGTTACGTCGAGCCGCGGCCGCATTCACCAGCAGCGGACAACCGAGCGAGCCGGCCGCGAGTACGTCCACCGAGGGGCAGCCCGATTGGGCGCGCCGCATGAAGCGGGCCCAGACCATTCGGCACGGCGCCTCCGCGGCCGGTCATGCTGTTCGCTCTGGTGATCATGGCGGCAGCGGGTCGTCTGTCGATCTCTCCGAAGGAGAGCGCTGACAGCCAGCCACTCGCCGGTTCGCCGGGCGCCAGCAACGGCGTCAAACGGCACACCGCGATACTCGCAACCAACCACTCGATCTCAGGGGCAACTATCCATGTTCAGACGACCTTCCGTTCACTACGGGCGCATGCCCGAGCCGGTCACGCCCTACCAAAAAGCGGCGCAAGTCTGGGACGAACGCATTGGATCTGCGCGCGTGCAGGCCAAGAATTGGCGGTTGATCGCCTTCGGTTGCCTCATGCTCTCGGCCGGCCTGGCCGGGGGACTTGTTTGGCAGTCAGCACAGGGATCGATCACGCCCTGGGTGGTCGAGGTCGATCGCCTGGGCCAAGCCCAACGTGTCGCGCCAGCCAACATCGACTATCAGCCCACCGACGCCCAGATCGCCTACCATTTGGCACGCTTTATCGAGGACGTCAGAGGCTTGCCGGCCGACGGCATCGTTCTGCGCCAGAACTGGCTGCGAGCCTATGATTTTACGACCGATCGTGGCGCGGCTGCTCTCAACGACTTCGCGCGCAACAATGACCCCTTTGCCAAGCTGGGCAAGGCGCAGATCTCCGTCGATGTCTCGAGCGTCATCCGTGCGTCTTCTGAGAGCTTCCGGGTCGCCTGGATCCAACGCATCTACGAGAATGGCTCGCTGAGTGCGACCGAGCGCTGGACCGCGATTCTCACGGTGGCAATCGAGACGCCGCGAGACGTCGAGCGCCTGCGCAAGAATCCCCTTGGTGTCTACGTCCACGCCATCAACTGGTCAAAGGAGCTGGGTCAGTGAACAAGACGACGCGTGACATGTGTTCAAAAGGGCCGATCCAATACCGCAGGTCCAACTCGAGCAGGTGCAAGCTCGCGGCTTTGAGGCGAGCCCTTCTACCAGCTTTGCTGCTTGGCACATCGGCCCTCGCCGGGTGCGCGACCTACATTCCGCCGGAAATCAGCTATGACGCGGAGGTCCCGCCGTTGCCAGCGCCTCCAGCGGCACTCGATGACCGACCTCAGCCCCTTCACCTTCCGCCGCTCTGGAAACCCGTTCTCGGCGGCAAGGCGGGGGCCAAGGAAGAGGCTGAACCCGTGAGCCGGGTTGAGACCGCAAATAGCGCGGCGCGAGTCGAGCCGCGCAAAAGGGGATACTTCAACGCGGCGCAGATTTACGCCTTCAGTCCGGGGGCACTCTATCAGGTCTACGCCGCCCCCGGACAGATCACGGACATCGCGCTGGAAGAGGGAGAGCAATTGACGGGATCCGGACCGATCGCGGCCGGAGATACCGTGCGCTGGGTGGTGGGAGATACTGAGAGCGGGAGCGGGGATACGCGTCGCGTCCACATTCTGGTGAAGCCGACCCGGGCCTCGATCGAGACCAATCTTGTCGTCAATACCGACCGGCGCACCTACCTGATCGAGCTCCGCTCCCGCGAGCGGCCGTACATGCCATCCATTGCCTGGTACTATCCGGAAACGGTTCGCGAGCGATCGCGATCGGCGACGCTAAGACCCGTTCTTCCCGATCCAGCCCAGCGCGTCTTTCGTTACGCGATCGAGGGCGACAGTCCGCCCTGGCGGCCGCTCGCCGCGTATGATGACGGCCGAAAGGTCTATATCGAATTCCCGCAAGGGATCGTCCAGGGCGAGATGCCACCACTCTTTGTCATCGGTCCTGACGGGAAGACCGAGCTCGTCAACTACCGCGCGCACGGCAATGTGCTGATCGTAGACCGGCTGTTTGCAGCCGCAGAACTGCGGCTTGGTGGTGAGCACCAGCAGAAAGTCAGGATTGTCAGGACTGACGGGAGGCCCTCGTCATGAACACGCAGAAGGAAAACAATGCTGACGGGGTCATTCCGCCGCAAACGCCGGAGGAGCAATCCAGGAGCTTCCGCCTGCGCGCCGAACCTCCGCGGGTCACGCGACTGTCCCGCAAAGTTCTCGCCGGCGGCAGCGCTGTCGCCTTGCTTGTCGTCGGCGGAGCCGTGTTGTGGTCACTACAGAGCAATCGCCCACGCAACCAGACGACCGACGAGCTCTATAGCATCGATCATCACAATCTTGCTGATGGTATTGAGGCGCTGCCAAAGGACTACACTGGCGTTTCGCGCCAAACCGTGCCGCAGCTTGGACCGCCACTCCCAGGCGACCTCGGTCGACCCATCCTGGCCGCTCAAGGCCAGTCGCCAACGACCGGCGGAGACCTGGAACAGCAGCGCCGCGATCAAGAGAGCGAGGCGGCCCGTATCAGCCATCTGTTCGCTTCGACCAATGGGCGAGAAGTGCGTCCGCCCGCCGCCGCGGTTATTGGAGGCGAGCGCGTCACGCCGCCGAACGCAACGAGCACCGGCGAGGATGGATCTGCGCAAAACGTGCAGGACCGAAAACTTGCCTTTGTGAGCGCTTCTGTTGACCGCCGCACGGTGAGCCGTGACCGCGTCACCAGGCCCGCTTCACCATACATTGTGCAGGCCGGGACAGTCATTCCAGGAGCGCTGATCACCGGAATCAGGTCAGACCTTCCCGGCCAAGTCACGGCGCAGGTGACTGAGAATTTATATGACACTCCGACCGGCCGCTTTTTGCTCGTGCCGCAAGGAGCGAAGCTGATCGGCAGTTATGACAGCCAGGTTTCGTTCGGCCAGTCGCGAGTGTTGCTGGTCTGGACCCGGCTTATCATGCCGAACGGCCGCTCGATCGTTCTGGAGCGGCAGCCCGGTGCTGACAGGGCTGGCTACGCGGGGCTGGAAGACCAGGTCGACAATCATTGGGGTGAGCTATTCAAGGCGGCCGCGCTGTCGACGTTCTTGGCTGTCGGGACCGAGCAAGGTGCGGGGTCCGACACCAATAGCAACGACAGAGCCATCATCCAGGCCTTGCGGCACGGCGCCTCCGACTCGCTAAACCAAACTGGACAGCAGGTGGTTCGGCGCAGCCTCAATATTCAGCCGACGCTCACGCTCCGTCCGGGATTTCCGGTCCGTGTGATCGTAAATCGCGACCTCATTCTAACGCCATACGAAAGGTAACAATTTGCCCAAGCTCAAAATCGGCGCTCTTCCAGACGACAAACCGGTCAGAATCACTGTTGAGCTTCCAGCGGCCGTGCATCGGGATCTCGTTGCCTATGCGGAGGCACTGGCGCTTGAATCTGAGCAGCGGATCGAGGCCGCCAAGCTAATTGGGCCGATGTTGGCTCGCTTTATGGCCACTGACAGAGGGTTCTCTCAGCTGAGGCGCGGCCGCCGACCTTCAAACGCGGACGCTGACCGGTAGCGCTCGGTTAAAAGCTCCAGAAATCGCTGAAGCGCGGGATTCACATTCCCCTCTCGCCAATGAGCATGAAAGCTTATACAGCTTGAGCCGGCACCGTCCTGTATCTCGCGATAGACCAAGCCGGCAAAGCTAGCGTCGACATCGGACTCCATCACAAGGCTAATTCCGAGCCCTATGCTGATTAAGCTCTTTATGGTTGCCCGGCTCACATCGCGTCTTGTGACCTTCGGCCGATGTTCGTCAGTCAAGAACTTGGAGAGCAAAAGATCCTCGAGTTCGCTGTCCGGATCATGCTCGCTTAGGAGGACCGTTTGGTCGCGGAGATCTGTCCAGCAGATCATCTCACGCGCGGCCAAAGGATGGTCGTGAGGCAGCAGAACGAGAACACGCTCACACCAGATCGGAAGCATCACGCCATCGGACAATGGCTTTTGTCGGGGAACAATCACAATATCGAGAGTACCATTCCTTAGCGCGCTCATGAGGAGGATGCGTGACCGCTCGACAGTCGTAATTTCGATATCGGGCGCGCCGTTTTTGAATTTGACTATGCTCGTTCTCAGATTGCCCGCGGAAATTGACGTGCAAAATCCTATCGACAGATGTCCAGCTTCGCCGCGGCCGCTGGATCGCGCGATAGCCGCGAGGACGCCGACCTGCTCGAGAACCATCCGCGATATGCGCAGGACGCTCCGACCCGCAAAAGTAGGCGCGACCCCTCCGCTTGAACGTTCGAACAATGTCGCTCCTAGCAGGTGCTCGAGCTGGCTGATGGATCGGCTCAAAACAGAGTGGCGGACGGCCAGGAGTTCTGATGCCTGCCGGAAGCTCCCACAATCTGCGGCGGCGATTGCATAGCGCAAGTGACGCAGCTCGATGTGGGCCGATTGCGAAACGCGATCCATGTGTTCTAACTTCCCCCTGTCGACTTGATCGTTGAGGCCTCGGAGAGTGCCCTGCTACGCCGCCGTCACCGCCGGCTCCCAAAGTACCGGCGACCGGAGTTTTCCTGCACTCCGCACGCGAGCCAGGCATTCCAAGGACACCTCGAGGTAACCAGCAACTGCCTGGGTGTTGCCGAATCTTCGTGGTTGGCCGGTTCGGCGTAGGACCCATCCGGCACGACGCAAGATGCGTTCGATGCGCGTGTCTGTAACCGTAACGATGTCTGTCAGATGTCGCGAAAGACCGAACTCGAGCATGCCGGCGATGAGCTCGTAAGTTGCGCTGGTCAAGCCATGCAGCGTCGTACGCGCGGCATCATCAACGTCGAGCGCGAAACGGCTGCTTTCCCAAATTGAAGGACTTCCTTGGAAGGAATTTCCGTCCAGCAAGGCTGGAAAAGCCTCTCGCAACATGGTCGGCCCCATAGACGGTAGCATTCGCACGCAGCCTTCAATGCGGTGGTCTCGCGCTCGCTGGATCAAATAGATCGGATGCAGCGCATCAAATTCATCTACCTCCATATCGCCGCTGATTTCCACGTCCCATTGGAGGCGGTCTTTGAACACTCGATATCGAAGCCGATGCATCTCGGCGAGTTCTTCCGCAAATACTCCATAGAATTCGGGCGTGATGACCTGCATCATGATGTGCCTCCAAAGACTGACGACGGCCTATTGAAGGACAAGCCTCATGATCGCGCATCCTCCTCAAGTAAGGAGGGTGACAGCTTCCAGCTACGTGATTCAAATGCCAGACTTAGCTGAGGCGAGACGAGCGACCGCTTGGATTGTTGATCGAACGCCGAGCTTCGCCCTTGCATTTCGAGATGGAACGCCACCGTATGATGAGAGATCCCCATGATTTGCCCGGTTTCCCAAGCCGATTTCCCTTCACTCGCCCATTGGAGGAATTGGGCTTCCCGCGGCGAGAGGATAATACCATCAATCTCACATGGAGACGCGATCTTACGGCGCGCGTGGGCGTGGAAGTAGATCGCCATAAGCTGTAGAACGTCTACATGCTTATGTATTGAGCGCTCGAACCTTGACCGTCGCTCATCGGCAGCAAAGGTAACGGCCGCGATTGCTCCCCTGCTGTCGTGTATCGGAATCGTGAATCCGCAACGAATGCCGAAGCGAGCCGCTTCGTCGAATAGCTCACGTTCCATATCTGAGTTCGGGGTAGGTCCTACTCCTAAGCCCCAACTGAATGGACTTGGCTGACGGAGCGCTTGAACGATCACTGGATCGATCTTCTCATATTGCTTTTGCAAATAGTGTGAAGTCCACGTCGAAGGATAGCTCGAAATCAGGACCGCATCGGCGCTCGGAGCGCCTTGAATAGAAATATAGGCGAAGCAGCAGAGATCAAGCGCCGCAGCAGTGTGGGCCATCCCTTTTCTCAGGTCCTCTGAATCTCGACTCTCGATGAGACGATCTACAAAAGCTTGAAGAACGACCCGCACCGCATTTGCGCCCGGTTTGAAGGTGAATTGGGTGTGCCGGCGACTGTGCGTTCCCCGAGTAGCCGACAATTAGGTATTGTGTGCCCCCGCCTCGTCCTTGAGGCCTTGATCCGCACCAGTTATTTCAACATAAGCAGCGAGATCACGAATGCAGAGCTAGCTTGCGCCTGCTGCCTTTCCACTTCGAATGCCCGATGCGCGAAAGCACGGATCCGGGAGGGCGAGCTCGTAAAGTTCGAGCGGGGCGATTGGCAGGTCTCATGCATGCGACACCGGTGTTCTTCAACCGAGCGCCGAGACTGGAATCTCAAGCGCGGTGCCATTTTCTAGCAGGCTCTTGAGGCCCGACATGATGGCAGGCCATCCCTTAGAGATGCCGTCGAGCAGCTTGCTGCCAGCGGCAAACCCTTCATGGGTCAGTGTCAGCTTGACCAGCCTGCCATGCTGTTCGAGTGTGAACCCCACTGCCGATGGCTTCTCGTTCCGGTAAGCCTCATTGGTGACGTGCTTGAATGTGTAGGATAGCCGCCGTGGCCGATCGGCCTCGAGGATCTCTCCAGTCTCGGTGATGATGCCGTTCATAACGAGAGCCCAAGGCGAAGCAGTTCTCCAGTCGCTTCGTAGTTCCGCGCCGAACCAATAGAACTTCGCGAGATCGCTCGACGTCAGGGCCTGCCACAGTTTCTCAGGTGTCGTGTCGATGAAGGTCACGTAGACAAATTCCGGCTTACCCATCTCGCTTCTCCAGTTTGCGGCTCAAGCCTGCCGATTCGAGACCCCAGCTCTTGTCAGAGTGCTATAGTCCAGCCCGGCTTTCGGTTCGGCTCGCCGGCAACCGTGAGGCGCCGCCGCCAATTCACATCGGCATTAAGCCGTGTAGTCCAGGTGGCGGCTGCGATTGCTCGCAAAGCGAGCTTTTGGAAACGCAGAATGACAAATCAACTTTCGCGGCCCAAAGCATTCGCTAGGTTTATAAGCGCTGGAATCGTTCCTCGAGAGGTCGGGTCTGTCGGAGAGAGCGACAAAAGCTGAGCGCGCGAGCTGGCATGTTGATGCTCTGCGCAGGCACTCCTCCCTGAGAAGTGTCAGTCGTGTACATGACGACTGTCCACAGGTGCTTGGTTGCGATCAAACATTCCATAATCGCGTATGACCGTGGCCACGCGGAGCCGGTAATCCTTGAAAACGTCGCGTCGGCTACCCGCTTGTACAGCGCGGTGAACTTGAATCCGTCGCCAATTGTCGACAGCTGCTTCGTCCCGCCAGATCGACAGAGCCAGCAGCTTTCCGGGATCTATGACGCTCTGGAACCTCTCGATCGAAATGAATCCGTCCAGCGACTCCAAATGAGTGGAGAGGGCAGCACCCATATCTAGATAGCTCTGCTTCTTTCCAGCAGCCGGCCAAGACTCGAAAATAACAGCGATCATGAATTGTAGCCTTCTGATGATGAGATCGTCCAGCGTCTCTAACCGGGGCGGTACTTAGTGCCACAGCTTCCAGGGTTGGTGCCATTCTGTATTGTAAAATTGCGACAAGCGACTTTGATGCCTTAGCTAATTGCCTCGCCCAAGACTATCCCACTCGAGTGGTGCGTCGCAGGCCAAGATGTCGAGAACCAATCTGCAACTTCACCTGACAAATTCTCAAACAGCATTGCTGCAGTAGATCATAGCGCTATACTGCTAAATTCATACGAAACGGGGTGGATTGTGACTACGTCGAGAGGCGATCGCCGGTAATCTGGAGCCAGCGAAGCATTGAGAGGGTAAGGAGCGAGACGGCCATGAACAAGTTCAATATCGTCCCGATCGCTCCGTTGCGCCCCTACGTCGAACGTTTATGGGGATGGGAAAGTATCGGCCAAGAGGTGGTCGAGCTACCGACCTTGCTGCCCGGCACCGGAGCGGAGATATTCTTTCACTATCGCGCGCCATTTATTCAATGCCGAGATGGCGAGGATCATGCATTCGACGATGCGCACCTGATTTGCGTGCGACGAAGGCCTATTCACTTACGCCCTCAAGGCGACGTCGGCTTTATCGCCGTGCGATTGCGAGCTGGACGAATGCACAGGTTTCTCGATGTGCCCGGCGGGGATCTAATCGACGGAACTCTGTCTGTGGCGGAGCTTTGGAAGAGCGGCGGCCGTCAGCTCTCGCTCGATGTGTCCAATGCTCATTCGAGAGACGCGGCATTGCAATCAATTCAGCACTTCCTACTTGAGCAACTTCAGCACAGGCGCTCGGACGAGGTTGTCGAGAATGCCATCTCGGCGATCTATCAAAATCATGCTGCAGCTTCGATAGATAAACTTGCGTCACGGTGCGGCGTGGCGCGACGAGAACTGGAGCGTCGGTTTAAAGCGCTAACGGCCCAGACACCGGTAGAGTTTCGAAAGCTGAGTCGAGTTCAACATGTTGTGCGCGAGCTATTGCTTGATCCGTCTTCGCGCATGCTGGATGTCGTGCTTTCACATGGCTTCTACGATCAGGCACATTTTATTCACTCCTTTGCTGAACTCAAATTGGGGTCACCTGTGCGGCATCTTGCGCTGGCACGTACAAAGCCGCATTTTTACAATATTTCCTTGCGGGGCGGTGTCAATTTTTCAGCGAAATTGGCGAGAGCGGGAAGAAGCCGCGATGTACTTGCTACTCGCCCGAGATGAGCGCCCGGCGGTCCGAAATGGCGAAGGTTGAGCTTATAAAGCGCAGCTTGGTCGAAATGACTCGCGATGAACCAGGCGCGATCACCTGCAATGTTCATCGGGCTTAGGACGATAGCGGGAGTTTTCTGGTCTACGAGCTTTACAAACATCGTGGTACTTGCGATGCGCATCTTTCGCGCGAGCCAATCAAGCGCTTGATTGCGACGACTCCAGTCGCTGTTTATCGCTCCCCCGCGCATCGGCCGGCCAACAGGGCATCGAAATTCGCAAGGGCGATTTCGTCATCGTCCGCACCGGGCATCAAGAACGCTGCCTATCAAAAATCGCAGGTGGGCCATCCCGGCGGATCCACCAGAAACTGCCCCAGCATGTGAGAGTTACCCTAGCGGATGAAACGGAGGAATGCAGATGTATGTCATCATGGGGGGCACCGGACACGTTGGCTCGGCAACGGCGGACATACTGCTCAATCGGGGGAAGGCGGTTACAATTGTCACCCGATATTCCAGCCGCGTAAGCGGCTGGCGTGCGAAAGGAGCCGAGATTGTTGAGGCGGACGTCAACCACGTTTCGTCGCTCCACGCAGCACTTCGCCGCGGTCGCCGCGCCTTGCTTCTCAACCCGCCTGCCGATCCTACTACAGATACCGACGCTGTTGAGAGATGCACCATAGCCAACATTCTCGCCGCGCTGGCGGGGTCGGGATTAGAAAAAGTCGTCGCGATGTCAACTGCCGGCGCGCAATCAGGCGACCGGATCGGCGATTTGAGCACGCTGTGGCAGCTTGAAGAGGGCCTACGGCAGCAGTCGATCCCAGCTGCGATAAATAGAGGGGCATATTATATGAGCAACTGGGACAGCTTGCTCGACACCGTTTGTCGCACTGGCAAGCTGCCGAGCATGTTTCCCGCTGATCTCCCCATTCCAATGGTTGCCCCGCAGGATCTCGGCCGATTTGCCGCGGATAGATTGTTGTCTGGCACTGATGATGCGGGCGTCCGCTATGTGGAGGGCCCAAAGCGTTATTCATCAGCAGAAGTCGCGGGAGCCTTTTCCAAAGCGCTCGGACGGCCAATAGATGTTGAGGTGACGCCGCGGGTGGAGTGGTATGATGCGTTTCTGCGGCTCGGGTTTTCGGAGGCGGCCGCTTTATCTTACACCAGGATGACGGAAGTGAGCCTCGATAACGGGTTCGACATGCCTGCTGAGGCATTACGAGGCACGACGACCCTCGAGCGCTATATTAATAGTCTCGTAGCACGCTCTGAGACCAGTTGACGTATTGGTGTCATCACGTCGAAGTTGGTCAGCGCGTAACTTCGACGCTTCTGAGCTTTGATGCGCAATTCAGTGCGTTGGGGCCCTCGTCGTGCAGTCGCCGTTCGGCGGCAGCTGGGATCGCAGACTTGGGGGCGTGCCGGGTTCGACGCGGTTGCGTGGCCATTGACATTCCCTCAGGGTAGAGATTACTTAGGATACCCTAAGTAAGGAAAATATCCATGGAGGATTGGTATCCCGAAGCGCTGGCGGCCATTGCCACCCGGCTCGGCGTTGCTTTTACCGATCTCGCGCCGCCGCGATCGCGGCGCCTGCGCACGCCAAGCGGACCGGACATCCAAGCCCTCGATTGGGGCGGTCAGGGACCGTCTGCGGTGCTGCTCCATGGTGGCGCCCTCACGGCACGCACCTGGGATTATGTCGCCCTTGGGCTCCGGGCGGATTTCCGGATCGTGGCGCTCGACCTGCGCGGCCACGGCGCCAGCGATTGGGCGAACGACTATTCGATTGA
The DNA here is from genome assembly GCF_023073215.1 of Bradyrhizobium sp. 35. Taxonomy (NCBI): domain Bacteria; kingdom Pseudomonadati; phylum Pseudomonadota; class Alphaproteobacteria; order Hyphomicrobiales; family Nitrobacteraceae; genus Bradyrhizobium; species Bradyrhizobium sp. 35. The sequence goes on from NZ_JADPJC010000080.1 coordinate 123,794, forward strand.
AAGTTGTGCGACCGACGTAGTGTCCGTGCTCGACGGACTGGCGATCGAACGCACGCACCTCGCCGGCATGTCGTTGGGCGGGATCGTGGCTTGCGAGGTCGCGTTGCGCCACCCGGACCGCACCGCGAGCCTCACGATGGTCGATGTGGTCTCACGGCCGATCTTTGCCGCAACCGCGCGGATGCGCGGCTTCATAAGCGACTTTCGTGGCGCCTCCACGATTAACGAAGTCGTCGAGATGGCGCTTGCCGCCAGTCCGAAGAGCGATCCACAGCGGCTGCAATACCGAATGCGAGCCCTGTTGAAGCGTGGCAGCGACGGCCGCCTGATCTGGAAGAACGACCGCCGCCGTCCAACCGATTTTGCCGCTATCTTGCGTCATCTGGCCGGCTTCGAGGTGCGAGTCCACCAGATGCCCGCGCCGTTTCTGTTGGCCAGGGGCGGCGATAGTCTGATCGTCACCGAAGAGGCTGCACACGATTTCGCGGCGCGATTTCCCAATGGGCGGTGGCTCAACATCCCCGGAGCGGGCCACAACGTGCAGGAAGACAATCCGCGTGAGCTGGCTAACGCCTTGAGGGATTTTTGGGGCAGACGGCTGCGGAGCATGACGCTTGAAGACGTTGAACACTGCACGGCACAGGATGCCTAAGCCAGGAGCTGATATGAGGAATCTAATTACGGACATCGACGGTGTCTTGGTCGGAAACGCGGAGGACGAGCGCGTTGCTTCAGGAGTGAGCGTCGTTCTCTTTGAGCAGCCGGCTGTTGCGTCGATTGCAATACACGGCGGCGCGCCGGGTCTTCGCGACGGCGCCCTCCTCGAACCGGAGATGACGGTCTCATCAGTCGACGCGATTGTGTTGTCCGGAGGCTCGGCGTTCGGTCTGGATGCACCCGGTGGCGTCCAGGCACGCCTGCTCGAACTCGGGCGAGGGCTAGCGGTCGGCCCCGCGCGCGTGCCGATCGTCCCCGGCGCGATTCTTTTCGATCTGGCGAATGGCGGGAACAAGGATTGGGGACGCCGGCCACCCTATTGGGATCTCGGCTACCAGGCGGCGAGCACCGCGGCTGCGACGTTCACCCTCGGCACGGCCGGCGTTGGCTATGGCCTGACCACCTATGACCTCAAAGGTGGACTTGGATCCGCAAGCGCGGTTACGTCCAACGGATTCGGAGTTGGCGCGCTGGTCGGCGTAAACGCGGTTGGACGCGCCACACGCGGCAAGGGACCGCACTTTTGGGCGGCGCCATACGAGCACGAGGCGGAGTTCGGTGGCCTCGGGCAGGGCGGCGAACCCACCCGGGAAGATCTGCAAATGAGAGTTAAGGGAAACGCACCGGCCAACTCGACCATCGGCGTGGTCGTGACCGACGCGGCCCTCACTAAGGCACAGATGAAGCGCGTCGCAATCATGGCCCAGGATGGGTTTGCACTTTCGCTACGGCCGGCTCACGCGCCGATGGACGGGGACATCGTGTTCGCGGCCACGACAGGTCGGTCCGCGCGAACGGCCGACCTCACTGACCTCACCGAAATCGGAATGATGGCCGCCGAGTGCCTCGCGCGTGCCATCGCAAGGGGCATCTATGAAGCAACACCGCTCTCCAACGGAGTGGCGCCGCCAAGCTGGCGCGAGGTCCATGCCGCCTCGGGTCCCCGGAAGTGGCCGACGATAGAACCTTGATGAGGCTTGTGTCAGTCTAGGTTGACGAAGCTCGCGTCCACGCACTTCGCCGTGAACACTCCACGAACCGTTCACGATCGTCTACGCATCAATGTTGAACGTGCACAGGGTGGGGATCGCTCGCGGAGCCTTGTGCAGGCGCAGCCACGGCTCAGCGGGCTCCGGCCGCCGGATCGTGTTGCGAGATCGCAGCAACTTTGGCTCTTTGGTACAAATGTCGGGAAGGTGCTGTGAAAAGCGCGGCGGAAGATCAGTACGGCTTTGGCATTCCCGGCGCCAGGACTTCGAATTTCTGCGAAGCTGGCGATTGGTCACCCCTCCGCAAGATGGCGAGCGATCAGCTTGACTGCAAAGTCGAGAAAGTCGCGCTGGTCAAGGCCAGCCGGATCTTCGGAAACGCTTGCCATCAAGGCTTCGCCGGACATCGCTGCAAGCATATGGGCAGCGCTCAAGAGGGCTATGGAGAACTGGGTGCTGGAGATCCGCGGCGCAGTTCGCTTCGCCTTCCGGGCCGATTCGAGCCGCGCTCTATGAACTCGTTCGACCAGCGGCTTGAGCATGCCCGATCCTTTTGGCCGGTGGCCAGCGACGCTAAGCCAGAGGGCGAGCTTCGCGGCTCGCTCATCAGCATAGGTGCGCTGAAAAAGCCGACCGAGCGCGGCGACGTCAATCTGGTCAGGCGCCCACTTTTGAATGGTAGATTCAATGTCATCCACCAGCCGCCGCCCGATGCGCCGGAGGAGGGCGTCCATCAACGCTTCGCGAGTGCCGAAATGATAGTGCACGGCCGCGTCCGTGATGTTCAGATCAGCTGCAATGCGTTGGATGCGCACGCCTTCAGGACCGTCGTCGTGTAATCGCCGCTCTGCTGCATCGAGAATGGCAAATTTTGCTGCTTCCGGTGTACGACGCTGTCTCTTGGCCATTGACATTCTACACTCGTCAGAATTACTTAGTGTGTCCTAAGTAATGGATTGATGGACGATTGGATCCTGAGTCGTCGGTGACAATAGCCGATCGGGTTGGTATTGCGATTGTCGATCTCAAGGTGCCGCAATCGCAACACGTCAGCGCGAAGGATCGCCTCGATATCCGCGTCCGTTGTTGGGCAGGCGAGGGTCCAGCTGCTATCCCATTGCACTGCGGCTCGCTCTCCACCCGTACGAGGGACGATGTCGCCATTGCGCTGCGAACCGACTTTCGTCCCTTTGCGGTCGCGCATAGAGCGAGCGATTGGGCCAAGACCATCGTAGAAGCAGCGTACGCATCCGGCGAAGACCCCGGCAGGCCGCTTTCGGGAAGGCTGATCGCGCTCAAGCTGCGTGAGCGACGTTTTTGGGCTGCCAATTCCAAGGCAGCAGTTGGTCAATGCGCTTGGCAGAGTGATCAGGTAGGCGGGCCAGCACGTCGGCAAGCCAAGCCTGCGGGTCGACGTCGTTGAGCTTTGCGGTGGCGATGAGGCTGTAGATGGCAGCAGCACGCCGAGTGCCCTCATCGGACCCGGCGAAGGTCCAATTTTTTCGCCCGATGGCGACGGCCCGTAGCTCACGTTCAGCAGCATTGTTCGACATGCAAAGCCGTCCGTCATCAAGGAAGCGGCTAAATGCATCCCAGCGGCTGAGGCAGTAATTGATCGCCTTCGTCGTGTCGTTGTTCCTGGAGAGCTTGGCGCGCTGCTCGCGCAACCACACCTCCAGCTCGTCGATCAGGGGGCGGCTACGCTCCTGGCGCACACGCAGACGCTCCTGCGCGGGAAGTCCGTTGATCTCGCGCTCGATGGCGAACAGGACGTCGACGCGCTTGACCGCCTCGGCCGCGATCGGCGCCTTGCTGAGCCGTGCCAGATCAAAGAACTTGCGCCTGCCGTGCGCCCAGCACGCGGCCTCGACGATCGGGCCGCCTTTGCGATTGGCCTCATAGAGCCTGCCAAAGCCGGCGTAGGCGTCGGCCTGCATCAGTCCGGCATAACCTGCCAGATGCTGCTCCGGATGCGCACCGCCAGGATCGGGCGAGTAGAAGAACACGGCCGCCGGCGGATCTGGGCCGGCAAACGGACGGTCGTCGCGCACGTAGGTCCAGAGCCGTCCGGTCCGGGTCTTGCCCTTGGCCAGGACCGGCACCGTGGTGTCATCGGCGTGGATGCGCTCGGCTGCGAAGACGTGGCTCCGGATCGCATCGACCAGAGGCATCAGGTTTGCGGCGGAGGCACCTACCCAGTCCGCGAGCGTCGAGACGTCGAGGTCGATGCCCTCACGCTGGTAGACGTCGCTCTGACGATGAAGCGGCAGGTGAAGGCCGTACTTGGCGAACAGGACATGAGCCAGCAGCTTGGGTCCTGCACGCCCGCGCGCAATCGGGTGCGAAGGAGCCGGCGGCTGGGTGATCGCTTCGCAGGCCCGGCAGACAAGCTTCTCGCGCACGTGCTGGATCACCTTCCACTGGCGCGGAACGAGCTCCAGCGTCTCGGTCACGTCCTCCCCAATTTTGCGCAATCGGCTGTCGCCGCAGCATGGGCAGCTGGCAGGCACCGGGTAGACAATGCGCTCCCGCTGCAAATGCTCCGGCAGCGGACGACGGGCCGGCTTGCGACGCTCGAACGATGGCACCGTAATCTTGTCGGCTGCCATCTGCGTCGCGCTCTCAGCTTGCGCCGCGTTCTCCTCCAGGTCGGCGAGCTGTAGCTCGAGCTGGTCCAGCAATGCGCCTCGCTCGGAGGACTGTCCGAACTGCTCGTGCCGCAGCTTCTTGATCGTGAGCTTGAGCTTCTCGATCAACAAGGTCCCCGCATGGGCCTCGGCTTCTGCGGCCAACCGGGCCGCTCGCTCGGCGAGCAGCATCGCCTGCAGCGTAGTCACATCATCAGGAAGAGAATCATCGGCGCCCATCGAGACCAGAGAATCACAAGACGCGGTCTCTGTCCGAACTGCTGGTCGCGCCGGCGATTCAAATCACAGCGATCAGCCGGCCGCCTGCGGTCGCCAGGTATGTTGCGGCATCCGCCAGTCGATGCCCTCCAGCAGGTAGCCAAGCTGGGCTGGGGTAATTGTCACGACGCCATCAGCCGGCGATGGCCACAGGAAGCGGCCGCGCTCCAGCCGCTTGGCATAAAGCGACATGCCCAGTCCATCGTGCCAAAGGATCTTGATCAGCTTGCCGCTTTTGCCACGGAACACATAGAGGTCGCCGCCGTGTGGGTCTCGCTTAAAGGCTTCCTGCACCAGTAAGCCCAGCGAGTTCATGCCCCGACGCATATCGGTGTGGCCGGTCGCAATCCACACCCGCACGCCTGACGCAATAGGGATCACCGTAGGCGTCCATCTGCCAGCGCCGCCACCGCGGCCTTTAGCGTCGCCGCGTCGACCGTACCCATGATCCGCATCCGAGCCCCGGCAGCAAACTCGATCTCGATCGACCCGCCGCTGCTGGCCGGCGTGACCGGACAGGGCGCCGGACCTGATTCCGCCACCACCATCGCCGGTACGAAGCCAGGTTGATGGGCGGCATCCTTCGGCTCAGGCCGAAACGACCGTCGCCATCGCAGGAGCAGTGAGCGCGAAACGCCATATCGCCGCGCCGTCGCAGCGACCTGGCGCGGCGCTTGTAAGCTCTCGAGGACGATTTTGAGCTTCTCATCCTCGGACCAGCGCCGCCGCCGGCCTGTGTCCACTACTTCGAGCCGTTCGACTTGGGCACTGCGCCTATCACTGTCCATAAGGACAGTTCTCAACAACAAGCCTCATTCGGCAAGGCGGCCTTCACCGGACGCATACGAAGCAGCTACGTCAACGAGCTCATTTCCGTCTCGGGGATGTCGTTGGGCGGAAGTCGGGGGCTGTGAATTCGCGCCTCGCTACTTGGGTCGCGTCGAAAGCCGGGTGAAGGGTCGACGTGACCTCGTGGCCTGTCTTCGGGGCAACGGAGCGGATGCGCACCGCCATGTCCAAGTTTCGTGGCGCACCGACCGTGATCGAAGTGGTTTTGACGGCGCTTGCGGTCCCGCTCCAAAGGCCTTCCAGAGCGCCTTCGCTATCGCATTCGCACCACCCGACAGTGTGCGCGTCCTCTCTGCTGGCAAAGGGCGATGGTTCGAATGGTACCTATGACTTGACCGGTGCACTTCCTGTCGAGGTGCTGAGAGCTTTCAGGGGCGAATGCCGGCGAGCATGCCTGAGACTTCAATGAAGATGCGCCTCTTAGCCGGATATGGTTGAGAGGTGCCCCTAAGAGACGACCTCCAAAGCTGATGAGGACAATTTCCGATCGCATGGCCATGATCCAAGGAAGATGTGGACGGTATCCCGGATCAGGCTGTTCTTGTCGACGTGAGGATCAAGCCCATATGCGTGCTTTCTGACCCCGTAGTAGAAAATGCTTCCCTGGAGAGCCCATGCTATCTCCAGATAGCGAGCTTCATTGCTCGAATCGAAGACCACCTCGCGAGCGAAACAGACCTCGATTGCGATGCGGCGTATGACGCGTTCTTCGACGAGCTTTATGTACGAACTCGTAATCCCAACGTTCTTAAGTCCCGCGAACAGGTACATCCGCATCCAACCGCGGTTCATGATGATGTCTGTGTAGCTAATATAGAATTCAATCAATCGAGCTTCGATGGATTGCGTCCTGTCGACCAAAAGCTCGTCCCAGTGGTCGCTCCACACGTCCAGGAACACGCTCCGGTAGACTTCGTCAATCAATTGCTCCTTGCCCTTAAAGTACTTGTACATGAGAGGCTGCGTGGTCCCCAAGTGTTCCGCCAGCTCCCGCGTCGTGGCGCTGAAGCCTGACTCCGCGAAGAACTCGGCTGCCTTCTTTACGATCAATCGACGGCGTTCTTCGAACGGAAGGCGGGTAGTAGTTTGCGACGAGCGGGATGGCGAGCGCGTCCGCTTCGCCGCAGCCTTTTTTCCTTTTAGCTTTCGGGCAAGCGGCTTTTGCTTGTCGCTCTTCTTCATCGTCTTGCCTGCAGCTTCGCGCCTGCTCCGAGCGTGGAACTTCGAATTAGCTTTATACCCATGCGGTTACTTCAGCGCAATAAATCCGCCGGACTCGGTCATCGCTAAGTAATCGACGGATAACGTATAGCAATAGGTTTATAGCGAGAATGCCCTTGAACAAATGCGCCAGCGCCGCTAAGTTATCAAACGATAACAAAGCTTGAGGGAGCGATATCGTGAAGCTGGACAGGGCGGCCATTCTGAAGGCCGCGGACAAGATTTCAAATTGGGGCAGGTGGGGAGCGGACGACCAGATAGGCACTCTCAACAACGTCACGCCGACCGACATCGTCGGCGCTGGGCAGCTGATCCGTAAGGGCAAGGTGTTCTCCCTCGGGCTGTCGTTGAAGGAACCTATTCAGTCGGGTCTCTTCGGTGGCCGATGGAATCCGATCCATACGATGCTCGCGACCGGCACCGATGCGAAGCTCGGAAATCAGGATGAGCCGTTTCCCTACCTGCGGTATGCGGACGACGCGATCAACATGCCGTGTCAGGCGTCAACGCAGTGGGATGCGCTTTGCCACGTCTTCCTCGACGATAAAATGTATAACGGGTACGACGCTTCTCTCGTCGACGTGCGAGGGGCGAAAAAGCTCGGCATCGAGCATGTCCGCGACAAGATGGTCGGCCGCGGCGTTCTTCTGGATGTCGCCCGTTTCAAGAGCGTCGATCATTTGGATGATGGCTACGCGATCACGTCCGAAGACCTGACAGGCTGCGCTGAAGCACAGAAAGTGGCGATCAAGAAGGGTGACTTCGTGATCGTCCGCACCGGTCACCAGGAGCGCTGCCTCGCCAAGAAGGATTGGTCGGGCTACGCCGGAGGGAACGCGCCGGGATTCGGTTTCGAGACCTGTTTCTGGTTCCGTGAGAGGGACGTTGCCGCGATCTGCTCGGACACGTGGGGCTGCGAGGTGCGCCCCAACGAAACCAAGGAAGCCAATCAGCCGTGGCACTGGGTCGTGATTCCCGCGATGGGAATCTCGATGGGGGAGATCTTCTATGTGAAGGACCTGGCAGAGGATTGCGCACAGGACGAGGTCTATGAGTTCTTCTTTTGCGCGCCACCGCTGCACCTTCCTGGCGGGGCAGGCTCTCCGATCAATCCTCAAGCCATCAAGTAACGGGGCAGATCGACATGGCTGAATATCTCAAGCGTGGCCGCGACGCGGCACTCCGGGCCGAGGATGCGGCCAAGGTCCGCGCGTTGGTGGAGGAAATTCTTACCGAAATCGAAAAACGCGGCGACGCTGCAGTCAGGGAGCTCTCCACGAAATTCGACGGCTGGGATCGGGGCTACTATCGCCTTACGGAGGCAGAGATCAAGTGGTGCCTCGGTCAGCTGTCCAAGCGGGACATCGACGACATCAAGTTCGCCCAGGAACAGGTCCGCAACTTCGCGCGGCACCAGAGGGAATCGATGCGCGACGTGGAGGTCGAAACCCTCCCTGGCGTGGTTCTCGGACACAAGAACCTACCGGTCAACTCGGTCGGCTGCTACGTGCCCGGAGGCAAGTATCCTCTGCTGGCGTCGGCCCATATGTCGGTCATCACGGCCAAGGTCGCCGGGGTGAGCCGGATCGTGACGTGCGCGCCACCGTATAAGGGGCGACCCGCGCCCGCGATCGTCGCGGCTCAGCACCTTGCCGGTGCCGACGAGATCTACTGTCTGGGCGGCATCCAGGCCGTCGGCGCGATGGCGATCGGAACGGCCTCCATTGCCCCGGTCGATATGCTCGTCGGCCCCGGCAACGCCTTTGTGGCGGAAGCGAAGCGGCAACTCTTCGGCCGTGTCGGAATCGATCTCTTTGCGGGGCCGACCGAGACCTTGGTCATTGCGGACGACACTGTCGATGGTGAGTTGTGCGCGACCGACCTCCTTGGCCAGGCGGAGCATGGGCCGAATTCTCCAGCCATCCTGCTCACCACATCCCGTAAGCTCGCGCAGGATACGATGAATGAGATAGGCAGGTTGCTCCGGATCCTGCCGACCGCCGACGTCGCATCCAAGGCCTGGGAGGAATACGGCGAGGTTATCGTGTGTGAAAGCGACGAAGAGATGGTCGCCGAAGCGGATCGGATCGCCTCGGAGCACGTCCAGGTCATGACGAGAGATCCCGACTATTTCCTCAACCGCATGACAAACTATGGCGCCCTTTTTCTCGGACCGCGCACCAACGTGGCGTACGGGGACAAGGTGATCGGAACGAACCATACTCTCCCTACACTCAAGGCTGCCCGCTATACCGGCGGCCTCTGGGTCGGCAAGTTCATGAAGACGCTGACATATCAGCGGGTCACGACCGACGCGGCCTCCGCTATGATCGGCGAATATTGCTCGCGCTTGTGCATGCTCGAAGGCTTTGTTGGGCATGCCGAGCAGGCCAATGTGCGTGTTCGCCGCTACGGCGGCCGGAACGTGCCCTACGGCCGGGCTGCGGAGTAGCCGTCAAAGTCGAGGTGCCGGGGGTCGGGCCCCTGGCCCATTCAATCAACTGCAATGGCTTGTTCGCCCTCGAGGCGGGATGGGATGCATTATGCTGTCTGCTCTTGATCTACGCTCGGACCTAACGTTCAATCAGAAGAAGCTGATATTTGCTGGCGCATTCGGACTGGTCCTCGAATTTCTGGACTATTTCCTAATCGGCTTTGTCCTGACTTTCGTTTCGAAGCCATGGAAGCTGACGTTCGGAGCATCCTCGATAATTCTGCTGTCGTCCGGACTAGGTGCGATGGCAGGAGCTGCGTTCTTCGGATGGCTAGCCGATCGGATCGGCCGCCGAAGAGTATTCCTGACGACGCTAGCTCTTTTTTCGCTGGGTACCGGCGCTTTGGTGTTCACGCCCGATAGCGCCGAATACGGTTGGATCTATCTCACTCTGTTCCGCTTCCTCATCGGTTTCGGCGCGGGCGGCCTCTATTGCGTCGATCTGCCTTTGATCCAGGAGTTCGTTCCGGCATCCCGAAGGGGAGAGGTGAGTGGCCTCGTGACGGCAGCCGTTCCGCTCGGCTTCTTGCTTGGCTCTGCGATGGTCGCGTTCGTTGCGCCCACGGTCGGCTGGCGTGGCCTTATGGGCATCTGCGTCGGCCTCGGTGCGGCGGCGCTTCTCTTGCGCGTCTGGATACCGGAATCCCCGCGATGGCTACAGCGTAACGGTCGAGCCTCTGAAGCCCGAAACTCGATCGCGTGGGCACTTGAGGTCGACCCGTCCGAGTTGCCTTCGACAATCGACAGCGCGCCCGAGAATAAACTTGGATTCGGCGCGCTGCTAAGATACCCGCGCAGCGTCGCGTTGTCTTTCCTTTCAAACCTTGGTATGCAGACCGGCTACTACGGGCTCACATTGTGGGCGCCGACGCTGCTCGTGCAGGTCCTCCACGTGCCGCCTACCTCCGCCGCGTTCTACATGATCTTCGTGACCAGCGCCGCCTTGCTCGGGCGAGTCGGCTTCTCTGTCCTATCCGAAAAGATGGGACGGCGCCCCGCGGGACTGATCTCCACGTTCGGCGCAGCGGCAATGCTGCTGGCCGCGGCTCTGTTCGGCGATGCGCTGGCTTCGGTCCTGGTCGCTTTCGTCGGACTGCTGGCGCTCACCTTCCTGTTCGGGGAAGGAGGTTTTGCCGTCGTCGGTCCGTATTCGGCCGAAGTCTGGCCTACAGCGCTCAGAGCGACCGGGATGGGTGCGGCATACGGTTTCGGCGGCTTGGGGAAGGTGATCGGCCCGATGGGCTTGGCGTTCATCGTCGGCGCGTCGTCGGATGTCGTTCCCGCATCTTCCGGCATCTCGTTTTCCACCGCGTTCATCTACTTCGCCTGCTGGTACGCGCTGGCGGGTCTCGCATTCGCGGTTTTCGGAATCGAAACAAAGGGGCGCACGATTGAGGATCTCGAGTGGGAGCTACAGGCGCTCAGCTCGACATCCCCCGAGCGCGCTCCGGTTTCCGCCGCGAATGTGCAAGGACCCAGCTCATGAAATCTCTCCCACAGACACCCTCATTCCGGCTCGATGGCAGGCGCGCCCTAGTCACCGGCGCCGGCAGGGGAATCGGCGAGGCGGCCGCTGTCGCCTTGGCAACTGCGGGAGCGCACGTCACGCTTGCGGCCCGCACCGGCGACGAGCTTGACGTTCTCTGTGGAAGCTTGCGCGCGCAAGGCTTGTCTGCCGATACCATGGTTCTGGATGTCCTGGAGGTGGAGCAGGCGCGTCTGAGGATCGGATCCAGCGAGCCTTTTGACATTTTAGTCAACAATGCCGGCACCAACCGTCCGATGCCCATGATAGCCGTGACAGCCGATGATTTTGACGCCGTCATGGGTCTCAACGTGCGGGCGGCATTCTTCGTCGTACAGGCTGTCGCCAAAAGACTCATGGAGGGGAACCGCCCCGGCTCGATCATCAACATGTCTTCGCAGATGGGGCACGTCGGAGGCGCGCGCCGGTCGATCTACTGTGCAAGCAAATGGGCTATAGAGGGGTTCTCGCGGGCGGCCGCGGTTGAGTTCGCTCCCCATGGCATACGGGTCAACACGCTTTGCCCGACGTTCATCGAGACCCCGATGACGAGACCCTTGTTCGAGGACTCCGAGTTCAAGGCGGACGTCCTTTCGAGGATTAAGCTGGGACGCGTAGGCACGGTCGAGGATTTGATGGGAGCAATCGTGTTTCTCGCCTCCGATGCCTCTGCACTAATGACCGGCTCATCGCTTATCGTCGACGGTGGATGGACGGCGGATTAGTCCGCGATGCGACCGAAGGAAGCTTCGAAGCTCCCTTCCCGCAGGCGGCGGCATGCCCCCAGCACCAGCGCCTGCGCTCAGAGAACAGTGATCAGCCCTTGTAACGGAACTTCACACCGCGGCCCCCTAACGTGGGTTGCTTTGCGACCGCCCGACGACACGAAAGGGATCAAGTAGAACCTTTCATTAGCAAACTCGAGATCGGGGCGGAGCCGTCGGACGGATTGCGAGAAGTTCAGCAAGCTGGCCTACTAGGGTCTGTACCTAATTAGCGAGTTCTGATTCCCTGGTGCCAAGTTGATTCGGCACGGGGGACTTCGATGCGCAAAGGACTGTTCTGGCTCAACGACAAGCAGTGGGCTCAGATAGAGCCGCATCTGCCAACGAACCAGACCGGCCCGGCGCGCGAAGACGATCGACGCATTATCAGCGGTATCATTCACATGCTCCAGTGCGGCGCACGCTGGCGCGATTGCCCGTCCGACTATGCCCCTTACACGACGATCTACAATCGGTTCAATCGCTGGGCTAAGCGCGGACATTGGCAGGCGATCTTTGAAGCGCTCGCCCGCTGCGGCAAGGACCGAGTGGCTTTGTCGATCGACTCCACCTCGATCAAAGCGCATCGCTCGGCGAGCGGCGGAAAAGGGGGGAGTGTGAACAGGCGATCGGCCGCTCGCGCGGTGGGCGGACCACGAAAATCCACGCGCTGAGCGACCCTGATTGCAAACCTTGCGCATTTCATCTCACTCCGGGACAAGCCGCAGACATTGCCGCAGGGCCGGCCCTTTTGAAGCTCGCGCCGCCCATGTCTTCCCTCATTGGGGACAAAGGCTACGATGGCGACGGCTTTCGCGCCGAAATCGTCAATCGCGGCGCGAAACCCGTCATTCCAAACAAATCCAACCGGGTAACCCTCCACAGCTTCAGCAAGCGCCTCTATAAAGGGCGCAATGTTATCGAGCGCTGTTTCTGCCGGCTCAAGGATTTCAGGCGTGTTGCTACTCGCTACGACAAACTTGCCAGAAACTTCTTGGCCGCCGTCCACCTCGCCGCTCTCGTCGCTTATTGGATCAATTGAGTCTGAACCCTAGGCAAGAACGATCGGGGCTACGAAGACGCATCAAGGAGGGGGACAGTCCGGCGGACGTTCACCTGGTCCCGTCCGGCTTCGCGTGCCGCTACAAGCTCCTGCGGAGCGGCGATCGCCAGATCATGGCGTGGCTTGTGCCAGGCGACATTTGCGATCTGCACGTCTCCATCCTCGGCGAGATGGATCATGCGATTGGCACGCTCACGCCTTGCCAGATCGCCTTCCTCCCGAGGCACGTCATCGAGGAACTCACATCGGGGCGGAACGCTCACTCGAGCGCTGTGGTGGGCGACTCTCGTCGACGAGGCCGTCATGCGCGAGTGGCTGGTCGGCATCGGCAGGCGGCCTCCCGACAGACGGATAGCACATCTGTTCTGCGAACTGCACCTGCGTCTCGCGAGCGTGGTGCAGCGAGCGGCGACAGCTCCGATTTTCCGGCCACGCAGTGGAGCTCGGGGACACGCTGGGCCTGTCCAGCGTCCACGTGAATCGGGATGCTGCAGCAGCCCTTGGATGATGGTCTTCTCACGCTGACCGGCAAGCGGCTCACTATCCTGGACCGCCGGCGCCTTGAGCAGTTCGCCGAGTTCGATCCCAACTACCTGCACCTGAGCAAGCGTCGTCGCTAGAGCCATACTAGCCACGAATCGGGAATGTTCGCGCACCGCCGCCCCGTGCGTCCCGGCTAAACTCACCGCTTAGGCCCAAGATCGCATGAAATATCGCAGATTTGCGTCATGTGGGGAAAAGCGGTAGCGGTCTAGTGACTCCAACCCCCGACAAGCAACCCCCGCGGCCCACTCCACAAGGTCTTGGCGAGCGTGCGACCTTCGGGTTCGTGGACGATTACTACCCCGCGTTGGCCTTCAACCCCGCTGCCTGGATGCCGGCCACCGCGCACGCCTCGTCATTGTCGGAGGTGTCGCCGGAGACGCCTACGGCGCCGAGCAGCGTGGTGCCGTCCATGATCAGCACGCCGCCGGGGACCGGCACCAGCGCGCCCTTAGCCATCGTGTTCACGGCGTCGATGAAATAGGCCTGCTCCTGCGCGCGCTGGAATAGGGCGCGTGAACCCATGCCCAATGCGAGCGCGCCATAGGCCTTGCCGTGCGCGATCTCGGCGCGCATCAGGCTGGTGCCGTCCTGCGCCGCGGCGATCTTGAGCACGCCGCGGGCGTCCAGGATGGTGACGGCGAGCGGCTTCAGCTTCAGCTCGGTGGATTTCGCGAAGGCGGCGTCGAGGATCTTGCGGGCGATGTCGAGGGTGAGGTCAGCCATGACTGGTTTCCTTTGCAAGGGGAGGGGTTGTGGATTGGGTCTTGGCACAATCGAGGCTCATCGCCAGCACGCGAGCAACGTGAAGCGCCTCGCGCTGGGCGCCGTCGTGGATCTGGTGCCGGCAGGAGGTGCCGTCGGCAACAACGAGCGTATTCTGGTCTGCGCGCCGCACGGCGGGTAGCAGCGAGAGCTCGGCCATCTCGATCGAGGCATCGTAGGTGTCTGCGCCATAACCGAAGGCGCCGGCCATGCCGCAGCAGCTCAACTCGATGGTCTCGACCTCAAGACGAGGGATGAGGCGCAGCACCTGCTCGACCGGCTTGAACGCGCCGAAGGATTTTTGATGGCAATGGCCGTGCACCAGGGCTTTGTCGGCGACGGTGCCGAGCGGCAGTTGCAGCCGGCCGGCCTCGGCCTCGCGCACCAGGAATTCCTCGAAGGTCAGCGCGTGGGCGCCGACGGCCTTGGCGTCGTCGTCCTTGCGCAGCGAGGCGAGCTCGTCGCGCAGCGTCAAAAGACAGCTCGGCTCGAGACCGACGATCGGCACGCCGCGCGTGGCGAAGGGCGCGAACGCGGCGACCAGACGATCGAGCTCGGATCTGGCTTCGTCGACGAGGCCGGCGGACAGGAAGGTGCGGCCGCAGCACAGCGGACGGCCGCCGCTTGCGGGTTTCGGCAGATGCACGCGATAGCCGCCGGCCGAAAGCACGCGCAGCGCGGCCTCGAGGTTTTCGCGCTCATAGATGCGGTTGAAGGTGTCGGCGAACAGCACGATCTTGCGGCCGGTTTCCGGCCCGACCGCCTCGGCCGGCGGCACGAACACGTCGCTGCGGAAGGCGGGGAGCGCGCGGCGGGCGCTGATGCCGGCAAAGCGCTCGAACAGCTTTCGCAGCAGCGGGCTGCGGTTGCGCAAATTCGCCAGCGGCGCGAAGCGCGACGCGAGGCCGGCATAGCGCGGGAGGTAGCCGACCAGCCGGTCGCGCAAGGTCAGGCCGTGCGAGGCCGTGCGCGCGGCGAGCACCTCGATCTTCATCTTGGCCATGTCGACGCCGGTTGGGCATTCGTGGCGGCAGGCCTTGCAGGACACGCAAAGCTTTAGCGTCTCCATCATCTCGTCGGAGGAGAGCGCGCCCGCGCCAAGCTGGCCGGAGATCGCGAGCCGCAAGGTGTTCGCGCGCCCTCGCGTCACGTCCTTCTCGTTGCGTGTTGCGCGGTAGGACGGACACATCACGCCGCCCTCGAGCTTGCGGCATGCGCCGTTGTTGTTGCACATCTCGACCGCGCCCTGAAAGCCGCCGCCGGCCCCGGGATAAGCCGACCAGTCGAGTTTTGTCTTGAGCTCAGCGACGCGATACTCAGGCTTGAAGCGAAACAGCGAGCGATCGTCCATCCTGGGAGCGTCGACGATCTTGCCGGGATTGAGCACGCCATCGGGATCGAAGCGTTGCTTCACCTCGCGGAAGTCGGCGACGAGACGCTCGCCGAACATCGTTGCGTGGAATTCGGAGCGCACCAGGCCATCGCCGTGCTCGCCGGAATGCGAGCCCTTGTATTCGCGCACCAGTTCGAAGGCTTCCTCGGCGATGGCCCGCATCGCCTTGACGTCCTTCTCCAGCTTCAAATTCAGCACGGGCCGCACATGCAGGCAGCCTTCGGAGGCGTGGGCATACATCGTGCCGCTGGTGCCGTGCTTGGCAAACACCTCGCTCAGCCGCGCGGTGTAGTCGGCGAGATGTGGTAACGGCACGGCGCAGTCTTCGACGAAGGAGACCGGCTTACCCTCCTGCTTCATCGACATCATGACGTTGAGGCCGGCGGCGCGGAAATCGGCGATCCCGCTCTGGAGCGCGGGCTCGGTGATTTCCACCACGCCGCCCCATTTGCGCTTGTCGTTATTCCAGCCGAAGCCGAGATCGCCCATCAACTCGCCGAGTTGCTTCAGGCGTACGAGGTTGTCCGCCTGATTCTCCTCGGCGAACTCGACCACGAGCACCGCATCCGGATCACCTTTGATGGCGGTGGAGATGATGGGCCGGAACATCGCGATGTCACGGCCGAGCGCGAGCATGGTGCGATCAACCAGCTCGACCGCGATCGGCTTCAGCTTGACCAGATGCTGGGCCGCGTCCATCGCCTCGTAAAAACTGCCGAAATGGCAGATGCCGAGCGCCTTGTTGCGGATCACGGGCCACAGCTTCAGCTCGACCTTGGTGGTGAAAGCGAGGGTACCCTCGGAGCCGACGAGAAGGTGGGCCATGTTGTTGCGCGCATTGCGCGGCACCAGCGCATCGAGATTGTAGCCACCGACACGGCGCTGCACCTTTGGAAAGCGTGTGGCGATCTCGTTAGCCTCGCGGGCGCCGAGATCGAGCATGTCGCGGAACAGGGCTTGGGCGCTGTCGTTCGCATCGAGATCGGAGAGATCGTGCGACACTTCGCCGAAGCGGCTCAGCGTGCCGTCGGCAAGCGCGGCCTCCATCGACATCGTGTTGTCGCGCATGGTGCCGTAGCGCAGGCTACGGCCGCCGCAGGAATTGTTGCCGGCCATGCCGCCGATGGTGGCACGCGAGGCCGTGGAGACGTCGACCGGAAACCAGAGGCCGTGCTTCTTCAGCTGGCGGTTGAGGTCGTCGAGCACGATGCCGGGTTCGACCACGCAGGTGCGCCCTTCGACGTCGAGCGACAGAATCCGGTTGAGGTGCTTGGAGAGATCGACAACGAGGCCGTCATTGACGGTCTGGCCGCATTGGGAGGTGCCGCCGCCGCGCGGGGTCACCTTCAGTCCCTCGTCGCGTGCGATCGCCAGCGCCTTGAGGGCCTCGTCCATGGTGCGCGGCACCACCACGCCGTAGGGCATGATCTGGTAGAAGGACGCGTCCGTGGCGTAGCGGCCCCGGCTGAAAGCGTCGAACAGGACGTCGCCGGTGATTTCCCGGGCCAGACGCGCCGCGAGGCCGTCCTTTTTGGCCGATTCCTGTGATTTTCCGGGCACTTCCGCCGCCATGGTCCGCTCTTGCCTGTTCGCTGCCCCCGTCTTGCCTCCGGTCACGGCCCTTGGCAAGGCGAGCCCTGCTTCTTGTGCATTGACGGACCCCGCCGGGCGAGGGACAAGCCCGGCGAATAGTGATATTCGAGCAGCTCGCTCAGCCTCCTTCAGCCAACGGGCTCGAAGTCGAGCTAGGCTCAAGACAGACTCAAAGACCGGGAAGGACGCCGATGACCGTGCATACTGGAAGGCATTTTCTCCAGATTCCAGGACCGACCAACGTGCCCGACCGGGTGCTGCGGGCGATGGATATGCCGACGCTGGACCATCGCGGTCCGGAGTTCGCAGAGCTCGGTTTCGCCGTCCTCGCCGGCATGCAGCGGGTGTTCCGCACCAAGCAGCCCGTGATCATCTTCCCCTCGTCCGGCACCGGCGCCTGGGAAGCTGCGATGGTCAATGTGCTGGCGCCCGGCGACAAGGTGTTGATGTGCGAGACCGGCCAGTTCGCCGTGCTGTGGCGCGGCATCGCCGACAAGTTCAAGCTCGAGGTCGACTTCATCCCGAGCGACTGGCGCCATGGAGCCGATCTCGCCGAGATCGAAAAGCGCCTTGCCGCCGACAAGCAGCACACCATCAAGGCGGTTTGCGTCGTCCACAACGAGACCTCGACCGGCTGCGTGACGCCGCCCCTGGAGGTGCGCAAGCTGCTCGACCGGGTCAAGCATCCGGCGCTGCTGATGGTCGACACCATCTCCGGCCTCGGTTCAATCGAGTACGATCACGATTCATGGGGCATCGACGTCTCGGTCGCCGGCTCGCAGAAGGGCCTGATGCTGCCACCGGGCCTCGGCTTCAACGCCGTCTCGGAGAAGGCGCTCGCGGTGGCCAAGGCCAATCCCGGCATGCGCTCCTATTGGGACTGGCAGGAGGTCATCGGCTTCAACAAGCTCGGCACCTTCCCCTATACGCCGGCGACCAATTTGCTCTACGGCCTGCGCGAGGCGATCAAGATGCTGGAAGAGGAGGGGCTCGAGAACGTCTGGACCCGCCACAAGCGCCACAGCGCGGCGACCCGTGCCGCGATCAAGGTCTGGGGCCTGGAGACGCAGTGCGCCGATCCTGCCGCGCATTCGCCGGCGCTCACCGGCGTCCGCGTGCCTGATGGCCACGATGCCGACGCCTTCCGCAAGGTGGTGCTGGAAAACTTCGACATGTCGCTCGGCACCGGCTTGAACAAGGTCAAGGGCAAGGTGTTCCGCATCGGCCATATCGGCCATTTCAACGACCTGATGCTGATGGGCACGCTCGCCGGCGTCGAGATGGGCCTCGATCTTGCAAAGATCCCGCACCGCAGCGGCGGCGTGTTGGCGGCCATGGACGTCCTGAAGGGACGCGACGCGGTGCCGATGGCCAAGGCTCAGGTGGCCTGAACTGACTTCGACAAAAGAGGGCGCGCGATGAACGCACCGACGACCGCCAACGAAGAGCTGCTCTACTCCGTCACGGACGGCATCGCGCGGATCACCTTCAACCGCCCGCAGGCGCGCAACGCACTGACGTTCGCCATGTACGAGCGCATGGCGGAGATCTGCCAGGAGATCAACGCCGACCGCTCGATCAAGGCCCTGATCCTGACCGGCGCCGGCGACAAGGCGTTTGCCTCCGGCACCGACATTTCTCAATTCCGTGCGTTCAAGACCGCGCAGGATGCGCTCGACTATGAAGCCCGCATCGACCGCGTGCTCGGCACTCTGGAGCAGTGCCGCGTGCCCGTGATCGCGGCGATCGCGGGGGCATGCACCGGCGGCGGAGCCGGAATTGCGGCTTGCTGCGACTTGCGCATCGGGACTGAAACGACGCGCATCGGGTTTCCGATCGCGCGCACGCTCGGCAACTGCCTGTCGATGTCGAACATCAGCCGCGTCGTCTCGCTGGTCGGCCCCGCCCGCACCAAGGATCTGATCTTCAAGGCGCGCCTCGTCGAGGCATCGGAAGCACTGGCCCTCGGCCTCCTCAACGAGATCGTTCCCGACGTCGAGACGCTGCAGCGCCGCGCCGACGAGACCGCCAGGCTCGTGGCGAGCCACGCCCCGCTGACGCTTGAAGCGACCAAGGAGGCAGTGCGCCGTATCCGCCGCACGCTGTCGCGCGAAGAAGGCGAGGATCTGATCCTCAAGGCCTATATGAGCGAAGATTTCCGCGAGGGAATGGACGCCTTCCTCAACAAGCGCACGCCGAACTGGAAGGGCAAGTAGCGCATCTGCGGCTTGGCTTCGTCAGCCGAAAGTCATAGGCAGCGGGATACCCGCGTGCTTGAACTCGCTCGCATTAGTCCGCACAATGCGTCGAGAAGGAAAGCTAATGATCCAGGGGACGAAACTCGTGCGAATTCTAGTGAAAGCTGTTGGCATCGCAGCAGCGCTATCGTTAAGCACGCCGGCCTTTGCCGGCTGGGAGCCGACCAAGCCGGTCGAGATCGTGGTCGCCGCGGGCGCGGGCGGTGCCTCCGACCAGATGGCGCGGATGATGCAGGCCGCCATCCAGAAGAACAGTCTGATGAAGCAGCCGATCGTGGTCTCGCTCAAGGGCGGGGCTTCCGGCGCGGAAGCACTGATGTACATGAAATCCAGCGAGGGCGATCCCAACAAGGTGCTGATCGCCTATTCGGTGATCTACATGCTGCCACTGTCGGCGAAGATCCCGTTCAACTGGCGTGAGCTGACCCCGGTTTCTGTGATCGCACTCGATCAGTTCGTGCTGTGGGACAACAGCGCGGGTCCCAAGACGGTGAAGGAGTTCGTCGCAGCCGCGAAGGCGGCAGCCGCGCCGTTCAAGATGGGCGGCACCGGCTCCAAGCGTGAGGATCATGTGCTGACCGTGTTCCTCGAGCAGAAGACCGGTGCGAAATTCTCCTATCTGCCCTACAAGTCCGGCGGCGAGGCCGCGACCCAGCTCGTCGGCAACCACACCGAATCCAACGTCAACAATCCATCCGAAAATCTCGAGGTCTGGCGCGCGGGCCAGGTGCGTCCGCTCTGCGTGTTCGACAAAGAACGAATCTCCTACACCAGTAAAGTGACGGAGACGCAGTCCTGGGCCGACATCCCGACCTGCAAGGAAGAGGGCGTCGATGTGCAGTATCTGATGTTGCGCGCGATGTTCCTGCCCGGCAAGGTCACGGCGGAACAGCAGGCCTTCTATGTCGAGCTGTTCCACAAGGTGACGCAGACCGCGGAATACAAGGACTACATGGAAAAGCAGGCGCTGAAGCCGATCTTCCTCACCGGCAAGGACATGGTGCAATTCCTCGAGGAGGACGATGCAGTCAACAAGTCGCTGATGACGGAAGCTGGATTCGTCGCGAAGTAGCGGCCTCTTCTCGCTCGCCCCGTTCTTACGGAGGCGCGACGAGCTTCGCTCGCGCTGGGAGGGTTGGGGTGAGGACTCTCTCCGCGACTCCAACTCTCACCCCCCCCCGTCGAGACTTCCCCTCACCCCGACCTCTCCCCGCAAGCGGGAAGAGGGGGAATTGAACTTACTCCGTCCCAAACGGCTCATGCCCCAGACCGATCTTGAAATCGTCGTCGACGATCCGACCGCGCCCGAAGACGACTCGCCTTCCGTCGTCTCCTCCGGCACGATCGAGATATTCGTCTGTCTCTTGCTGCTCGCGCTCGCCGCGACGCTCGGCTACGACAATTGGCGCACCGGCGCCTCCTGGGATTCGACCGGGCCGGAGCCGGGCTATTTCCCGTTCTACCTCTCCGTCATTCTCAGTGGTGCCAGCCTCTACGGCCTGATCGTGGCGCTGGTCGCGCAACGCGGGGCACCCGAAACCTTCGTCACGCGCGCGCAAGCCCGCCGCGTCATGGCGGTGTTCGTGCCGACGCTGCTGTTCTGCCTGGCGACGCAGTTTTTCGGCCTCTATGTAGCGAGCTTCCTTCTGATCGCGAGCTTCATGCGTCTCGTCGGCAAGATCGCGCTGTGGAAGTCGCTGCTCACCGCTGTCGTATTCACGGCGATCATGTTCGTGACCTTCGACGTCGCCTTCGACGTCATCATGCCGAAAGGGCCGCTCGAAGCGGCCTTCGGCCACTAAGGCGAGCCCGCGATGGAAGCTCTCGGCCTGTTGCTTCACGGCTTTGCGGTCTTGCTGACGTGGAAGACGCTCGTGCTGATGATGGTCGGGCTGGTGCTCGGCATCTTCGTCGGCGTCTTGCCCGGACTAGGCGGACCCAACGGCGTCGCGATCCTGTTGCCGCTCACCTTCACGATGGATCCGACCTCGGCGATCGTGATGCTGTCCTGCATCTATTGGGGCGCGCTGTTCGGCGGCGCGATCACCTCGATCCTGTTCAACATCCCGGGCGAGGCCTGGTCGGTCGCGACCACCTTCGACGGCTATCCGATGGCGCAGCAGGGCAGGGCGGCGGAGGCGCTGACGGCGGCGTTCACTTCCTCCTTCATCGGCTCGCTGGTCGCGGTGCTCCTGATCACCTTCCTCGCCCCGATGATCTCGTCCTTTGCGCTGAAGTTCGGCCCGCCGGAATTTTTCGCGGTGTATCTTTTGACCTTCTGCTCCTTCGTGGGTCTCGGGCGCGAGGCCAAGCACAAGACCGTCATCTCAATGTCGCTGGGGCTGTTGCTCGCCGGCATCGGCATGGACACGGTGTCTGGCAATCTGCGCATGACCTTCGGCTCGTCCGAGTTGCTCCGAGGCATCAACTTCCTCGTCGCCGTCATCGGCCTGTTCGGCATCAGCGAGATCCTGCTGACGATGGAGGAGCGCCTCGCGTTGCGCGGACACGCGGCGAGCATTTCGTTGCGCGTCGTGCTGAGTGTGTGGAAGGACCTGCCGAAATACTGGGTGACGCTGCTGCGCTCATCCTTCATCGGCTGCTGGCTCGGCATCACCCCGGGCGGCGCGATCGCGGCATCCTTCATGGGTTACAATCTCGCTAAGCGTTTCTCCAAGAATCCCGAGAGCTTCGGCAAGGGCCGTATCGAGGGCGTGTTCGCGCCGGAGACGGCGGCGCATGCCTCCGGCACCGCGGCGCTGCTGCCGATGCTGGCGCTCGGCATTCCCGGCTCCGGCACCGCCGCGATCCTGCTCGGCGGGTTGATGGTGTGGGGGCTCAATCCGGGACCGCTGCTGTTCGTCGAGCACAAGGATTTCGTCTGGGGCCTGATCGCCTCGATGTATCTCGGCAATGTCGTCGGCCTCGTGCTGGTGCTGACGACGGTGCCGATCTTCGCCTCGATCCTGCGCGTGCCGTTCGCCGCGGTGGCGCCGATGATCGTGGTGTCATGCGCGATCGGCGCCTATGCGATCCAGAACGCGATGTTCGACATCTGGCTGATGCTGGGCTTTGGCGTCGTCGGCTACGTCTTCAAGAAGATCGGCATTCCGCTCGCGCCGTTCACGCTGGCGCTCGTGCTCGGCAACCGCGCCGAGGATGCCTTCCGCCTGTCGATGATCGGCGCCGGCGGCGACCTCAAGGTGTTTTGGTCGAACGGCCTGGTCGGCTCGATCACGACCTTGGCGATCGTGCTGCTGTTTTGGCCTGTGATCGACGGCTTGCTTGCCCGTGTCGGATTGACGCAGCGGTCCAAGCAGGCGCTCCGCTAGGTAGAATATCCCCTGGATTCAGATACATAGGGGTGATGTCGCTCTAGTCTTGGGCGTTGCACGCCCCGATTGTTTCCGGTTGTGCTGGCGCGGCGACAGCCGTTGGGCGCTCCTCCGCGTATATCTTCATCACAAGTTTGTGCGGAGGAATTGCCATGAAGCGGATTGTGATTGGAATGGCGGCGGCGATGTCGCTGTTCGCGACGGGCGCATTGGCGGCCGATCTGGCCGCAAGGCCCTACGTCAAGGCGCCGGTCATGGTCGATCCGGTCTGGAGCTGGACCGGATTCTACGTCGGCGCCAATGGCGGCTACAGCTGGGGCCGCTCGCGCACCGACGTCTCCTACTTCAACTCGGCAACCGGTGCTGCGATCGCGCCGCCGGCCGGCTCCATCACCAATGCGTCGTTCGACATGAACGGTGGCATCGCCGGTGGCCAGGCTGGCTACAACTGGCAGAGCGCCAATTGGGTCTACGGTATCGAGGGAGACCTGCAATGGTCGGGTGAAAAGGGCAGCGCCGGTTTCAATTGCGCCCCCACCGGACCTGCAGGAGGAGCCTGTCTTCCGGGCCTTACCTTCCTTCCCGCCGGCTCCGCTGCCGGCACCTCGCTGTCGATCAACCAACATCTTCAGTGGTTCGGTACGGTCCGCGGCCGCGTCGGCATCTTGGCGACGCCGAAGGTGCTGTTCTACGGCACCGGTGGTCTGGCCTTTGGAGAGATCAAGACCACCGGCACGATGTCCGGCTTCACGCCCGCGGGTGTGGCGGTCGGCTCGGTCGGCTCGAACTCGACGACGCGTGCCGGCTGGACCGCTGGCGTGGGCGTCGAAGGCAAGATCACCCAGAACTGGAGCGCCAAGCTCGAATATCTCTACATCGACCTCGGACGCTTCGGCTCCGGTCCGTTCACGCTGGCACCGCTCTCCGCGATCAGTGCCAACGTCTCGTCGCGCTTCACCGACCACATCCTGCGCGCCGGCATCAACTACCAGTTCGGTGGCCCGGTGGTCGCCCGGTACTAAACAACAGACGCGTCAACAAGAAGCAAAGCCCGGCTCACGCCGGGCTTTGTCGTTTCCGGCCTGGTTATTCGACCCCGCGTTGCCTGTTCATTGCTCCGCGAGTCGCCGGCCCACCTCTAACGAGGCACTCACACCACTTTGGCGTCCCTGAGCTTGGCGATCTCGTCCGCGCCGAAGCCGAACTCCTTTAGCACTTCGTTGGTCTGCTCGCCGAACTCCGGTGGCCGTGCCACCATCCTGCTCGGCGTGCGGGACAGTGTGACTGGCTGGCCGACCAGGCGGATGTCGCGATCCTCGTCATTCGGCACCTCCTGCGCAATGCCGAGATGCTTGACCTGCTCATCTTCGAACATCTGGTCGATGGCGTAGATCGGCCCGCAGGGCACGCCGGCCTCGTTAAGTTCACGGACCCAGGTCTCGGTGGACTTCGTCACGGTACGCTTCTCGATCTCCGCATTGAGCGCGTCGCGATTCTTGGAGCGGGCCGGGGCGGTCAGATAGTCGGGATGGCTGTAGAGTTCCGGCGCGCCGATCGCCTGCGCGCAGCGCTCCCAGATCCGGCCGCCCGTAGTGGCGATGTTGATGTAGCCGTCCGAGGTCTTGAACACGCCGGTCGGAATGCTGGTCGGGTGGTTGTTGCCAGCCTGCTTTGCCACTTCCTTCTCCATCAGCCAGCGTGCGGCCTGGAAGTCGAGCATGAAGATCTGGGCCTGCAGCAGCGAGGTCTGCACCCACTGGCCCTTGCCCGAGACCTCGCGTTCCAGCAGTGCGGTGAGGATGCCCATGGCACAGAAGAGACCGGCGGTGAGGTCGGCGACCGGAATGCCGACCCGCATCGGCCCTTCGCCCGGCGCGCCGGTGATCGACATCAACCCGCCCATACCTTGCGCGATCTGATCGAAGCCCGGCCGCTTGTGGTAGGGCCCGTCCTGGCCGAAGCCCGAGATGCTGCCGTAGACGATGCGCGGATTGATCCTGGCGAGGCCCTCATAATCGATACCGAGCTTCTTCTTCACGTCGGGGCGGAAATTCTCCACCACGACGTCGGCCTTGGCGGCGAGGCGCTTGAACACGGCGAGCCCGCGCTCGTCTTTCAGGTTCAGCGTCATCGCCCGCTTGTTGCGATGCAAGTTCTGGAAGTCGGAGCCCCGCCGCGGCCCGCCCGGCTGCTCGCCGCCGGCATCCTCGGTGAGCGCGTCGATCTTGATCACGTTGGCGCCCCAGTCCGCGAGCTGCCGCACGCAGGTGGGCCCGGACCTGACGCGGGTCAGATCGAGCACGGTAAAGCGTGACAGGGCTTCCGAGGCATGCGGAAAGGGCATCTTGATGGGCTCCGGGACAGATTGCGGGCCTACCATAGTGCTGAAAGACCATGCAGCAAGACATCACGCGGCAGGTCAGGGCCGCGCGGATGCCGCCTGTCGAAATGCAATGCCTGTGGGGCGCCCGCGAAGGATCAGCGCGCCAGCTGTTTCAGCTCGGCACGCGCCTGCTCGGCCAGGGGGTCATCGCCGTGGCGCGCAATGAACAGCTCGAACGCCTCCCGCGTTCCCTTGCGACGGGCGGATTCGTACTCCTCCGCGACCGCAGCCGAGGGGTCGCGAGCCATTGGAACGGAGGGCGCGCGCCCCGCTGTGCCGCCTTGTTTGCCGCTCTCATCCGCATTGGCTTTTCCGACCATGACTGGCAGTCCTCCGAAGGGTAGATGGCCCGGCCCGGCGAGCGCCATCAGAGCGCCGAACAGGCCGGCCGAGAGGGAACGTCGTTTCATGATTTCACTCGCAACACGGCAGCTGGTCGGAACCGGGGCCCTTGTCCTGGACCGTATCACTACGGGATTTCATGGCTAACACGGCCTTATGGAAGGAGTCCGCACCGGCTCGCCAAAATTAAACCAAACGTTTAGCTCTCAAGCTAGAATCATCTGTCCGCGCCCCGAATCGAACGGGGTTTGCCGCTTCGGAGATCCCCTTGGCTACCGCAGTCAATGTCAGTGCCACCAACAACGCCGAGATCGACGGCCTGCTGTCAGGCTACAAATGGTCCGGCACGATCACCTACAGCTTTCCGGACGCTGCAAGCGACTACGCCAGTCCCTACAGCGGCGGCAGCAGTGAGCCGACGACGTCGGGTTTTGCCTCGGCGCCCAGTCAGATGCAGGCGGCCATCAATTACGCTATCGGACTGATCCTCGGCTACACCAACGCCAACATCCAGTATGCCGGGACGAACGGTGCCGACGTCATGGTCGCGCAGTCGCCGGCGGCCAATCCGACGTCCTACGCCTATTACCCCGGCAACTACGCGTCCGGCGGCGACGTGTGGTTCGGAACCGCCTACAATTATTCGCAGGCTGCGCTCGGCAATTATTATTTCACGACTGCGTTGCACGAGCTCGGCCATGCCTTCGGCCTCAAGCACAGTCAGGAAGCGGGCGGCCCCGCCAATGTCGCGGTGCCGAGCGCGCACGACGACAGCGAATACACCGTCATGAGCTATCGCAGCTATGTCGGCGCTTCGACGACGAGCGGCTACACCAACGAAGCCTATGGATATCCGCAGACCTATATGGCCAACGATATCCTCGCGCTGCAGACGATGTACGGCGCGGACTACACGACCCAGGGCGGGACCACCGTCTATACATGGAGCCCGACCACCGGGCAGGAATTCATCAATGGCGTCGGCCAGCCGGCCGACAATGGGGGTGCCGGTGGCTCGGCCAATCGCATCTACGAGACGATCTGGGATGGTGGCGGCGTCGATACCTACGACCTGTCGAACTACGCGACGAACCTGAGCATCAATCTTAATCCAGGTGCGTCGTCCGTGTTCTCGTCGGTTCAACTCGCCAATCTCGGAAACGGCCATTATGCGTCGGGTAACGTCTACAATTCCTATCTCTACAACAACGACGCGCGTTCCTACATCGACAACGCCATCGGCGGCTCCGGCAACGACACGATCATCGGCAATGTCATCGCCAACGCACTGACAGGCGGTTCCGGCAACGATACGCTGACCGGCGGCGGCGGCAACGACACGATTATCGGCGGCGCGGGCACGGATACGGCGGTGTATTCGGGCGGCGAAGCTAGCTACTCCATCTCCTACGATTTGGCCACGCAGACCTTCACCATTGCCGATCAGCGTTCGGGCTCTCCCGACGGCACCGATACTGTCACGGGAGTGGAAAACTTCCAGTTTGCTGACGGCATATTTGCGAGCGCCGCGCTCACCGCGCCGCCCGTCGTTATCGAGCTCGCGGGCGTTACTAGCTTTGTGCAAATCAGCAATCATTACTTTCTCGATCCAACCGCGGGCGGACCGGGACCCGAGGTGATGCTGAATGGAGCGCCGCTATCGGCGGGTCAATTTTCGGGCTGGTCGCCGGTGGGGGCCGAGAAACTCTCAAGCGGCTACGAACTCGCCATGAAGTCGAGCTCTGGCCAGTTCATCATCTGGACATTGGACGACAATGGCAATTACCTGACAAATGCTGCATCGATCTCAGGCACGAGCACAACGCTTGAGAATTACGAGACGAGCTTCCACCAGGATCTCAATGGCGACGGAGTTATTGGTATTCCGGCGGGTGCTCAGTCCGGCACGACGATCGAATCGTTTGGCGTGACCCGCCTGGTGCAGGTGGGAAGCAACTACTTCCTTAATCCGATATCGGGAGGCTTGGGGCCTGAGGTGATAGTAAATGGCTCGCCGCTGTCGGCGGGGCAATTTTCGGGCTGGTCACCCGTGGGGGCCGAGAAACTCTCAAATGGCTACGAACTCGCCATGAAGTCGACCTCCGGCCAGTTCATCACCTGGACACTAGACGGCAGCGGCAATTACGTGACCAATTCTGCGCCAGTCTCTGGCACAAGCGCAGCCCTCGAGAATTACGAGCCGAGCTTCCAGCAGGACCTGAACGGTGACGGAGTTGTCGGTGTTCCAGCTCAGACCGGCACGACCATCGAAGCTTACGGCGCCACGAGTCTGGTGCAGGTTGGCAGCAACTACTTCCTCAATCCGGTCGCGGGTGGCTCGGGCCCGGAGGTGATGCTCAACGACGCGCCGCTTGCCGCGGGACAGTTTTCGGGGTGGTCCCCAGTCGCTGGTGAAAAGACCTCAAGCGGTTTTATGTTTGCGATGCATACAAGCGCATCCGATCAGTTCATCATCTGGACGCTGGACAGCAACGGCAACTACGTGACCAATACCGCGGCGATGGCAGGCTCGAGCGCGGCGTTGAAGAGCTATGAATCAAACTTCCAGCAGGATCTGAACGGTGACGGGGTGATCTCGCCGGCCTCCTCCGCGCCTGCCGCGGCCAGCGTGGCGCACGACACCTCGGTCCAATACACTTCGGCCCACGACACCGCAGATTTCATACATACCATTCTCGGCCAGCACTCGGGCTTCTTATTGTCGTGATGGCCATGGACGCAAACCGCCGTCGCGAGTAAGCGCAGTCAGTTCCCGGCCAGCGTGCCGGACCGGGAGAGTGCGTCGAACAGGAATTCAGCGATCCGCTGATTTGCCAACTCGTTAGTGTGCGCAAAATCAAGATAGATCGGTTCGGTGACGTCGTTGAGCAGATTAGTTGCGTCAAATGCGACGACACCGGCGGATGTCAGGGATCCGGTGAGCGATTTGAATTCGTCGTGAGCGGCCCGTAGCGCCGGTTCAGTCCCTTCCATCGTGAGAAAGTGGTTCTGAACCAGGGGAAGCTCGACGTGGCGGAGTGGCCGCGTAAACAGGTCGGGCTGCAGGATGTGGATGAAGCTTGCGCCCTTCGAATGGACATAGGCGTTGGTTTCGAGAAGACCTTTGAGCAGCTTCTCCTTCGATTCGGCGGCCAGCGATTTGATTTGATCCGGATGCTTCAGGTGTTCCGGAAGATAATTCGTCGACTTTGCATAGAGCCAGTTAAAGAAACGGCTGTATCTCGCCAGGCGTTCGATGCCGGGTCTGTTGCGGGCAATGAAGTTGTCGAGCTGTTTGCGATTCTCACCGACGATCCATCCGTCGAAATTCGCGTAGAAGACGCCCTGCATCGCATCGCCCGTGCCATCGTAGAACAAGACGATTTCTCGAGGGGCGATCGTCAGGGTCTTCAGGCGCTCCAGCTGTTGGGCCACGTTGACGCCGGATGCGCCAAAATTGAGGACCTGAATTTTTGCGATTCCATGGTCCTTGAGAATGGCCTGGAGCCGGCTTGCGATCGTGAAATCGTCAGGCACCTCGGCGTTGTAGATGGTCGAGCTTCCGATCAGGAGAATTCGGCGCTCGGCCGTCTCGGGAGAGCCAACGGTCCGCCTGATGCCCTCACTTACGTTGAACCAACGGCCGCTGTAGTCGCCGGGATATATGATCCTGGTGCCTTTCGGATTGATCCAATTCTGATGCGAGCGTGACTCCCCGATGAAGTCCTTCGAGAAAAACGGGGAGTTCTTGTAGGCGGGAGGGCGCGAGCCCCGGTAGTCCCACACGCTCGGCGGAACGTACGGAAATATAAGCCGCGCGATGCCTTCGATGCTCAATCCCAAAACCGCGAAGACGACGAGCCATACCGCGAGCAGCCGCGCTCCGGAATACAGTGCGCGTTTGGCGGTGCCGACGACGCTCCGGGTCGCGCCGTCCTTGCCCGCTTCAGTCGAGGTCGAAAGCATGTTCGTAATTCAGCTTGAGGGAGGGGTCCTGATCTTCCTTCTTCAAGAAGGCATTACCGACCACCAGGACCTCGATTTCCGATCCCATGAAGCATCGAAAAGCGTCAGTCGGCGTGCAGACGATCGGCTCACCTCGAACGTTGAAGCTCGTATTCACCAGCATTGGGCAGGCTGTCAAATCCTTGAAGCGGGAGATCAGCGCGTGGTACGGCGCATTGGTTTCGCGATGGACGGTCTGGATGCGTGCGGAATAGTCGACGTGAGTCACCGCCGGAACATCCGATCTCGGCACATTGAGCTTGTCGATGCCGAACAACGAAGCTTCGCTCGGAGTCATTTGCCGCCGGCGCGAATTCACGACGTCGGCGACCAGAAGCATATAGGGCGAGTCGCCATCGAGCTCGAACCAATCGGCCACGTCTTCCCGGAGCACCGACGGAGCAAATGGGCGGAAGCTCTCGCGATACTTCACCTTCAGATTGAGCAATTTCTGCATGGTCGGGGATCGCGGGTCGCCAAGTATCGATCTCGCGCCGAGGGCGCGGGGCCCGAATTCCATCCGGCCCTGCATCCAGCCCACGGCTTTCCCTTCGGCAAGAGCCTCAGCCGTCGCGTTGATGATCTCCTCATCGGTGAGGGATGAGAAGCGGGCCTGGGCACTCTTCAGTTGCTGTTCGATTTCGCCTTGAGTAAACTCCGGCCCAAGATAGGCGCCGCTCATGCCGTCCTGTCCGTTGGGCATGACTCGACGCGGCTGTCCCATGTTCAGGTGATAGGCGGCCAGAGCGGTTCCCACCGCACCGCCGGCATCCCCGGCCGCGGGCTGGATCCAGATGTCTTCGAAAATGCCTTCCTTGAGCAGTTTGCCGTTGGCGACGCAATTGAGCGCAACACCTCCGGCAAGACAGAGATTTTTAGCGCCGGTCTCCGTCCGGATGGACCGCGCGATCTTGAGCACGATGTCCTCAGTGACGGCCTGGATCGATGCCGCCATATCCATGTGAAACTGCGTGAGCAGCTGTTCGGCCGTTCTTGCCGGCTGACCGAATTGATCGGCAAAGCGATCATTCGTCATCGTGAGCCCGGTGCAATAGTCGAAGTACTTCTGATCGAGCCAGAAGCTGCCATCCCGCTTAACATCGACGATGCGATCGAGGATCTGCTGCGCGTATTTCGGAACGCCGTAGGGCGCAAGGCCCATGACCTTGTACTCGCCAGAGTTGACCTTGAAGCCGAGATAGTAGGTAAAGGCCGAATAGAGCAGGCCGAGTGAATGCGGAAAGTGCAGCTCTTTCTGGATGGAAAGATCGTTCCCGCTGCCGATCGCCAGAGAGGACGTTGTCCACTCCCCGACGCCGTCCATGGTCAGCACTGCGGCATCGACGAAAGGAGATGGAAAGAAGGCGGACGCGGCGTGGGCGAAATGATGCTCGGAAAAGAGCAGCTTTTTCGGGTCGATGTCCGCATCGGCTATTTTCTTGAACTCGCGGAGAAGAAGGTCCTTCTGAAAAAGCTTTTCACGGAGCCACAGCGGTATGGCTTTTCGAAAGGACGAAAAGCCAGTCGGTGCAAATGAGAGGTAGGTCTCGAGCAGTCGCTCGAATTTCAAAAACGGCTTGTCGTAGAAGGAGATTGCGTCGAGCTCACCCAGCGAGCAGCCGGCGTACCGCAGGCAGTAGTCGATCGCATTCGTAGGAAAAGAAGGGTCGTGCTTGCGCCGTGTAAAGCGCTCCTCTTGGGCCGCCGCAACGATGCGTCCATCCTCGACCAGTGCCGCGGCGCTGTCGTGATAGTAAGCAGATATGCCGAGAATCCGCATCGAGGAGGCGACTAGAACAGGGCGTAAATGAACGGCGCGACGGCGCTCGTCTGACTGAGCACGATCAATCCGCCCAGCAGCGCCATCATCACCAGAACGGGGAGAAGCCAAAACTTCTTGCGCACGCGCAAGAATGCCCAAAACTCAGCGAGAAACGACAAGATGATCTCCTAGAACTGATGATGCATGCTCGCAGCGTCCGGCCCAGGAGGCTGGCGCGCTATCCAGTAGGAGGATTTGCCGGGGTCCTTCTTGACGTGAAGGAAGTCCTTGCCGCACGCGCGAGCCAGAAAACCGATCGGTGCGATGACGAGAAAGAACAAGATGCCGAGCGCGACTGGCGCGACGATCAGCGACAACAGGTGACCGAACTTCATCCACAGCCTGTTGAACGGGCTGAGCCAAGCGGCATTCCGGACGCCGGCGATACCAAAACCCACCGCAAGCACAGCTACGAACATCCAGGCCATCTTGCCCTGATAGGCCAGATGCCCGGCCCAGGCGGCAAAAACGGCAGCGAACACAAGCCCGAAGGATCGATTCGATGGAGTTCCGACCGAAAGACTGCGCGCGCCGAATTCGTGGTGATTGCCGTTCGTCATTTGACCCAGCATGTTCGAGACAATGCAGGCCCTAGATACAGGCGTTTCACGTTGGTGGCAAACGGGAAGCAAATCAACGGCTTAGAAGTCGAAATAGATGAATTTGGCCGAGCTGCCCTGGCTGAGCGCAATGGCCAGTGTGGCGAGCACCAGGAACAGGGCCCACACAATGGATTTTGGAGCGGTCTTCAGAGATAGCCGAATTCTCGCATGGCTATCAAAGCGATGCGCGGCAAGGAACACAAGGATCAGGGCAATCGGATAAGCGTGCTCCGACAGGAAGGCCAAAGGGTCTGGCGAAGCTCCCGTGAAAGGTCCTGCGAGGATTTCCTTGGCCGATCCAAGGTTGGGAGATCGAAAGTAGATCCAAGCGATCGTCACGAAGTTGAACGTGACGAGGATGCCGAGCCAACGAGGCAGCTTCAACGTGGGCCAATAGCGATTGCGCAAATGGTTTGCCGCAAGTCCGCAGCCGTGCAGACCTCCCCAGATGACGAACGTCCAGTTGGCGCCGTGCCAGAGGCCACCCAGGAGCATGGTGATCATGAGGTTGACGATCTGGCGGGCAAATCCGAGCCGGTTGCCGCCGAGCGGGACGTAGAGATAGTCGCGCAGCCAGAACGACAGGGTGATGTGCCACCGGCGCCAGAACTCGACAATCGATCCCGAACTGTAGGGAGATCGGAAGTTCTGCGGCAGGCGAATGCACAGCAGGTAGGCGAGGCCAATCGCCATGTCGGTATAGCCGCTGAAATCGCAGTAGATCTGAATCGAGAAGCCGTAGATCGCGAGCAGATAGTCAAAGCTGCCGTGAGGGCCGGGCGCGTAGACCTCGTCGACATAGGGCGCGATCGCGTCCGCGAAGATCAGCTTTTTGCAGAGGCCCAGCACGAACAGGGCTGCCCCGAGCGTGAAGCGTGCGTCGAACGCCCGCCTCACCTTCGAGAGTTGAGGCAGAAACTCGTTCGGTCGAAGAATCGGCCCGGCGATCAAATGAGGAAAGAACAATACGTAGCCGAGGATCTCGGCGAAGTTGCGGACGGCAGGGAAGCGGCCCCGGTAAGTGTCGACCACGTAAGCCGTGAGAGTGAAGGTGACGAACGACACTCCGAGAGGAAGTGCAAAGCGAAATTTGTCGTCAGAGCCATGCGCGAAGGCCCCGAATACATCGTAGACGAGGAAGTGCGTGTATTTGAACGCAATGAGCGGAGCGAAAAGCAGAATCAAGGTGCCGACGAGGCGCCGCTTTCGAATCTCGGGTGCCTTCGCCCGCTCGAGGGACAACACGCCGCCCCATGCGATCGCGCTGAGCAGGTAAGGCAGCCAGATATATTCGACCTTCCACCAGCCGTAGAAGATCGTGCTCCCGACGATCAGGAGGTAGAGACGATAGCGTGGCGGCGTCGCAAGATGAGCGACGAAATACAAAGCGAAGAAGACGCCGAAAACGGGATCGGAGAACAGCATCTCGTTTCGCGGCTATAGATCGAGAACGGGGAGAACGGCGTCGGCCATCAATTTGTGACCCAATGCGTTGGGATGGGGATCGCCGGGCATCGCCCAGATCTGCTCGGGCGACAGATCGCTGAGCGCCGGCAGCAGATCGACGTATTTGTAGCCGTCAGCCTGCGCGATCCTCTGCATTTTTTCATGAATGAACCCAAACGGATAGTTCTTCAGATTGTGGACGTCAGGCATCATCGCGAAATACAGGCGGATATTGTTCTTCTTTGCGTAGTCCGCGAGCTCGCGAAGTTGACGCTGCATTTCGACAAAGCCTGGCTGATCGTCGCGGTAGACATTCCGGTAATGATCGATGAGCGAGGTTTCGCCGGACCTCTTTAAGATACGGTTGGCAGCGATCCAGATGGTCACCGCAAGTTCGCTGTTCCTCAGGAACCAATTGCCCCCGCCGGGGTCGAGCTGCTCGGCATCGCGAAGGAAATAATGTACCACGATATCCGTCGGCTTCAGTCCTTCGAGCTCCGAGAAGAACCGTTGAACGTATCGTTCGGCATTGTAATTGCCAACACCGCCATTGAGGACGTCGACCTTCTCGCCCTTCTCACGCAGGGCAGTCTGGACGCGCGAGGTGATCGTTTCGTTCTCTGGCACGCCCCAGCCGAGAGTGATGGAGCCGCCCAGGAAGAGGATGCGGCGATCAACCTCGGTACGAGCCGATGAGGGGCCGCCGCGCAACTTCCAGTCGTTGGTCCGGATCTCCACGGATTGGAGAATCGCGGAACCGTTCTTGATATGGTCATGCCCGAGTTCAGGCTGCGGGCTGGGAGCCTTCAGCTCGCGCGCGTAACGCCACATTTCGATATCGTAGTTCTTCATCGAGGTGTTCTTCAGGCGCAGGATGCCTTCGGCGGCGAGCGCAGAAACGAGCAATGAAGAAGCGAACAGGATTGCTGAGAAGACGAAGTGCTTGCGCATGCTGTAGAACCGCTCGAGAATTCGCAGGTTCGCCGATCGTCCGCGACCGGTTTTGCCCGCTGAGAAGTCGATCTACCGAATGAAAGTGGAGGACGGCTTAAACTATCTATCTGCCTTGAAGGGCGCTTTCAATCCACAATCCGGTCGCACTCGTGAACGCTTCCCGCCAAGGAGCTAGCTTTAGATCGGCCAGCCCAAAAAGGATAGGCTTCGCGACCGCGCCTGCTGGTGTGGGGCTCGTCAAGGAAGCGGCTTGAGTCCAGGGCTGCCTTGCCGTTGACTAACAGCGGTGCAACGGACCTTGGTCGCGCTGCGCGGGTTGTGGAAGGTGCAAAGCCTCGGGGAAATAGACGGCTAACTTCGCGAGAACGGCCAAATCCGCGGCTCCAATGCTTGCCTGCCCGATGATCACAATCGCCTCACCATATTTGTAGCACCTCGAGCAGAGCAGTGCTGCTCGCGGAGGGCGGGCCCCTCGAACGGAGCGACGTGGCATTGATCGCTCCGCGCGAGCGATTCTATAGATAGTATCGGGATGCCATTGCCTAAGCTGTCCAAGCGTCCTATGACGCGCAGGCTTCGCTCCGCAGCCGGGGAAACGCTGGTTCCTTGTCTGGAATCAACAGCCGACCGATCGCGCAAGGCATGACCAATGGTTGAAATGGCGTGAGAAAAGGTTCGTCCGATCTGCTCGGAAACTCGGCTTGGAACGCAACGGCATTTGTCGTGGCAGTGGCCCTCAATCTCGCCATCCTGCCGTTTGCGCTCTTTCGCCTCGGCCCGGGTTCGTTCGGTGTTGCCGGGCTCGTCACAGCGTCGATCGCGCCGGCCCTCGTGTTCAGCAATTCCCTGGCGTTGTCGACCGCGCGGGAGCTGGCGCGGCGATTGGCGCCCTCCGATCTCGAAGATGCGCAGCGTTTGTTTGCAACCGCCGTGGCGCTGGCGGTCGGCTTGGGCGGCGCCATCGCGGTTTTCTTCTGCCTCGCCGGCGCGCCGCTCGCGCGTATCGCTTTCCATCTCAGCGGGCCGCTCGCAGATGATCTTGGGCTTGCCTTTCTGTTGGCGGGCTCTGGCTGGCTGTGCCAGTGCGTATCTGCCGTATTCCTCACCTTGTTCTCGGCGCGCCAGGACTACCGGCGGATCGCCTGCATCAGCATCGTTAGCACGGTCTGCACAACCGTGGCCATGCTGATCCTGATCCCTTCCGCGCCGCAGGCCTCAACGTTTCTCGGCTGCCAGGCCTCCGGCTTTGCGATCAGCCTGTTCTTGACGCTTGCCTGGTCGCACCACTCTTTGGGAGAGTGGCTGGCGCGACCGGCGTTTCATCGCGACGCTCTGCATAGGCTGGTACGCCTGGGGAGCTGGCAATTGGCCGCGCAGGGCGGTGCACTGCTTGCCGCGCAGGCCGACCGGTATCTCCTTGGTGCATTGCTTCTGCCGCAATTCGTCGGATTCTATACCGTAGCGCAGCGGTTACAGGAGGCGATGTACATCGGGGTCCTGAAGGTCGGCGAAACCCTGTTCCCGTTTTTCAGTTCGCTGCACCAGGAGACTGAAGACCGCAAGATCGACCTGCTGCTTCGCTCATCATGGATCCTCAACGTTCTCGCCGCCAGTGCGCTGGGTGGACTAATTCCGGTGGCGGGACCGTTGCTTCATCTCTGGACCGGTGCCGAGGTCGCGGCCGAGGCCCAACAGGTGCTGGTCGTGCTGTGCGTGGCGGGAATCTTGGGATCGAGCGTAAACGTATTCGCGTTCTACCTTCTCGCGCAGGGGCGATCCCGCGACACTGCGTTGATCTCTCTTGTCACCGGCATATTCACGCTTGCCACCAGCGCAATCGCGCTGCCGCTCTTCGGGTGGCAGGCAGCCGGCTGCAGCACTTGCGTGGGCATGATCGCGCAGATCGCCTTGACCGTCTTCCTGCTGAAGCAAAGTTCCAGTCTCGCTGGGATGGGGACGCGCGTCTTTCATCTTGTGTTGATGCCGCTCGGCGTTGGGATCGTGACGGCGCTGCTGCTGCGCTATGGCCTTGACTGCGCTAAGCTCGATCTTGTTGCGGCGTGGTGGTCCGTCGGATCCGTTGCGTCGCTGTCGGCGGCTGCCATCCTTGTCGTTGCGGTCGCCGCGTCGCAGCTTGGTCCCTACGGCGCCCTCTGCCGACGGGATCTCCGCGCGATTGTCGCCCGGTTCGCGCCGTTTGGGGCGGTGTAGTTCATGTGCGGAATCGCAGGCATCGTAAATCTGGGTGGCAATGCGGTCGAACCCGCCGACATCTCGCGGCTGACCCGCCTGATCGCCCATCGCGGTCCGTTCGGCGAGGGGACCTGGTTCAGCGCGGACCGAAGCCTCGCATTCGGCCACCGCCGCCTGGCGATCATCGATCCCGGCGAGGGCGGCTATCAGC
Source organism: Bradyrhizobium sp. 35 (assembly GCF_023073215.1). Taxonomy (NCBI): domain Bacteria; kingdom Pseudomonadati; phylum Pseudomonadota; class Alphaproteobacteria; order Hyphomicrobiales; family Nitrobacteraceae; genus Bradyrhizobium; species Bradyrhizobium sp. 35. Next base: position 160,167 of record NZ_JADPJC010000080.1, read on the forward strand.
CCATGCTGTCCGCGGACGGCCGCCATGTGATCGTGTTCAACGGCGAGATCTACAACTTCCTCGAGCTTCGCCGCGAACTCGAGGCGCAGGGCGCGGTGTTCCGCAGCCAATCCGATACCGAAGTGATCCTGGCCGCCTGGCAGGCCTGGCGGGAGGACATGCTGCCCCGCTTCAACGGCATGTGGGCCCTGGCGATCTTCGACACCAGCACCCGCGAGCTGTTCCTTGCGCGCGACCGCTTCGGTATCAAGCCGCTGCTCTATGCCGCGTCGCCGGAACGATTCATCTTCGCGTCCGAGCAGCGGGCGCTGGTGCGGAGCGGACTGATCGATACTTCCGTTGACATGGAGGTTGCACGCCGGCTGCTGCTCGATGCCTTCGGGATCGAAGGAAGCGAGCGGACTCTGTTTCGGCAGGTTCGCCGCCTGCAGGGCGGCCACTGCATGTGGCTTCGCCAGGGCAAGGTCAGTGTCAAGCGTTGGTGGCGGACCGTGGATCATCTGCCGCCGGTGCCGGCCACCGAAGCCGAGCGTGTCGCGCGCTTTCGCGAGCTGTTCCAGGATGCCGTGGCCCTGCGCATGCGCAGCGATGTGCCGATCGGAACATGCCTATCCGGTGGCTTCGATTCGTCGGCCGTGATTTGCGCCATGGCGGCGCACGAGAAGGACGGCATGGGGCCGCGCGACAGCACGGCATGGCGTCACGCCTTCGTTGCGACGTTCCCCGGCGCCTTGAACGACGAGAGGCCGATGGCCGAGGAGGCCGCCGTCTGGGCCAATGTCGATCCTATTTTTCTCGAAATCGGACAGGCCGATGCGCTGACGGACATCGATCAGATTCTCGACGATCTCGATGACGTCTACATCGCATTGCCCAGCGCCATATGGCTGCTCTATCGGCAATTGACCCAAAACAACGTGACGGTGTCACTCGACGGCCACGGGGCAGACGAGCTGATGGGCGGCTATTTGCAGGAAGGACAAGCGCGCGCGTTTCAAATACGGAACGCGGCAGAGGACCTCGCGTCGCGTTCGAAACTGGCCCGGCGTTGTGTGGATGTCCTGCGTGCGTTGGCCCTCAAGCGCAAGGGCGTGTATTTTCTGCGCGGTGGCCTGCGCAATCTTCCCGCCCCGCTCCCGCTGATAGCGGAGGACGATGTGCTGCCGCGTGAATGGGGTGGCTTGAACAAGCGCCTCTATCGGATGTTTCACAGCACGGTGCTGCCCACCATCCTGCGCAACTTCGACCGCCTTTCAATGGCGCACGGCGTCGAAGTTCGCATGCCCTTCATGGATTGGCGGCTGGTGACCTATACGATGGCGCTTCCCGAAAGCAGCAAGTCGGCAGACGGCTATACCAAGGCTGTTGCCCGGCGGGCGATGGCCAATTTGATGCCGGAGTCCATTCGCATCGCGCGCCGCAAGGTCGGCTTCAATTCACCGATGCCGGAATGGTTGAACGCACCGCTGGCCAGCTGGACGGCCGACCTGCTGGACAGGAATGTGCCGGCGTTTTCGGAACTGGTGGATGAAGCGGATCTGCGCGGGGCGGTCGACCGATTGACGGCGACGAAGTCATGGGACTGGGAGTCGGTCGGGCGGATCTGGCCGTATCTGAACATGAAATGGATGTTGGCGAGGTACGCGTAGACGATGCGTCTGTTCCAGAATAGCGCCCTCTATCCGTCCTATCTGCCGCGGTTGAACCAGCTCGCGGCGGGCACGCAGAGCTTCGCGGAGCGGCGGCGCGTGTTTCTGGACGACCGTTTCGGCGCGTCGCATTTTCTTCAACCGGTGCTCGACGGTTCGCCGGAGGCCTTCTTCACCAACGGTGACGACGAGGTCCTGCAGCGCCGCTGGGCGCGCGAGCAGGGCATGTCGGGCGAGCCCACGCTCGAGGCCATTCTGCTCGCGCAGATCGAGCATCACGCCACCGAGGTATTCTACAATCTCGATCCCGTGCGGTACCAGAGCGCATTCGTTGCCAAGCTGCCGGGCTGCGTGAAGAAGGCGCTGTGCTGGCGTGCCGCGCCGTCGGGAAATGCCGATTTCACGGCCTATCACGCCGTGCTCGGAAATGCTCCCTCGATCCTCGATATCTGGCGCCGCAACGGATGCCGGGTCGAAACATTCTTTCCGGCGCATGATCCGGTGATGGACGAGTATGGTCACGGCGAGCGCCCGATCGACGTCGCCTTCGCCGGCGGCTACTCGCGCCACCATCGCGTGCGTGCCAGGACGCTGGAGCAGGTTGCGCAGCTCGCCGATAGACGCAATATCGTGCTTTGTCTCGATGCATCGCGCCTGACCAGGCTCGCGGAGAGCACGATCGGGCGATTGCTGCCACTGCGACAGCACCGGCGCCCCGATGCCATCGCCGCCATTGCGAGGCCGCCGGTGTTCGGCAGAGCCCTCTACGAACTGATTGGCTCGTCGAAGATCGTGTTCAACGGCGCGATCGACATGGCCGGCACGGATCGCGGCAACATGCGTTGCTTCGAGACGATGGGATGCGGCGCACTGCTTGTCTCCGACGCCGGTAGCTATCCCGCCGGCATGCAGGAGGGGGTGACTATCGAGACCTACAATAGCCCCGAACAGGCCGTCGAGGTCATTTCACGCAGCCTGCAGGACTGGCCCAGATTGGCGGAGATCGCTGCGCTTGGTCGGGCCCGCATCCGGGACATCTACAGCAAGGACGCGCAATGGAAGCAGTTCGGCGACCTCGTCGGACGGGTTTAGCCGTGCTAGAGCGTCCAGAACGACGCGATTTCAGTTGATTGCATGAACCTCGACTTCCTGATCCAGCGGCTCACCGGCCGCAATACCGACTACCTGATCCAGCGCATGATGGGCCGGGCGACTTGCCGTCTCGGCGACGGGGCAGCGCTCGGAGCCAGCGCGAGGATCAGGAACATCCGCGGCGAGTCCGACAGGATCGTCATCGGCGCACAGAGCCGTATCCTCGGCGAACTCATGACCTTCGCCCATGGCGGCGAGATCAAGATCGGGGAATGGTGCTATGTCGGCGAGGGAACGCGCATCTGGTCGGCCGGCTCCATCGAGATCGGAAACCGGGTTCTGATCTCCCATTCGGCAAATGTCTTCGACAGTCTGACCCATCCGATCGGGGCGGCCGCGCGGCACGCGCAGGTCCGGCAGATCTTCACAAGTGGTCATCCGCGCGAACTCTCGCTCGACGAAAGCCCGGTCCGGATCCGCGATGATGCCTGGATTGGCGCTGGAGCCATGGTGCTGCGCGGCGTGACCGTCGGGCCGGGGGCCGTGGTGGCGGCCGGGGCCGTCGTGACCAAGGACGTGCCGGCCTTCTCGATCGTGGCAGGAAATCCGGCTGTGCTGGTCAGGGAGCTCCGGTCCGATGAGCGGTGACGACAAGTTCACGACGTGGGAGGATGCCGTTGTCTGGCTGCGCAATCAGCCGGATCAGGGTCAGCTCGTGCGCGACGCCTTCTACGATGATCCGCTGATCGCCGCCGCCGAGCGCTATTTTCAGAGTTCCGAATGGCAGGCGGTCACGGCGCTCCTGGCCGGGCGCTCCGGCACGGCTCTCGATGTGGGAGCGGGTCGCGGCATTGCCAGCTACGCGCTGGCTCGCAGCGGATTCGAGGTGACTGCACTCGAGCCCGATGGCAGCGCCATCGTCGGCGCTGCGGCAATCCGGGCTCTTGCGGCGAGCACGCAGCTGCCCATCCACGTGGTCGAGGAGTTTTCCGAGCGCCTGCCGTTCGCCGACAACACTTTCGATCTCGTTTTCGCGCGCGCCGTGCTCCATCATACGCGCGACCTTGATGGTGCCTGCCGCGAGATGTTTCGCGTGCTTCGCCCCGGCGGTATGCTGATCGCGGCGCGCGAGCACGTGATCAGCAAGGAAGGCGATCTTCAAAAATTCCTCGATCAGCACCCGCTGCATCACCTCTACAGGGGCGAGCATGCCTACCTGCTCGACCGCTATACCGGCGCGTTGAAGTCGGCCGGGTTCGCCACTGTCGGGACACTGGCTCCGCTGCAGAGCGCGATCAATCTGTTCCCGTATACGATGCAGACGCTGCGATCCGCGGTCGTCGAAAAACTGACGCGGAAGATTCCCGCCGGCCCGCTGTGGCGCGCGGCGTTTGCTTCGCAGCATGTCTTCGAGTCCCTGCTCTCGCTTGCCGAGCGCTTTGACCACCGGCCCGGCCGGCTCTATTCGTTCGTCTGTCACAAGGTCTAGGACATGTCCACGTGGGTTACCGGTGCGAACGGATTCATCGGACGTCATCTCGTTCGCGAGTTGGCGAGCGCCGGGCATGCGGTCCATGGCGTCGGTCACGGTGCGCTCGATCCGGCCCAGGCACAGGCTCTCGGTTTGCAGACTTGGATCAATGGCGAAGTTGACGCGGCCAATCTGAACGCGCTTGCAGCCTCGCACGGGCTGCCGTCGCAAGTCTTCCATTTGGCTGGCGGATCGTCGGTCGGGCTATCGATCGCGCGCCCGTTCGAGGATTTTTCGCGCACCGTGACGAGCACGGCGCGTCTGCTCGAGTGGCTCCGAAGTTTTGCGCCCAGCTGCCGGCTGATCGTGGTGTCCAGCGCGGCGGTCTACGGCGCAGACCATGCCGGTCCGATCGCCGAAAGCGTGGCGCTGGCGCCGATGTCGCCCTACGGCCATCACAAGCTGATGATGGAGCAGCTGTGCCGGAGCTATGCCCAGAGCTTCGGCCTTCGCTGCACTGTCGTGCGGTTGTTTTCGGTCTACGGTCCGGAGCTTCGCAAGCAACTTCTCTGGGACATCTGCTCGCGGCTCAAGGGCGAGGAACAGCCGCTCAAACTCGGGGGCACCGGGGCCGAGATAAGGGACTGGACGGACGTTCGTGACGTCGCCCGCTTGCTGGTGCGCGTGGCGGCGGACGCGTGTCAGGATGATTTTTGGGTGATCAATGGCGGCTCGGGGCGCCGGACGTGCGTGGCCGACATTGCCGACGGCTTGATCCGGAATTGGGGAAGCAATACTGTCGTGCGTTATTCCGGCGTGGCGCGGCCGGGCGACCCAATGAGCCTGCTGGCGGAGGACGGGCGCTTGCGCGAGATGAAATTCGATTGGCGCTTTCCACTGGAGCGCGGTCTCGCCGACTACGTCGAATGGTTCAGGAGCCAGGCTCGTGGCTGAGCGCGCGCCGCTCCGCGTCGCCTTCACCAACATCCCGCACCACCTATGGGCGGGCGGTCACAACTATCAGCGGAATCTATTCGAGGTTCTGAATCGGTACAGTCCGGGGACGGTCACACCGGTGCTGTTCGCCGGAACGAAGGACGATCCCGAGGAAATCGCGGCGCTCGCCAAGATCCCGGCAGTGGATCTCGTTCAATCGGCTGCGTTCGACCGTACCGGGACCGGACCCTTCGGTGCGCTCGCGCTCGGACGGGATGCACCGGCTGTGGCCGAGTTCCGCGCGCGGCGGATCGACATGGTGTTCGAATCAGCCCGCTTCTTTGGCTGGCGCCTACCGTTTCCAACAATCGCGTGGTTTCCGGATTTTCAGCACCGTCTGCTCCCGCATCTCTTTTCCCGGAGAGCATATTTGCGGCGTGATCTTGGCTTTCGGGTTCAGATCGCGTCCGGCCGGCACATCATGCTGAGCAGCGCCAGCGCGCTGAGTGATCTAAGAAGGTTTTATCCGAGCATTTCGAACGGCGTTTCTGTCGTTCGGTTTGCGACGGAGCCTCCTGCCAATCTGCTCACCACGCAGCCGTCCGAAGTGATCGACTATTATAACCTTCCGCAACGGTATTTCTACCTGCCGAACCAGTTCTGGAGGCACAAGAATCACCAGATCGTGGTCGATGCGCTTGGTCTCCTGAAATGCCGGGGGCTCGACGTTGTCGTCGTGGCATCCGGAAGTACGCAGGACACCCGTGAATCCGGACTTTTCGAGCGGACCATGAGTGACGTCCGATCGCGCGGTCTCGAGACGAACTTCAAGCATCTCGGAATGATTCCACTGGATCACGTTTACGCCCTCCTGCGCGCGTCGACGGCACTTATCAATCCATCGCGCTGCGAAGGATGGAGTACGACGGTCGAGGAAGCAAAGTCATTCGGTGTCCCGATGCTTCTGTCTGGCCTTGATGTCCATCGCGAGCAGACGGTTGGTAAGGCGCGGTATTTCGGCGTTGACGATGCTAAGGAGCTGGCCGATCTCATCCGGGATGCCGCCGAGAACGCGCCTGACGCAATTGTTCGGCAGCTGCAGCCGGATCTCGATGAGCGGGTTCGCGCGTTCGTCGCGGATTTCGTCCACCTTGCGACCGAAGTGGCCCGTGGCGCAGGAAGAAGGTAGTCTTCAGCCCACCTAAAAGGGGGCCGTGTTGTTCGGATAAGCGCGCGCCGATGCGGTCGCGGCCAAAACGCCGTCGCTCCTATGACGTTATTGACGATCTGTCGCGAGGACATCGACACCGTCGTGGTGCTAACCACCGAGCGGGGCCGCATCTCAACCGCGATCGCCTTCGGGCGTGACGGCAAGCCTGTCGTGGTTGAAAAGCCAATGGCGCTACGTCTCCGGGTAGCCTTAAATTTTGCGAAGTGATCTGAGAGGCAACGTGCTTCGCGATCCGAGCCTCAAAACCAACGTTGCGGTTCTGGCGATCATGCCTCGGCGCTCGCTCTGGCAGCCGTCTTGAGGATGATCGCACAAGGAGTTAGGTCTCAGATCCGCGAACGCCGCGTGCCAGCGTCTCGTAGGTAGTGGCTGCGATTCCTAGCATTGCAAAAAGCAGGCGATCTTCGCTCAAAATACCGTGTGCAGCACTCAGCATGGCAACGTAGGTCAATCCGCTAATAGCAAATCTTGCACCATCGTTGCTTCGATAATGCGGTATCAGCATATAGAAACTGATCAAAAGGGTTGCGACAACGCAGATGCCGCTTATCCATCCAAACTCAACGAGAGCCTGCAGGTAGCTATTGTGAACTTCCGTTTCTAAGCACGTCATGGAAGCAAAATTGCCGAATCCAAAACCAAAGAGGCCGGCTGAAGGGAGCAACCACAAGGCGTCTCCGATAAGCGCCTCTCTAATCGCGACCGAGTCGCCCATGTTAACGTTGGCCGTGCAACTCGGGGGCGCCTTACCGAGTTCAGCGGTCACGTCTTTCTTTTTGCGTCCGGGATATACTGGTCCCGAAAAGGTTGGCACTTCGATTTGGGCCGGCGCAGCTATTTCGATCGCTGCCATCTGGAACGACGTTACGATTTCGGCTGGCCCGAGCGTCTCAGCTGAGGTTCGGGCGGTTCCATTCGTGAACAGATGACGCGGCGTCAGGCCAAGGACGATCGCAATAAGGAAGACTCCAATGACAACTGCAAAATGCATGCGCTGTTTGGCCTCGGCCAAAACAAGGTTGAGCACAAGCGTCGCGACGATCGCCATGAACGTCGCTCGCACGAGAGAAGCTGAAAATACGAAGGCTGGAAGGAACACAAAAGCTGACAGCAGCAGCGACTTTCGCCTGTCAAGACCTGTCGCTGTGACCCCTACTATCAGAAGCCCGCAAGCCATCAGAAAAAACGTAGCGGCAGCATCATTCACACCTAGGACTAAAGGTCTCACATATGGCCCCCCCCATTGTGTGACCATCGCATAGGCCGTGAGAATGGTACCGAGTGCAACGATCGAAGCTGTTACAAGGATGAATGATTGTTGCATCCGCGGCTGCGTGAAGGCGAAGCAACGAAGGGATGGATACGCGCCAAGTGCGATGAGAAAGAGAGCGGTATCTTTTGTTGATGCCGTGCGGCCGTTGACGAGGAACGACAACGCTGCGGAAAGGAGGAATAAGCAGAAGAGATAATCGGTGACTTGGGGTCTAACAGGCCGAAACGTCAAATATAGTAGGGCCATCGCGCACGTGATTAGATAGCCTCCAGTGACGACGGAGTTTCCTTGGATGCCCATTAGCCCATACGCGATGACGAACATGGCGTTGGCAGCGGTATAGAGCGCAAGGGTTGCACCAATGAAAACATTTCGACCAGAAGGCCCACCGGGACGTGCGCCCAACCTAAGAAAATTCACTTCGAACCTCAGTTGGAAAGTTGCATTCTAGCACCACAGTCGTCTTGTGGTGTCAATATAGAGCCGCCCGGCCCCGATCACGTCTGTCTGTCTAGCATTCGTGCGCGACGGAGCCGGCCCCAATTTCAATGCTGAGGGGTATAGACCGGGATCCATTTCCGAGCGTGCTGCTGCTACTTCTCGTCATTGCGAGTTGAATCGGGGAGCGCAATTGCCGCGTATGACGAGGAACAGCATCCCGGTCGCTGCCGATCTTCGCCGAAACCAGGCTGACGCAGCAGACCGCGTGATCTAATTCCGCGTTAATTTGCACAGCTATCCGCAGGCGACCAACCGTGCCTGAGTGGAGAATTGTCCGAATTGTCAAAGACTTGAGCGGTTGTGCGATTTTGCTGCTTTACAAGGCCCGAGCCAATTGGTTGATCTGATTCATTCAAAGCTGGCCTCCTCCAGCCGGAGTGTTTAGAAGCCTGTTAGAATCGATATGGTAGGTCGGTTGGCCCGGGTAGAGGGGAACTGAAATCTTGCGAAAAGTACTTTTGACGGGGGCGGGCGGATTCATCGGATCGCACCTTGCGGAAGAGCTGGTCCGGCGCAAGGTCGAGGTGCGCGCATTCTTGCACTACAACAGCATGGGCGCGCACGGATGGCTTGATTCCTCGCCACCCGAAATCCGTAAGGAGTTCGACATCTTCGCGGGCAATATTTGCGACCCCAACGGCGTTCGCACAGCGATGAAGGGGTGCGATGCCGTGTTGCATCTCGCAGCGCTGATTGCAATTCCCTATTCGTATCACTCGCCCGACACCTATGTGGAAGCCAACATCCGCGGCACGCTCAATGTGCTGCAGGCGGCGCGCGATCTAGGGGTCGAGAAGGTGATTCACACCTCAACCAGCGAGGTCTACGGCACCGCGCGATTCGTTCCGATTACCGAGGAGCATCCGCTCCAGGGCCAGTCACCTTACTCTGCGACTAAAATCGGCGCCGATCAGCTTGCGCTGTCGTTCGAGCGCTCGTTCGGCACGCCGGTTGCGGTGGTGCGACCGTTCAACACTTACGGACCGCGGCAATCGGCACGTGCGGTGATCCCGACCATCATCACCCAGATCGCGGCGGGGGCGCGAAAGATCAAGCTCGGCAGCATCCATCCGACGCGCGACTTCAATTATGTCACCGACACCGTCGGCGGCTTTCTGGCGGCGCTCGGCTCCAAGGCAAGCATCGGTGAAGTCATCAACATCGGCAGCGCCTTCGAGATCTCGATCGGCGACACCGCACGGCTCATCGCCGAGCTGATGAACGCGGAGATCGAGATCGAGCATGACGACGTGCGCGTACGCCCGGAGCGCAGCGAGGTCGAGCGCCTCTGGGCCTCCAACGCCAAGGCGCAAAAGCTGCTCGGCTGGTCACCGCGTTTTGGCGGCGTCGACGGCCTGCGCAAGGGCCTAGAGCAGACCATCGCCTGGTTCACCAAGCAGGAGAACCTGGCTCGCTATCGCGTCAATGCCTACACGCTGTGAGCAAGATGAATATGTTACCTGCACAAGCGAGTCAGAATCGTCCCGCCTTGTTTGATCTCAAGCCCGTGCTCGATGCCGTCGATGCGGCGCTCGGGTCGGTGCAGCGTCCTGTAGAGCTGCACGAGCCGCGTTTCGGGGATCGCGAGCGCGAGCTGGTGCTCGACTGCATCGAGACTAACTGGGTCTCGTCAGCCGGCAAATACGTCACCCGTTTCGAGGAGATGGTGGCGGCCGCGACCGGCTCGCGTCATGCGGTTGCGATCGTGAACGGCACGGCCGCGCTGCATGCAGCATTGGTGCTCGAAGGTGTCGAGCCGAACGATGAGGTGCTGCTGCCCTCGATTACCTTCGTCGCCACGGCCAATGCCGTCAGCCATGCCGGCGCCGTGCCACATTTCGTCGACTCCACCTGGGAGACGTTGGGGCTTGATCCGCTCGCGCTCGAGGCACATCTCGGTTTGGTTGCGGTGCGGAAAAACGGCGCCTGGGTGAACAAGCACACCGGCCGCCGCCTTCGCGCCGTCGTTCCCGTACATATCTTCGGACATCCCGTCGACATGGCCGCGCTTGGCGCGGTTGCCGCCCGCTACGACTTGGTGGTCGTCGAAGATGCGACCGAGTCGCTCGGGTCAACCCTGAACCGCAGGAGCTGCGGCACCTTCGGGCATTCCGCGGTATTGAGCTTCAACGGCAACAAGATCGTCACCACAGGCGGCGGCGGCATGATCGTAACCGATGACGAGGCGCACGCCCGCCATGCTCGGCACTTCACCTCCACGGCAAAGAAGGCGCATGCTTGGGCTTTCGAGCACGACGAGGTTGCCTATAACTACCGCCTGCCCAACATCAACGCGGCGCTCGGCTGCGCGCAGATGGAGAGGCTCGACAGCATAGTCGCAGCCAAGCGCGTGCTCGCTGAGCGCTATCTTGTCGCTTTTCGCGATTTGCCCTGGGCGCGCATCTATCGCGAGCCGAAGGGGTCAGAGAGCAATTACTGGCTCAACACGCTGGTGCTCGACCGCGAATACGCCTCCGAACGCGACCGCCTGCTCGAAGCCCTGCACGGCCACGGCATTCGCGCGCGCCCGCTGTGGGCGCCGATGCACCTCTTGCCGATGTACCGCGAATGCCCGCGCGCAGCGCTTCCCGTCGCCGAGGATATGAATACCCGTTGCATCAACTTGCCGAGCAGTCCCTTCCTTGCCGGAGCGGTCCAAGGCACGAAACAGAGCTGATGCCCCGGATCGTCTTCTTCACCATTCACAGCACAACGGCCTGGTGGAAATATCTGGCCTCGCGCATGGAATTTGCCGACGCGGTCGTGCTCAGCGATTTGCGCAACGACGGCGACTATTCACTAGTCGACGATTTCTATCGCTTCCTAAACCGGGGCGATGCCGTGGCCGCGGCGCTCGGCCGGTTCGGCGAGGATGGGTGTGCCGATATTATTCTGCGCTGCCGGGTGCTCAGGAGCATCGATCGCGATCTCGCGCTGAAGATGATTGGCGGCATGACGCAGGCGGTCGAGCAGGCTTTTCACAAGCTCGGCCCCGATCTCATCATGACCTTCACCATCGACCGCTACGTCATGGACGTGATGGAGCGCATCGCGCGGCGGCGCGGCATCGACTTCCTGGAGATGACGACCTCGATCATTCCCAACCAGATCATGCTGATGCGCCGCGGAAAGCCGCTCGGGTTGCGCGAGCCCTCCAGTGAGGACATCGATGCGGCAGTCGGCCAGCTCTGCAGGGAAGATTTTGCGCCGGCCTATGTCCGCGATGCCAAGAGGTTTTCGCTCGCCAGGTTCTGGCGGATCTTCGGCTATTACACTCTGCGCGGTGCCTTCTTCAACGTCTGGCGCTTCCTCAAGCGCGATCGCTACAATTGCCATTATCTCGACGCGCTGAAACGGCTGAAGCACAAGGTGCGCATGCGTGACGTTGCCGTGCTAGGGCTGCTCCATCACGGCTGGGACAAGCGGCTCGCCGACGTGCCGCGAGAACAGCGGGTGTTCCTCGGGCTTCAGCTGTTCCCGGAAGCTTCGATGGATTACTGGCTTGAGCCGCAGGGCATGCTGGCGCACGATGACATCGTGGTGCGCTATTGCGAAGTGCTCGGCCGCGTCGGCTACCGCATTTTCGTAAAGGATCATCCGCTGCAGTTCGGTTTCCGCCAGCGCGAGCTGTTCGAGCGCCTGGCAAAGCTGCCATTCGTGGTGCTGGTGCCCTACGACGTGCCGGCGAATTTCCTGATCGGGAAGTGCGCGGTGTCGGTCACTTTCACCGGTACCATTGGCTTCCAGGCCGCGCTTGCCGGGCTGTGCTCGATTGCGTCCGAGCCGTACTACGCGACAGAGCAGCACTTCTTGCTCGTCCGCGACACCGACGAAGTCGACGGCCTCGCCGAGCGGCTGGCGCGGTGGCGATCCCCCGACGACCTCGACAGGACCCGGCGCGCGATCATGCGGCACCTGGCGTCGATCAGCGTCGAAGGCGACTATTTCGGCTGGCGCAAGTTCGATCCTGAGAACGAGGCCTTGCGGGCCGCGGTCGAGCCGCTGGTGCGTTCACTGAATGCTCACCTGCCGCGATTCCTGAAATCCTGCAGAACGGCCGCCTGACGATCCCGTGGGGAGCGCGCCTGCAACTTATGCCCGTGGTCGGCGAAGATGGAACAGCGCGATGCGATCTCGTCTGCTTAACCTCGTGAGGCGCCCGGCGGTCGCCGGCACGGTGGCGGCGCTGGTCCTGCGTGCGCTCACGCTGGCGAGCCGCTTCCTGTTGTCGCTCCTCCTCGCGCGCATGCTGTCGCCGGCCGAGATGGGTGAATACGGCCTCCTGGCCGCAACGCTGGCCTTCGCGCTGCTCGCAGTCGGCCTGGAGTTCTATTCCTATACGCTGCGGGAGCTGGTGCCGGCGACGCCCGAGCGGCGCGCGCGCATCATCGCGGACCAGATGACGCTTGGCACGGCGGCGCTGGTGGCGGTCGGCATCGCGGTCGCCGTTGCGATCTCCGTGGGTTCCTTTCCAGCGCGCCTAGCGCCCTGGTTCATAGTGATTCTCGTCACCGAGCACATCTCGCTGGAGGCGACGCGAATCCTGATCATCACCGGGCGGCCCGTGCGCGCCTATATCGGCGTGTTCCTGCGCGGCGGCATTTGGGTGTATGCGATTGCGGTGCTGATGTTCGTGTTGCCCTCGATGCGGACGCTTGAGACGGTTCTAGTCTGGTGGGCGCTGGGGGGTGTGGCGTCGATTGTCTTCTCCGCGTTCTCACTCTCGGAGTTGCCGTGGCGCGAGCTGAGGGGGTACGTGCCGGATCTCCAGAACATCCGGGAAGGACTTTGGACCGCACGTCCGTTCATGCTGACCGCGGCGGGGGCCCTGGTCATTTCCTATGTCGACCGTTTCGTCATCGACGCGTTCGTCGGGCGCGACGCGCTCGGCATCTATACGTTCTATTCGACGATCCTGATCGGTCTGTTGTCGTTGGGTAGCTCAGTATCGCATCAGTTCCTGCCAAAAGTCATTGCGGGCTATGCTGCGGGTAGGGAGGCCTATCGCACGGCTTTGCGCTCCTTCTTCTGGTCGATGCTGGCGCTGGTCTGCGCGACCATGATCCTCTCCACCTTTGCCATGGGACCCATGCTCGCGCTGCTCGGGCTGTCCACCTACGCAGCGAGCATCGGCGTATTCTATGCCATGCTGCCGGGGATATTCCTGCGCATGCTGGCGGATGTTCCATCGTACGCGCTCTACGCGGCGCGGTCGGACAAATATCTGCTGTTCTGCAACCTCGGGTCGGCCGCCGTTTCGACATTGTTGAACGTGGCGCTGATTCCCGTGCTGGGCATCTACGGGGCGGCACTCGCCGGCGGCGTTGCCAGCGCCGGCTTGTTCCTTTCCCTCGTGGGTTTCACCATCTACAGGATGCGAGAAAGTTTCAGGAAGCCGGGCGCGACCGAATCCGTCGGCCTTCCCACTGATCCGGACATGCTCTATCCGTGAAGGACAAGTTCATGCCTAAGCATCGAGCCAATCTCACGTCGTAACCCGAGGGGGGCGCTTCTTGGATTTCAGTATGCAGCAGCGGCTCGTTCGATTGTTCGGCGCTCTCGCTTCGCCCGCGATTCTGATGACCGTGATCTGGGTCGTGGCGCTCGTCGGCGTCGCCGTCGGCCCGATCGAATATCCGGGACAGCCGTCCACCGCCGTGCTGACTCTGGTCGCACTTGGGCTGGCGATCTTTCTTTTGTCCTATGGGGGCGGCAGGCTCGTCTTTGATCGCTGGTTCACTCGCCAGGTCCGCTCCCCGCATCCCTCGGCGCCGACGCTCAACAACGTCATTATGGCCGTGTCGCTGTTCGGCATCGTCGGCATTGCGCTTGTGGCGCTCGATCGGACCATCCTCAGCGGTATCAGCAACGGCAGCTATGCCGAACTGCTGCGCTGCGCGCCGGGGCTCGTCGACACGATCGCGATCAAGCGCACGCCGTTGCTCTATGCCGGTTACGCGATGTTCTCTTTCGGCTTCGCTTCCGTCGTGCTGTTCCTGCTGAAGGGGGAGGAAATCAGGGGGTGGCCGGCTGCGCTGGCGCAAGTCTCCATGGTCTCTCCAGTGGGGTATGCGCTGCTTTATTCGGGGCGGATGCCGATCCTGCTGGTTCTCGTTCTAGTCGCGATGGCGATGCTGGTACGCCTCATGCAGGGGCGAACGCTGCTGCCGCGCGGCCACTATCTCCTGGTCAAGACCGTCGTCGCCGTGGGCCTGTTTGTGGTCTATTCCAGCGCGATCTGGGCCAGCAGACAGAACTTTTGCATCCAGATGTCGCCGCTCATCACCGAATTGCAGGAGAAGAACCTGCGCGATGCATCCGCGGCCGGCGGCCCAGCCGTATTAGGTGAACCTGCCCGCCCCAAGGCGGGGGCCGTGACCGCAACCCAGCTCAACAAGCGCATTGCTGAGGCGCGCGCGGCCCCGCAATCGGCGCCCAGCACGAGCCCGACAGAGGCCGTTCTGGCAATGATGCTGGAAGCCTGGGACGTGAAGCCGCGCGGCTATGTGACCTCAGCTATCGAATCCGGCCGCGTTTCTGCGCGCGGAGCGATGATCGGCCTCAGCACCTACTTCTATCTGACTCATGGTGTGCGGACCGTCGACATCGTCTGGAAGGCGCGCGACAACTTCACACCCAAATGGGGCCTGTACGAGGTCGGTGTGCTGTCGCCGTTGTTGCGGATATTGTCCCCTGGTAGCGATCAAGTGGCGGTTATGGAGGCAGAGCAGCGGGCCGCCCTGATCTACGGCTTCTTCCCGAGCGCTTGGGCCGCGGCCTTCATTGATTTCGGTCTCGTCGGCGCGATCGTCTATGTCGCCTTCTGGGGAGGCCTGGCGGGCTGGAGCGCGGCGGGAAGCCGGCATTCCGGTCTGATGACGCCGGTGCTTCTCCTAGTGTTCGTACTCGCCAGTGTCCTTCTCAGTCCTATTCAGGGACCTCTCGGTATCGCAAATTCGGCGCTGGTGCTGGTGTCGATGCTCCTGACGGGAATGATGCTGGATTTTGCCAATCTGCGCGAAAGGGCGGCGCAAGAAGCCGGTCAACTCGGGGCCGACAGGCCGGCGAGTTGATATCAGCGTGCGGAGACGTTGTGCAGCCACGCGACGGTCGCCGTGACGCCTTGCTCCATGTCGCAGGGTAGCGGCCCGCAGACCGCTGCGGTCGGTGCGAGATCGAATTGGTACTGCGTGAGCACGTTGTTTAGGCGGAACGAGTTGAAGGGGAACCGCTTCAATCCCATTGCGTTTACCGCGTCGCCGCAGAGCGCCAGCGTGCGGGCGACGCTGCGCGGCAGATGCGGGATCGGACGCGAGCCGAAGGCGCGCTGAAATGCATCGCACCAACCGATCAGATCGATCGGCGTGTAGTCGGCGAGATAGAAAGTCCGGCGATGGATCTGCCCAGACGGAACGCTCAGGAGACGCCAGTACTGGAAGGCGATGTTCTCGATATAGCTGTAGGACTTCCAGAGCGGCCCGTGCCCAACGTGGAAGTAATGACCGCGCTCGATCATGTGCAGGAAGCGCTGATAATGCGCGCTCATGCCCGGCCCCCAGACGGTCGTGGGGCGCGCAAGGCACCATTCGCGCCCGGCGCCGTCGGCGCTGCGGACGATCTCCTCAGTGCGCACCTTGCTCTTTCCGTACAGCGTGTCGGCCTTGTAGTCGGTGTCGCTGCTCGGCGCATAGCCGACTGGGCAGACGAGCTGCGACGAGGTCCAGATCGCTCGCCGTACGGACCGCGTGCGCCGCACGGCCTCGACCAGATACTCGACGCCCTCGATATTGGCGGCGTAGCCGGAGAGATTGACTTTTTCGTCGAGGTCGATGCGTGCGGCGAGATGGACCACGGCATCCGGCGCCGCGCCGGTCACGGCCTTAATTAGGCCGTCGGCGTCGAGAATGTCGCATACGATGTCGGTGGTCGCGGCCGGCACCTTGTCGAGCCCCATGACTTCGCAACGCTCGTCCCGCAAACGCCGCACCAATGCCTGGCCAATGAAGCCGGAGCTTCCGGTCACGAGAACTTTCATGCTGATGTCGCCATCGTTGCAAACGGAGCGGTCGCTTGACCGGTTGGTCGAGCTGATTTACCAAGCCGACTACTTGGTTGCAAATTATGGCAAATCCACCGTTCGTAGAGGCATTTTACGAACACTTTCCTCACCTCGGCTCTAGCCCAACCGGCGTCGCTTCATGAAGGCATTCGTCTCTGCCGCGTTCCAGGTGATCAACAACGTCCTGGAGCCCATCGGCCTTCGCCTGATGCGCACCAACTCGCCGGTCAGGAACTTTGGCCTGTTCTTCAAGCATCTGAAGTCGCTTGGCTTTGATGTGAAGACGGTGATCGACGTGGGGATAGCCTTCGGCACGTCGCCGATCTACGACGCGTTTCCGCGCGCCAAATATTTCCTGGTCGAGCCGGTGGCAGAATGCCGCCCGATCCTCGAACAGCTCAAGCAGCGGCTCGATGCCGAGTATTTCCTGGTCGCTGCCGGTGCCGAGAACGGGGAGATCACCTTTAACGTCCACGACGACATCTCGGGCTCGAGCATCTTTGCGCAGGTCGAAGGCAAGGCGCTCGATGGCGAGGCGCGCAAGACGCCGATGCGGCGGCTCGATTCGCTCTTGCCGGAGACGCTGGAACATCCGGTGTTCCTGAAGATCGATACGCAGGGCGCCGAGATCGAGGCGCTAAAGGGGCTCGGTCCGCGGATCGGCGAAATCGATCTCATGATCCTCGAGACCACAATGATGCCGATGCGGCACGGCATCCCGCAATTCGCCGACATCGTGCGCTTCTGCGACGAGGCGGGCTTTGCGGTCTACGACGTGCTGGAGGGGCACATGCGCTCGCTCGACGGTGCATTGGCCCAGATCGATCTCGCCTTCATCCGCAAGGACAGTCCGCTGCGCAGCCAGACGGCTTATTTCAGCCCCGAGCAGCTCGCTCAATATCTGAAGCGTCCGAGCAAGCTGCGCGGCGCGTAGTTGTCCCCGTGACGACGCGACGCGTCAGATTTCCGCGAGCAGGATGAACAGGCAGCGGCGCTCGCCTTTGTTGACCATGCCGCCGCGGTGCATGCCGTTTCCGTCGAATAGCACGCAATTGCCGTAGTTCGAGGTCGCGGCGAAGTGGCCCTCGCGCAGGCGCGCCACGTCAAGCGAATTGTCCGGCAGGTCGCCGCCGAAGTCGGCCTTCTTGCGCAGGAACGCCGGCAACGCCATGAACTTCTTGCGCGCGTCGGGCCGGCGGCCGGAGAAGCCGGAGAAATCGTTCGTACGGCGGATCATGCCCTCGAGCCAGCCGATCTTCGCATTCTGGCTGCCGCGGATGTAGCAGAACGGGCCACCATCCGGCCCGATGTCATGGACATAGATCGCGCATTTCAGCATGCCGTAGGTGGCGTCGATGTGCAGATAGCTGCCCCAGGGGTCCGCAAGCTGGGTATCCGGGAAGACGCGCTTCCAGAATGCGAGGTCCTGGTCGTTGATCTGCGCGTTGACGTGCTTCACGCCGGCCGGGCGGCCCAGATAGGCGCTCGCCGCTTCCATGATGCCGTAACGTTTGAAGATGGACTCGACGGTTGCGAACGCCTGCGGATCGGCCGAGCGCGTGCACCAGTAGACGTTGTCATCGAACTTGCGCTTCTCCGGCGGAATGTCGGCGCGGCGTTCGTCCAGCTTGGCAAAGCCCGGATTGGTCACGTTGCGGATTTGGTCGATCTCGTTGGGGGTGAGCGTCAGACAGACGATGCCGTCGGATTTGATCTTGTTGAGCAGCGCGGGGTTCGCCGGCTTCGCCGGACGGCGCGTGCCGGTAAGCGTGCCGACTGCACGGCTCGCACGGATGCTTGCATACATCGAGATATAGCGCAGCGCCGTCCTTGCATTGAGGCCGCTGAAGCCCGCTTCCTTGGTCAAGAGCGGCATGTTGTCGTAGTCGACGATACGGCGGATGGTGACGAAGGCGAAGGTGCGCAGGAACACGTTCAGCGCGTAGAGGCGCTCGCGGAACGTCGGCTTGGGCAGCATGCCGCCATAGGCTGGATGCGCGTCGTAGTCGATTGCGGGAAGCGCGGTGCCGCGATAGGGCGGAATCGGAAGTTCACCAATCTCGACGGCGGGTGCTACCGGCTTCGCGTCGGAAAGTGACTCGATGGTGGTCATGTCGCGTTCTCCCCGAGCGAGCGCGGTTCATCTCAAGCGTGCACCGATCTATACAGCCTGGAGCGATGCACAGGCAACAATGGAGGGTAGTTATCCGGTCGTTCCAGGCGGTTCCGATGCTGTCGCTAAATCTCTGAATTGCTTCGGGAAAGCCCGTTTGAGGTCGATCTTCCGGAGGGTTCCGACGATGGCCTCGGATGCGCCCCCGCGACCATAGGGCGGCGCGACGGCCGGGTCGGGCCGGAAGCTGCCCTCGAAAATGCGTCTGAGGCTTGCCAGGATGGCCGCCGAATCGGCCGGGCAATCGATGATCGAGGCGGCGCGCAGCCGGCCCTTCTGGCGGTCGCCGATATTAATCGTGGGCACGCCGACGGCCGGTGCCTCCAGGATGCCGCTAGAGGAGTTGCCGACCACGGCGTCTGCAAGCCGCAGCGCGGCCCAGTAGCGCTCGCTGCCGAGCGAGGTGAAGAGATGGGCGCGATCGGGTCGCGTTGCCACGAACGCCCGGATCGCCTCTTCAATCGCGCGATAGCCCGGATCGGCGTTGACGCCGGTGAAGACGAAACTGTGGTGCTCGACTTTGGCAAGCGCGTCGAGGAGCGCTGCGACGTTGGCGGCGTCGGCCTTGGGCTGCGCCGTTGTCGGATGCAGCGTCACCAGCAGGAAGCGCTCGGGGCCGGCGATGCCGAGCTTTGCGAACAACTCGGCGCGGGCCAGCGGCGGCGCGGTGTCGGCCAGGTCGAGGCCGGGCGCGCCGACGTTGAAGACGAGGTCGGGCTGCTCGCCCATCTGGATCACGCGCTGGCGATAGGACTCGGCCGCAACGAAATGCAGGCAAGCCATTTTGGTGATGGCGTGGCGGATCGCGTCGTCGAAGGCGCCCGCGGTGATCTCGCCCCCATGGATATGCGCGATCGGAATGTTGAGGAGCGTCGCCGCGACCGCGGCGGCCAGCACCTCGTAGCGATCTCCGAGCACAACGAGGATGTCGGGCGCGAGCTTCGGCAGTGCCTCGGCGAAGCCGGTCACGCCGATGCCGGTGCCCCGCGCGATCGTCTCGGCGCGGTCATCGTCGAGCGCCAGATCGATCTTGGCAGCGATCGGAAATCCGTCGGCCTCGATTGCGCCCCAAGTCTCGCCGAAGCGCGGCACCAGATGCATGCCACAGGCAATCACATTCAGCGCGACGTCGTCGACCGCCTTCAGCCGAGTCAGGATGCCACGCAGCAGTCCATAATCGGCGCGCGAGCCCGTGACGACGGCTATGCGGCGGTGTGCGCTCATGCCCGACGCCGCCAAGGCGAGGGGTCGAGCAAGCCGTGCTCGATGACATATGACGCATAGGCGAGGTCGGCCGCGCTTTCGACCTCGATCGAATGCATGCGGTCCATCAGGATGCCGTAGCTCTTGGCTGGATCGGCGTAGATCTTGCGATGCTTGCGCATCGCGTCCCAGCTGACCAGATAGAGCGCGCCATTCATGGTGACTTCGACGGCCTGATCCTGCCGCCGCTGCTCGGTGGTCGTCAGCATCTTTGCGACGATTCCGCCGATCGATCCGTCTTTGCCGAGCGTGCCGACGAAGATCGAGGACACTTCGGTCTCGCGCATGCCGACCACGAGGCTCGCCTTGCGTGCGGCGAACAGTTCGACCGCCTCGTCAAAGTGCCCCGGTGCCGCGAAAGGCGACGAGGGTTCCAGCAGCATGATGGCGTCGTAGCGCCGCTTCTCATGCGTCTCGATCCAGTCCATGGCGTGTAGCACCACGTCGTTGGAGGAGGCGGTGTCGGTTGCAAGCTCAGCCGGCCGCTCGAACAGCACCTCGGCGCCATGGCGCTTCGCTTCAGTCCGGATCTCCGCGCTGTCGCTGGAGACGATCAGGCGCGAGCAGTAGCGCGACTGCCTAGCCGCAATCGCCTTGTAGCCGGTCAGGCTGAGGCCCCCGATCTCGCGCAGATTCTTGCCGGTCAGGCCCTTCGATCCACCGCGGCCGACCAGCAGGAACAATATTTCGGGCGAGTTCGTCATCGGCTCTCGACAATCCTGCGTTCTGGGGCCTTGCGAAGCGGCTCAATTCGCCGCTTCGCGGGGTTTTGGCCGGCGCCTTTTTGGGGGCGCCGCAAGCCGCCTGCCCGCGTTGCTTTTACCAGCGTGCTCGATTAAGACAACCGCTTGATTGGCGCGCTATTTCGCTTCGCCCAGCGACGAACCCCATGCATCGCAAAACCCTGATCATTGCTGAGGCTGGCGTCAACCACAACGGCGACCGTGCCCGCGCGATTGCGCTGGTGGAGGCGGCCGCAAAAGCAGGGGCAGACGTCGTCAAGTTTCAGTCGTTCCGCGCCGACAAGCTCGCGACCGCCGGGGCCGCAAAGGCGAGGTATCAGCGGGCGACAACCGGCAAGGCGCAGTCGCAACTCGACATGCTACGTGCGCTCGAGCTCAGCGCGGAAGACGAGGAGCAGATCGCCGCGGCCTGCGCGGCCTTCAACATTACCTACATGTCGACGCCGTTCGACGCCGACAGCGCAACGCATCTGGTCCGCCGCGTCGGCGTTTCCGCGCTGAAGGTCGGCTCGGGCGATCTCACCAACGCGCCGCTGCTGCTGCATCTCGCGCGATTCCGCCTGCCGATCATCCTGTCGACCGGCATGGGAACGCTCGCCGAAGTGGAGCAGGCGCTCGGTGTCATCGCCTTCGGCTGTCTGCGCGATGCGGCGGCGCGGCCGACGCCCGCCGAATTCGCCGATCTTCTGCTGGACCGCGCGACCTGGACCGAGCTGCAAGCCCGGGTCACACTGCTGCATTGCACCACCGAATATCCGGCCGACCCGCAGTCGATCAATCTGCGCGCGATGGCGACGCTGCGCGGTGCGTTCGGCTTGCCCGTCGGCTTCTCCGACCACAGTCGCGGCATCCATATCGCGGCCGCAGCCGTGGCGCTCGGCGCCACCGTGATCGAAAAGCATCTGACGCTCGACCGCAACCTGCCGGGACCGGATCATCGCGCCTCGATCGAGCCGGACGAGATGGCGGCGATGATCGCCTCCATCCGCGACGTCGAGGCGGCACTCGGCGACGGCCGTAAGGTGCCGGCGCCGGAGGAGATTCCAAACCGCGCCGTCGCGCGACGCAGCCTCGTTGCGCTTCGCGCGGTGCGTGCCGGCGATCGCTTCACCGAAGACAATCTTGGCGTCAAGCGCCCCGGCAACGGCGTTCCGCCGATCGAATATTGGGGCTGGCTCGGCAGGGTTGCCCGGCGTGACTACGCAGCCAACGAGGCGCTCGAGCCATGAAGCTGATCGTGCTCTGCGCCGGTGGTCATGCCCGCGTTATCATCGAGGCATTGCTGAGCCGAGGCATACGTCCCGCAGCCGTCGTCGACCGTGACGCCGCGCGCCTCGGCGAGGCCGTCGGCGGTATCCGCATCACGGGATCCGATGATGACGTCAACAAGATGGCCGCCGAACAAGTCGAACTCGCCAATGGTCTCGGTAACCGCGCCTCGCGCACCGATTCAGGGCTGTCGGGCCGGCGCGCATTGTTCGACCGGTTCGCCGGGCTGGACTACAGATTTCCGGTGATCACACATGTCTCCGCCGTGATCGCCTCCGATGCGCAACTCGGCGCCGGCGCGCAGGTGATGGCGGGCGCGGTGATCCAGCCGGCGGCGCGGATCGGGCGGAACGCGCTGGTGAACACGCGCGCGGTGGTCGAGCACGATTGCATTGTTGGGAATCACGCGCATATCGCGCCGGGGGCCGTGCTATGCGGGGGGGTGTCGATCGGCGAGAGCGTGCATGTCGGCGCTGGCGCCGTAGTGTTGGTTGGCGTCAAAGTGGGCGCAGGAGCCGTCGTCGCCGCAGGCGCCGTGGTGAAAAAGGATGTCGCGGCCGGCGGGTTCGCCGGCAACGCGTTAGGATGAGTTGGTCATGAAGGGTGCATTCGTCGTTAATGAAGATACCCCGTTGATCGAGACGCTGCGGCGGATCGATCAGGGCAATCTGCAACTCGCCATCGTCGAGCGCGAGGGCAGGATCGTCGGCACCGTCACCGACGGCGACGTGCGGCGCGCGCTGCTCGGCGGCGTCCGCCTGGACGCTTCCGTCAGTCTCGTGATGAACCGCACCCCGATCACGGGGCCGGTCGGCATCTCGAATCCCGCCGCGCTCAATCTGATGCGCAAGCATTCGATCCACCAGCTTCCGCTCGTCGATGCGGAAGGCCGGGTGATCGAGGTCAAGCTGATCGACGACCTGGCGCTCGCGCAACAATCCGATCACTGGGTCGTGCTTATGGCCGGCGGCCTCGGCTCGCGGCTGAAGCCGCTCACCGACGATATCCCGAAGCCGCTGATCCGCGTCGGCGACAAACCTATCCTGGAGACCGTGCTCGGCGGCTTCGTGAAGGCCGGCTTCGGCAAGTTCTTCATCTCGGTCAACTACAAGGCCACCATGATCCACGAATATTTCGGTGACGGCTCGGCCTGGGGCGTCGAGATCAACTATCTCCATGAGAATGAGCGGCTCGGAACGGCCGGGTCGCTGTCGCTATTGCCGGAACGGCCGACGCAGCCATTTTTCGTCATGAACGCTGATCTGCTGACGACGGTAAATTTCGAGCAGATGCTGAAATATCATCGCGAGCATCAGGCCTTCTCCACCGTCTGCGTGCGCGAGCATTCGGTGACCGTGCCGTTCGGCGTTATCGATTTCGACGACCATCGCCTGCTCGGCATCCGCGAGAAGCCGACGCAAAAGTTCTTCGTCAATGCCGGCGTCTATCTGCTCGACCCCGGCGTGCTCGATCATCTCGACGCCAACGAAGCCGTGGACATGCCGACTCTGATCGAGCGCACCATCGCCAAGGGCAAGCCGTCAGTCGTATTCCCATTGCGGGAATACTGGATCGACGTCGGCCGCCTCGACGATCTGCAGCGTGCATCCGACGAATTCCAGAGGATCTTTGGATGAGCACCGACCGTTCGCTCCGCGAGATGATGTCGCTCGACGGCCGCGTCGCTGTTGTCACCGGGGGCGCCGGCCATATTGGCCGCGCGATCGCGGGCGGCCTTGCCGAGCTCGGTGCCAGCATCGCGCTGGTCGACATCGCGGCGTCCGCTGGCACGGAGGCCGCCGCGAAGCTGGCGGCGACCCATTCGGTGAAGGCTTCGATGTTCGACTGCGATTTCGAGCGGGGCGACGCAGTCAAGGATCTGCCGCGGCGGGTGCGCGAGGCCTTTGGCGGCATCGACATCATCGTCAATTGCGCGGCCTTCGTTGGCACCAGCGGGCTCGAGGGCTGGGCGGTGCCATTCGCGCAGCAATCGGACACGACCTGGCGGCGGGCGATCGAGGTCAACCTCACCGCGCCCTTCGTCCTGATCCAGGCTGCGGCCGAGGATCTGGCCAGGTCAGGCCATGGCAGCGTGGTCAATATTTCGTCAATCTATGGCCTTACCGGGCCCGACTGGCGGCTCTATGAGGGAACTGCGCTCGGGAATCCCGCGGCCTATGCCGCCAGCAAGGGCGGCCTGATCCAGATGACCCGGTGGCTAGCTACCACCATGGCCCCAAACGTCCGCATCAATGCCGTCGCGCCGGGCGGCGTCTTCAGGGCCACCCCGGAACCGTTTTTGAGCCGCTATGTGGCGCGGACGCCGCTTGCACGCATGGCGCGCGAGGACGATATGAAGGGTGCTGTAGCCTACCTTGCGAGCGACCTGTCGGCCTATGTGACGGGCCAGTGCATTGCGGTCGACGGGGGCTGGACGGCGTGGTAAGCCGACAGCAAATCATTCAATCGAGGCGAGAATCTCCGAAATGTTGAGCTGTAGTAAATGCTTATTGCCGGAAACGGCGGAGGCCACTTCATTCGACGAGGCCGGCTCGTGCAGCGTCTGCGCGCAGATCGAGGTGCGCGATACCCAGATCAACTGGGAGGAGCGCCACGGCCAGATGATGGAGCTGGTCGCACAATACCGCGATAAAGGACTGTACGACTGCATCGTGCCCTACTCAGGCGGCAAAGACAGCGTTTTCCAACTCTGGTATGTCGTCAAGAAACTCGGCCTGAAGCCGTTGGTGGTGCGCTTCGACCACTGGTTCTACCGGCCGCTGATCGAGGAAAACAACACCAGCGTCTTCAAGCAGCTCGGTGTCGACGTCTTGAACTTCACGCCGAACTGGCACGTGGTGCGCGAGCTGATGCTCGAATCGCTGAAGCGCCGCGGCGACTTCTGCTGGCACTGTCATACCGGCATCTACGCCCACACCATGCAGATCGCAATCCGCTACGAGACGCCGCTGCTGTTCTGGGGCGAGAGCCTTGCGGAATACCAGTCTTTTTATTCCTACGATGAGATGGAAGAGGTCGACGAGAAGCGCTTCAACCGCGCGATGAACCTCGGCATCACCGCCGACGACATGTACGAATTCCTCGGCGGCCGCGTTGCCAAGCGCGACCTGTATCCATTTGTCTATCCGCCGCGCAAGGAGCTGATGCGGATTAAGTGCCGCTCGATCTGCCTCGGCAGCTACATCAAGTGGGACACCAAGAAGCACGTCGAGATCATCAAGCGCGAACTCGGCTGGAAGGGCCAGGAAGTCGAGGGCATTCCGCCGGAGTACGACTACGAGAAGATCGAGTGCTTCTTCCAGGGCGTGCGCGACTACCTGAAATACATCAAGCGCGGCATGGGCCGGACCAACCATCTTGCCAACATTGACATCCGTAACAAGCGCATGACCCGCGAGCAGGGGGAGGCGCTAGTGCGCGAGTTCGACGGCAAGCGGCCGCCGAGCCTCGATCTGTTCCTCGACTACCTCCAGCTCACCGAGGAGCAGTTTCTGGGCATCGCGATCAAGCACGAGGTCAGCCCGTGGCAGTTCTCGCCGAATACGGTCGCGCCGGGCCGCCGCATGCCGGACATGGACAAGTGGAACAACACGCAAGTTCCGTGGCCGAACCATCCCGGCGTCGAAATCGGCGGGAAGGGCTAAATCAGCGAGGGGCAATCGGGCGCGCGTCCCGGGGGAGCAGGCGATGTCAGGCGTAGCGATCGTCGATTACGGCATCAACAATGTGCGCTCGGTGAAGAACGCCGTCGAATATTGCGGCTTCGATCCAGTTGTGACCCATGACCCCGACGCGATTGCGGACGCTTCCCACGTGATCCTGCCCGGCGTCGGCGCGTTCGGCGACGCCATGAGCAATATCCGCGCGCGCGGCATCGACGAGATGCTTGAGCGTCAGGTTCGCGACAAGGGCAAGCCGTTCCTCGCTGTGTGCCTGGGCATGCAGTTGCTCGCGAACAGCTCCGAGGAACATTCCGACGACGGCGTGCCGCATCGCGGGCTCGGCTGGTTCGATGCCGACGTCCTGCGGTTGATCCCGAACGATCCGGCGCTAAAAATCCCGCATATGGGCTGGAACATGGTGGCGAAGGAACGCAACCATCCGATCCTCGCCAATATCCGCGAGAGCAATCTTGCGTTCTATTTCGTTCACTCCTTTGCCATGCGCTGCAAGGAAGCGAGCGACGTTGTGGGCTTTGCCCAGTACGGCCAGCGGGTGACCGCGATCATTGCGCGGGACAACATCGCCGCCACTCAGTTCCATCCCGAGAAGAGCCAGGACACGGGGATCGACTTGATGAGCAATTTCCTGCGCTGGAATCCGTAAAGTCCAGAGATGCTGAAGAAGCGCCTGATCCCCAAATTCCTGCTGCGCGATGGCAAGCTCGTCAAGTATGTCCGCTTCTTCGAGAACGAGCGCGCCGCCGGCAATCCGGTGACGACCGCGAAGGTTTATAACGACTACGGTGTCGACGAGCTGATCGTGCTCGACATCGTGCCGAGCGCGGCCTCGCGCGGCCGCGTCGTCGACATTATCGAGCGGATGTCAGAAGAGATATTCATGCCCTTTACCGCCGGCGGTGGGGTCAAGACACTCGAAGACGTCAACATGCTGTTGCGCGCCGGCGCGGACAAGGTGTCGGTGAATTCGGAGGCCGTGCGGCGTCCGGAATTCCTGCGCGAGGCGGCGCGCACCTTCGGCGACCAGTGCATGACGGTGTCGATCGACTACAAGAAGATCAGCCCCAACCACGCCAGCGTGTTCATCGACGGCGGCCGCGAGCATGTCGCGCTCGATCCGATCGAATGGGCTCAGCGCTGCGAGGATCTGCATTGCGGCGAGGTGCTGCTCGGCTCGATCGACCGCGACGGCACCATGAGCGGCTACGACCTCGACATGATCCACAAGGCGGCAAGCGTCCTGAGCGTGCCGCTGATCGTGTCCGGCGGCTGCGGTTCGCTCCAGCACGCGATCGACGCGCTGGAAGCCGGCGCGTCGGCGGTGGCGATCTCGTCGATGTTCCTGTTCACGGATCACAGCCCGATCAAGCTGCGCAGCCATCTGTTCTCGCGCGGCCTCGACGTGCGCGCCAGCTCCTCAAGCAGAAATTAGCGCCGTGCAGCTCTCGCTTGCCCCCAACGATCTCGCCCTCTATGTGCGCAGGCAGTTCGAGAACCTGTTCCCCGACGGTGCCGACCTCAGCGACCTCCCGAAATTCGTCGATCTCGCACTTGGCCGGATCGATCACTGCTTTTCGCGGGTGCGCCTGAAAGGATTTTTCGCCAACGGCGAGGCGCGGTTCTCGCACTGGCACTCCGACCAGTACGCGATCTTCCTCTACTACCTCGCCAACTCGGCGTTTCGCGAGCGGCCCGGCCACCCCATCGCCGACAAGGGCTATGCCCTGAACAAGGCGCTGCACGCGATGGATGCGTTCTACGAGGTGGAGTTGCCCGACGTGTTCGCGGTCCAGCATCCTGTCGGCACCGTGCTCGGCCGCGCCAGCTATTCAGACTACTTCATCTGCTATCACAACTGCACGGTCGGGGCGAACCTCGACAACGGCTACCCGTCGTTCGGGCGCGGTATCGTGATGTATGGCGGCAGCCGCGTCATCGGCAAGACCGCCGTGGGCGACAACACGTTCGTGTCGACCGGCGCGATCGTCATCGACGGCGGCGCGCTTGCCGCCGATAGCATCCTGCACGGTATCCATCCGACGGCTGCGCGGTCGCCGACGTCGCGCAACGTGGTGCGCGATATCTTCGGCGTTGTGACATGATCAGGTCAGCCGCTTGAACCCGGAATGCGCGACGGGGCCACGCAGCAACTGCTTGACGGCCTTCTGGTCGACCGCGACGCGCAAGTCCTGGAACACCTCGTTCACCGTCTCCAGATAGCGGTCGACATGGGCATCGGTGTGCGACCACATCGCGTAGAACGAGCCGGTAGCGAGGATACCGCGGTCGAGCATCATCTGGGTGAACAGGGTGCGCACCTCCTGCGCTTCGGGCAGGTCGAATGCGAAATGGCCGAGCGGCGAGATGCCGGAGACGTGCAGCGGCAGGCCGGTGGCCTGTGACGCCTCGGTCCAGCCTTTCTGGATGCGACTGCCGGTCCGCATCAGGTGCCGCGCGACGTTCTGCTCGCGATGCTTGCGCAACGTGGCGAGGGCCGCGACCGGGCCGACGCGCTCGGTCCATGCCGTCGAACTGACGAAGGTCTCCTGGGCTGCGTCCATCACAGAGGCGCGGCCGACGATCGCTGCCATCGGGAAGCCGTTGGCGATGGCTTTGGCGAACACAGCCATATCGGGATCGACGCCATAGGCGAGATGCGCGCCGCCGGAATTAATGCGGAAGCCGGAGGTGACCTCGTCGAAGATCAGCGCGGCGCCGCAGCGATCGGCCAGCGCGCGGATGCCCTTGATGAAGGCGGGCTCGGGTTCGCTCGAGCGCACCGGCTCCATCACGATCGCGGCGAGGCGCTCGCCATGAGCGGCGACGATCGCCTCGATCTCGTCGAGCTTGTTGAAGTGGAACGGATGCATCAGGCCGGCGAGACCGCGCGGCACGCCCTTGGTGTCGAGGCCCGGGAGCAGATGGCCGTCGAGCGTGGTAGTCTCGCCGAGATTGGCGCTCAGATACCAGTCATGCCAGCCGTGGTAGCCGCAGAACGCCACCATGTCGCGGCCGGTCGCCGCACGCGCGATGCGGACCGCGATCGCCATGGCCTCGCCGCCGGCACGGCCGAAGCGGACCATGTCGGCCCAGGGATGCAACTCGACCAGCAGTTCGGCGAGCTCGATGTCCTCGGCGCAGTTCAGCGTGGACATCGAACCCAGGTCGATCGCGGTCTTCACGGCGGCGTCAACGTCGGGATCGGCAAAACCGAGGATGGTGGCGCCGATGCCGCAATAGCTCATGTCGAGATAGGTCTTGCCGTCGAGGTCCGTGACCTCGGCGCCTTTGGCCGATTTGAAGTAGGTCGGCCACTGCTCCGGCAGGAACATTTCAGGCCGCTTTGAGAGCAATTGCGTCCCGCCGGGCATGATCTTGCGCGCGCGTTGATAAAGCGTTTGGCCGGTGCTCGACATTGGATTCTCCTGCGCGGAAGGTAGGCGGTGGATACCGCAAGCCCCCTGGTCAGGCAAGGTGCCGGAGGGCAGGCCCTGCATGCCTGAAATCAGTGCGCGACGCTGCAGGACAGGCAGGCGCTCGATCGTGCCGCGCAGGGGAGAGGGACCATCATGGAGGCTTCGACGCGTGCCCGCCGCTTTCGTGCAAGGGGCGTCGGCCTGTTCGTCACGGTCTCGTCGCCGCGCGTTCGGGTGGCAGCGTCTGCCTTGGCGAGCGACGCGCTCAGAGCATGATTCGGAAGAGTGTTCAGCGGTTTTCCCTTGTGACAAACGCGTTTGCGCGGTGATCATGCTCAAAACGATGAGCTCAAAGTGCGACGATGGCTCGAAACGAATTCGTCGCGCTTTAGCGGGGTGTGCGTGCCCGGCTGACATCGCCGACGACCTGCCGATAGCGGGCCAGCGCGACATCCTCGCGATATTTCTCGGCAATGCCGGCGGCACGAACGCCCTTGTCCATTGTGGCCTGCCGATCGCTCGCCGCCTCGCGAATCGCCCGCGCAAGTTCGGCAGGATTTTCCGGCGGGACCACCCATCCGATGGTTCCTTCACCGACCACGAGCGCACCTTCTGAATTTGCCTCCGACGTGACGACGACCGGCCGGCCGACGGCGAGGATGTTGTAGAGTCGGCTGGGAATCGAGACGCCTGCGACATGGCGACGATAGGGAATGACCCAGAGATCGGCGGCCGACAGAAAATCGACGAGCTCGTCTTCGAGCACCGGTTCGAGGATTGTGACGTTCTCCAGCCTGTCCTTGGCAAAGAGGTCGTTGAGCACGGTCCAGCCGACACCCCAGCCGGACAGGACGAAATGAATGTCCCTCTCATTCCGGAGCAGGCGGGCCGCTTCGAACACCGTTGCGGGGTCGTGGGTGAAGCCGAGATTACCCGACAGGCCGACAATGAACCTGGATGGATCCGGCGCGCGGAAGCGGCTGGCTGGATCGGTCTTGCGGTATCCGATCGCGATCAGCGGCCAGTTCGGGATGAAGTGAAGCTGGTCCGCGATGACCCCGCGATATCTTCCGAGGAGCGGCGGCACGTCGCGGCCGATCACGATGATCGCATCGAGATGCCGGAACAGCAGCGTGTTGGCAAAGCGGATGAGCCGGACCGCCAGCGAATTGGAGCGGACCATACCGGCCGCTTCCAGCGCTTCCGGGTAGAGGTCGTAGATCAGGAGCATGGTCTTTGCGCCGCGCAACTTGGCTGCGAGAAGCACGGTATAGGGCAGGGTGAACGGCGTGGTGACGCAGAACACGATGTCGTCGGACGTTGCCCGTCGGAGGACCGAGAAGAACATCTTGGCCGCAAGCAGGCAGATGGCCGCCGCGCGTTGGATGATCGCGGACTTGCGCGGACTCCAGCTCTTGAGTTCGACGATTTCGGGGTTGCGGGGTTGGCCCACGCTGCGCGAGCCCTTGGTCGCGGAAATCACGACGACCTGACTGTCGCGAGCGAGGCTGTCGGCGATCTTGCCCACATAGACGGCCGTCGTGGTCGCGTCAGGCGGATAGAACTGGGCCGCTATGATGAGTTTTGCGGGCGGAGTCATGTGCGGGCGCGGCCCTCGCCGGTTATGTGTGGAGCTGTGAAAGCCCTTTAGCCTGGATCTCCGCCAGATAGGCCGCATAGGCGCGGCGGATGCCGTCTTTCAGCGAGGTTTTGGCGCGCCAGCCTAGCGTGGCGAGGCGGCTGACGTCGAGCAGCTTGCGCGGCGTGCCGTCCGGCCGCGAGCTGTCGAAACTGATCTCGCCGCTGTAACCGACGATTTCACCGACCACGCGCGCGAACTCGGCGATGGTGATGTCCTCGCCGGTGCCAATGTTGACCAGCTCGGCACTCGAATAGGTCTTCATCAGATGCACGCAGGCATCGGCCATGTCGTCGACATAAAGGAACTCGCGCCGCGGCGTGCCCGTGCCCCAGATCACGACACTCTTCGCGCCCTTAACCTTGGCCTCGTGGAAGCGCCGGATCAGGGCCGCGACCACGTGGCTCATTTCGGGGTGGAAATTATCGCCGGGGCCGTAGAGATTGGTCGGCATCACGCTGATGAAGTCAGAGCCATACTGGCTACGATAGGCCTCCGCCATCTTGATCCCGGCAATCTTGGCGATTGCGTAGGGCTCGTTGGTCGGCTCCAGCGGACCGGTGAGCACGGAGTCCTCGCGCAAAGGCTGCGCGGCGTGCTTCGGGTAGATGCAGGACGAGCCCAGAAACATCAGCTTCTCGGCACCGTTCTGATGCGCGGCCTGGATCACGTTGGCCGCGATCGCGATGTTATCGTAGATGAATTCGGCGCGCAGCGTGTTGTTGGCGACGATGCCGCCGACCTTTGCCGCGGCGAGGAAGATCACCTGCGGCCTCGTCTTCGCGAACCAGTCGAACACCGCGGCCTGGTTGCACAGATCGACCTCGCGCCGGTCCACGGTGACGAGCCTGACGTCCTCCCGCGCCAGCCGACGCGCGATCGCGCTGCCGACCATGCCGCGATGGCCGGCGACGAAGACGCTTTTGCCTGTCAGCTCAAACGGTGCGTTTGCCACTGCCCGCATCCCGCTTTGCATCCGCCAGATCGCTCGTCATCATCTCCGCGACGAGCTCTGCAAAGCTCCGCTTCGGCTTCCAGCCGAGCACCGCGCGTGCCTTGCTGGCATCGCCGACGAGGAGATCGACCTCGGTGGGGCGGAAATAGGTCGGATCGATCTTCACGACCGTCTTGCCGGTCTTGGTATCGACGCCGGTCTCGTCGACGCCCTCGCCGCGCCACGCGATGCGGCGGCCGACATGCGCGAACGACAGCTCCACCATCTCACGCACCGAACGCGCCTCGCCGGTCGCGAGCACGAAATCATCGGGCTTGTCGGCCTGCAGGATCTTGTGCATGCCCTCGACGTAGTCACGTGCATGGCCCCAGTCGCGCTTGGCCGAGAGATTGCCGAGATAAAGCGTCTCCTCCAGCCCGAGCTCGATGCGGGCGACGCCGCGCGTGATCTTGCGGGTGACGAAGGTTTCGCCGCGGATCGGGCTCTCATGGTTAAACAGGATGCCGTTGCTCGCGAACATGCCATAGGCTTCGCGGTAGTTCACAGTGATCCAGTAGCCGTAAAGCTTTGCCACGCCGTAAGGCGAGCGCGGATAGAACGGCGTGGTCTCCTTCTGCGGGATCTCCTGGACCAGGCCATAGAGCTCGGAGGTCGAGGCCTGGTAAAACCGCGTCTCCTTCTCCATGCCGAGGATGCGGATCGCTTCCAGCAGCCGCAGCACGCCGATCGCGTCGGCATTGGCGGTGTATTCCGGGCTCTCGAAACTGACGGCGACGTGACTCTGGGCAGCGAGATTGTAGATCTCGGTCGGCCGGACCTGCTGCACCAAGCGGATCAGGTTGGTCGAGTCCGTCATGTCGCCGTAATGCATCAGGAACGGCACGTCGCCGACATGCGGATCCCGGTAGAGATGGTCGACCCGGGCGGTGTTGAAGGAGGACGAGCGCCGCTTGATGCCGTGCACTACATATCCGAGCGATAGCAGGTGTTCGGCCAAATACGCGCCGTCCTGTCCGGTCACGCCGGTGATCAAGGCGACGCGCTGTTTGGAGTGTTGAGCAGTCATAGCTGTTTCCAGGCACCCGGCTTAAGATTGAGGGAGGTTGCGTATCCTACTTTTCTCGCGGTGTCTCGTTTTCCAGCAAGGCGCGATTGTCTAGTAAATGCCTTTGTATTTTCAATGCATTAAGCGAGTTTGAGCGGGCTGCGGGGCGCCTGCCGAGACCTGGCAGACGAATCCCCGTTTCCGACCGAACGGGAGCGGGTGTCTCAGGTGAGCTTCAGCGCCTCGCCCACGAAAGTCGCGAGATTGCCTTCTTGAAACAACAGGCCGCGGATGCCGGCTGCGCGCGCCGCCTCCAGGTCGCGCTCCTGATCGCCGATCAGGAGGCTTCTGTCGGCTGCGACGGGAAAGCGCTTCATCAGGTCAGTGATCATTCCGGGTGCGGGCTTGCGCCGGCCGCTGTCGCGACGGTAGCGCTCGACGGCGGCCTCGGGATGGTCAGGACAATATTCGAACGCATCGATATGCGCGCCGACCGCGGCGAGTTCCTTCGCCATCCAGCGGTGGAGGGCGTCAACGTTGCTCTCCGAATAGAAGCCGCGGGCGACCCCGGACTGGTTGGTGATAACGAAGGCGAAATAGCCGGCCTCGTTCACGAGCCTGACCGCCTCGCGCGCACCGTCCATCCATTTGAACTTGCTGGCCTCGAAGAGGTAGCCCGCCTCGTGATTGAGGACGCCGTCTCGGTCGAAGAAGACAGCCGGGCGTCTCGATGTCGTCGTCATGGGGTGCCGCAATAGTTGTTTGCGGCCCTTGTTCGCCGTCACGGCGGCGGCTTGTCAAGGATGTCGGCGAATTCCGACCGGGCTTGGCGGTTACGTCGGCTCCGTCAGCATTATGGTGACCACTAGCCTGCGGCCGTCGCGCACCATGCCGCCGCGGTGGATCCCGAACGGATCGAACAGCACCGCGTCGCCCTGGTCGCTGGTCAGGCGCCATTCGTTCCCGAGGATGGTGTCGGCATATTCGTTGCCGGCCGGCAGGTCGACGCCGGACGCTGCCTTCCGCTGCAGGAACTTTGGCAACGCATTGAAGAGCCGGCGGCTTTGCGGCTTGGTCCAGGACAGGCCGGCATAGTCGTTGGCGCGCCGGATCAGGCCATCCCGAAGTTGCGGCTCGCGCGATGCATTCCCCGGACATAGGTGAACGGGCCGTTGTCGGGCCCGACCTCGCTCACATAGATGATGAACTTCAGGAGATTGTAGGTCGCATCGACGTGACAATAGTCACAGGGCGAGTCGGCAACGCCAACGTCGCTGAAGTGATTCGACCAGAACGCGTCGCTCGGGTCGTTGATCTGTGGCACCACATGGGCGATCGCCACCGACGACCGAGATAGGCGCTGGCCGCGTCGATGACGCCAAGCTCGGCCGCCAGTTAGTTGAAATAGGTATAGACTTCCGGGAAGACGTCCTTGTCTAGCCACAGCCGCGTCTCGTCAAAGTGGCGCTGATCCGGCGCCTTTTGCGCGAGCCTTGCTTCCAGCGTGCGGTAGTGCGGGGAAAGCAGCTCGCGGACGCGGCCGAGCTGTTCCGCCGACAACCACAAACCCGCGATGCCGTCGAGGTTAAGCGTGTTCAGCACGCTGGTCCCGGCCGCCGTCACCGGCTCGCCGGCCGGCGCATCAGTCGCCGCAGCTTCTGTGTCGCGATCAGCCGCAGATAGGTTGGCGAGCGCCGGATCAACTCGGCGATCTTGTGCGAATTGTCCTTGGGGCGCGGCAGATGCTCGTAATCGGCCACCAGGCGCGCCGCGATGATCGCAAAGCCCGATGCGAATTTCGCCAGCGCGGCGACGCGTTCGCCGAGGCTCGGCTTCGGGAAAGCGGTGCCGTAGGCGAGTGGTGCGGATAGTCGATGACCGGCAGGTGATCGTACGAATACGGATGCGATGTCATGGCGCTGCCTTTCCGAAGAACCGCTGCCTTATTCGGATGGCAGGCACCAATCGTCATTGACGTCGATCAATGACGACTCACTTCGTCGGGAGGAGCAGTCGGAATCGTCCGACCCGGCAGCGGTTAGCGCTCGTCGGAGATTGCCTTGCCATCGTTCGGCAGCGCGCCCGGGCTCACCAACTCGACGGCGCCGCCAAGCTTGGTCACGGCCCGCAAGCTGGCCGCGAGTTCGTCGCGCAACGCCTCGCTCGCCGCAGCCGTCTCCGCCCTTAGCGTCATCGCGTCGCTTTCGCCCTGGCGTGACACGACAAGGCGCAGGCGCCCGAGCGCGGGGTGGCGCCTGGCGATGTCGGCGATCTGCTCCGGGCGCACGAACATGCCCTTGACCTTGGTGGTCTGGTCGGCGCGGCCCATCCAGCCCTTGATGCGCATGTTGGTGCGCCCGCAGGGGCTGCGGCCCGGCAGCGCCGCCGTGAGGTCGCCGAGCGCAAGCCGGATCCAGGGATGGTGCGGGTCGAGCGAGGTCACGACGATCTCGCCGACGTCGCCGGGCGCCACGGAATCGCCGGTACCGGGCTTGACGATCTCCATGATGAGATCCTCGTTTACGACCATGCCGTCGCGCGCGCCGGTCTCGAAGGCGATAATGCCGAGATCGGCGGTGCCGAAGGCCTGGTAGGCGTCGATGCCGCGCGCCTTGATCTCGGCCTGGAGCGAGGGCGGGAAGGCCGCGCCCGAGACCAGCGCGCGCTTGATCGAGGAGACGTCGCGGCCCGAGCTAGCGGCAGCATCGAGCAATATCTTCAGGAAGTCCGGCGTGCCGCTGTAGCCGACAGGACGGTAGGCCTCGATCAGCTCGAATTGCTGCTCGGTATTCCCTGGACCTGCCGGGATCACGGCGCAGCCGAGCGCGCGCGCCGACGCATCGAAGATGAAGCCGCCGGGGGTGAGATGGTAGCTGAAGGTGTTGAGCACGATGTCGTCGGGCCGGAACCCGGCCGCGAACAGCGCCCGTGCGCCGCGCCACGGATCGGCCTGCCGCCCCTCCGGCTCGAAAATCGGCCCAGGGGAGGTGAAGAGGCGGGCGAACGAGCCGGGCGCCGCCGCGACGAACCCTCCGAAGGGCGTGGAGACCTTGTGCAGGGCCGGCAGTTCCGACTTGCGCAGCACCGGGAGGCGCGCCAGGGCCGCCCTGGAGGTCACGGTAGCCGGGTCGACGCCTTTCAGCCGATCGGCATAGGCGGGCGCGGTCATCGCAGAGCGCAGCACGCCGGGCAGGCGGGCGAACAGATCGGCCTCGCGCGCAGCTTGCTCGCGCGTCTCGAGGGCGTCGTAATGGGCGGTCATGGCTGATCTTTCCGTGTTGGCATCCGTTGCGTGCCGCCGCCGGCATGGGTATCAGACGGCCATGGACGAGGTTTGAAGAGGACGCGATGGCGGACGAGGGAATCAGTGCGGCGGACGAGGCGGCGGACGTCGTCGCGCGCCTGAAGCGCCGCATGATCGACGAGGCGCTGCCGCTGTGGTCGACGGTCGGCTGGGACCATGGCGCGGGTGGTTTCATCGATCGGCTGCATCGTGACGGTACGGCGGACAGCGCCGCGCCGCGGCGCGTGTTCGTGCAGGCCCGTCAGATCTGGTGCTACGCCAAGGCTGCGCAGATGGGCTGGTACCCTGAGGGGCGCGCCATCGCACTGAAGGGGCTCGAGCATCTGCTCGCCAAAGCAAAGGCGCCCGACGGCCGGCCCGGCTACGTGCACCGGCTGACGCCGGAGGGCGCGATGTTGGACGGCCGGCGCGACGCCTACGACCACGCCTTCATCCTGTTTGCGCTCGCGGCCGTCTATGCGCTCGACCAGGACGCACAGGTTCGCGCCGAGATCGACGCGCTGCTCGCTTTCCTCGACGGCCATCTGCGCTCGCCGCACGGCGGCGTCCACGAAGGCCTTCCGGTCTCGCTGCCGCGCCGGCAGAACCCGCACATGCATCTGTTCGAGGCGATGATCGCGTGCTTCGACGCGACCCACGATTTTTCGTTCCAGAACCGTGCCGGCGAGTTCTTCGCGCTGTTCCTCGCCAATCTCTACGACAAGCGGACATGCGCGCTCGGCGAATATTTCGAAGAGGACTGGTCGAAGATCGCGCCGGTCAGCGTCGAGCCCGGCCACCAGGCGGAATGGGTCTGGTTGCTGAAGGGGTTCGAACGCATCACGGGCTGCCCGACCGGACACCGGCGCGCCGAGCTGCTGGAAACCGCGCTGCGCTATCGCGACGAGGCCACCGGCTGCCTGATCGACGAGGGGGACGACGCTGGCAATATGCGCCGCACTACGCGCCGGCTGTGGCCGCAGACCGAGATTGCGAAGGCGTGGATCGCGCAGGCCGAATCCGGCGAGGCGGGCGCGGCGGACGAGGCGCGCATGGCGCTGGCGCGGCTCGAACGCCATTATCTCAGCCATCCCGTGCGGGGCGGCTGGTACGACCAGTTCGAGCGCGACGGCAAATCGCTGATCGACACCATTCCTGCGTCGTCGTTCTATCATGTTCTCTGCGCAGTCACGGAAGCGGAACAGGTATTGGAAGGTTAAAGCCAGCGCTTGCGCCGCTTGAAGCTCTTGAGGTTCTTGAAGCTCTTGCGCTGGTCGCCGGCGCCGCCGAGGTAGAATTCCTTGACGTCTTCGTTGTCGCGCAATTCGTCCGCGGTGCCGTCGAGCACGACCTTGCCCTGCTCCATGATGTAGCCGTGGCTTGCCACCGACAGCGCAGCGCGGGCGTTCTGCTCGACCAGGAGAATGGTGACGCCGAGGTCACGATTGATCTTGTGGATGATCGAGAACACCTCTTTCACCAGCAGCGGCGACAGACCCATCGAGGGCTCGTCCATCAGGATCATCTTCGGGCGCGCCATCAGCGCGCGGCCGATCGCGAGCATCTGCTGCTCGCCGCCGGAAAGATAACCAGCCAGTCCGGTGCGCTCCTTCAGGCGCGGGAAATAGTCGAAGACCATGTCGAGATCGGCGCCGACCTCGCGGTCCCTGCGGGTGAATGCGCCGAGCTTGAGGTTTTCCAGCGAGGTCATGTCGGCGACGATGCGCCTGCCCTCCATCACCTGGAAGATGCCGCGGCGAACGATCTTATCGGGATCGATGCCGTTGATGCGCTCGCCCTCGAACAGGATCTCGCCGCGCGTGACTTCGCCGTCCTCGGTCTTGAGCAGCCCGGAGATCGCCTTCAGCGTCGTCGACTTGCCGGCGCCGTTGGCGCCGAGCAGCGCCACGATCGCGCCCTTGGGCACGTCGAGGCTGAGACCGCGCAGCACCAGGATGACATCGTCATAAACGACCTCGATGTTGCGCACGGCGAGGAGAGGCGGCGCGGGTACAGCGCCTGGGGAGGGACGAGCAGCTGCTTCATGAATTTCGGTCATGTCTCATACTCCGCTGTCGTCGCCCGGCTTGACCGGGCGACCCAGTTTCCAGAGACGCCTGAGACTCACTGAGAGGCCCCGGCGTACTGGATCCCCCGCTCCAGTGCGCGCTGCGCACAAGGCGGGGGATGACATTTGTGTGTGAGGTAAGCGCTAAGCTCACCAGCCCAGCAATTCCGGCTTGCGCGGCAGCTCGACCGTCTTGACCTTCTCGAGTTTGATCGCGCCCTTGGCCATGAGGTCGTTGAGGTCGCCGTCGGTCGCGCCCGCAATTTTGGTGCGGTAGAGGTCGACCTTCAGCGTGCCGCGGTGGTCCTTGTCGGTCCAGGTCGAGGGATTGCAGACGCCTTCCATGCCGGCCGGCACCCAGTCCTTCTTCTGGTAGAAGCCCTTGGCGACGTTCTCGCCGGTGGCGCCGCCGTTCTTGGCGGCCCAATCGATCGCCTCCTTCATGTAGAGCGCCGAGCACACCGCCGCGATGTAGTGCACGGGCCGATAGACCTTGCCGGTCGGGTCGGACATCTTCGAGATCTCCATGACCGTCTTCATGCCGGACGCATCGCCGCCCCAGCTCACAGCGGTGCGCAGCGGAAAGATCACGCCGTCGGCGGCATCGCCGGCGGTCTTGGCGGCGTTCTCGTCCATGCCCCAGACATTGCCCATGAACTGGATGTCGACTCCGGCGGTCTTGCAGGCCTTCATCACCGAGATGTTGGACGCGGCGGTGTTGCCGAGATAGGCGTAGTTGGCGCCCGAGGATTTCAGGCTCAGGCACTGCGCGCTGTAGTCACCCGGCGCGAGCGCGAACACCAGCGGCGGTAGCACCTCGAAACCGAGCTCCTGCGCCATGGCTTCGCCGGCGGCCTTCGGTGCGTTCGGATAGGGGTGGTTGGCGCCCATGTGGACGAATTTCGGCTTGCCGGACTTGCCCTTGGCCTTCCAGTCCTCGGCGGCCCACATCAGCATGGCGCGGAGCGAGTCCGAATAGCTCGGGCCGTAGAAGAAGTTGTACGGCGCGGGCTTGGCCTTGCCGCTGACACCTTCGGGGTCGGTGAGCGCGGCGGCATATGAGCCGGACATGTCGGGGATCTTGTCCTGGGCGAGGAAGCCGGTCAGCGCCTCGGTGTCTGCCGTGCCCCAGCCCATGATGGCCGCGACCTTGGAGTCGGGCGCCGACCACTTCTTGTAGAGCGCGATCGCGCGCGGCACCTGGTAGCCGTAATCGTTGGTGTCGACATTGAGCTGCTTGCCGCCGACGCCGCCGTTCTTGTTGACCCAGGCGAAGGTGTCGGCGACGGCCTGGCCGTAGGGCGTGCCGACGTCCGACGTGCCGCCGGAATAATCGGCGAGATGCCCGATCGCGATCTGCGCCTGCGCGCCTGACGAGAATGCGGCGATCGCCAGCGCAAGCGACGCGGTGCTCAAAAGGGATTTTGTCTTCATTGGTTGCCTCCTCCTGTTTATTTGTTGGTTAGAGAGTTGCCCGCGCTCAATGGGAGAACGGGTAGAGTTTCCAGTATGCCTTGATCTGTCGCCAGCGATGCGCGAGCCCGTCGGGCTCGAACATCAGGAACGCGATGATGATCACCCCGATCGCGATCTCGCGCAAGAAGGTGATGTTGTTGTTGAGCGACAGCGCCTTGTCGATCGCGCCGCCCTTCAGCGCCACGCTAAGGAACTCCATCGTCTCGGGCAGCAGCACCACGAACGCGGTACCCATCAGCGTGCCCATGATCGAACCGGTGCCGCCGATGATGATCATGGCGAGGAACAGGATCGAACGTTCGATGCCGAAACCCTCTTGCGATACCACGAGCTGGTAGTGCGCATAGAGCGCGCCGGCGATGCCGGCGAAGAACGCGGCAAGGCCGAACGACAGCGTGCGATACTTCGTGAGGTTGATGCCCATGATCTCGGCGGAGAGATAATGGTCGCGGATCGCCACCAGCGCACGGCCATCGCGGGTGCGCATCAGGTTGGTGACGAGGATGTAGCTCGCCAGCACATAGGCCAGCACAACGTAGAAATACTGCCTGTCGCCGCGCAGCGTATATCCGAAGATCGAGAATGTATTTGCGCTCGCCGGCACCGAGCCGCCGGTGAACCACTCGGCGCGGGAGAAGAAGTCGAGCAGGATGTACTGCGCGGCCAGTGTCGCGATCACTAGGTAGAGCCCCTTCAGGCGCGCCGCCGGGATGCCGAAGATCAGCCCGACCAGTGCCGTGATGATGCCGGCAAGCGGGATCGAGAAGAACACCGGGATTGGCGCGTTGTTGGAGATGTAGGCCGAGGTGAAAGCGCCGAGCAGGAAGAAGGCGGCATGGCCGATCGAGATCTGGCCGGTGAAGCCGACCAGGATGTTCAGCCCCAGCGCCGCGATCGAGAAGATGCCGATCTGGATCAGGATACTGAGCCAGTATCCGCTGAAGAACTGGGGTGCGAAGCACAGCAGCAGCACGCCGGCGACCGCAAAATTGCGGCTGGTCGTGGTCGGAAAGATCGTGGTGTCGGCCGCATAGGAGGTGCGGAAATCACCAGCAGGGATGAGGGCGGGGCCGGCCATGGATCAGATCCGTTCGATGTCGTGGGTGCCGAACAGGCCGTAGGGCTTGATCATCAGCACGATGATGAGGACGTAGAACGGCGCGATCTCGTAGAGATTGCCCCAGTGAAGATACTCGCTGTCGACATATTGCGCGATGTTCTCGAGCAGCCCGATGATGATGCCGCCGAGCACGGCGCCGCCGACGGAATCGAGTCCGCCGAGGATCGCCGCCGGAAACACCTTAATGCCGTAGCCGGCCAACCCGGACGAGACGCCGTTCACCACGGCAACGACGACGCCCGCGACCGCGGAAACCGTCGCCGAGATCGCCCACGCCATCGCGAACACGCTTTTCACGGAGATGCCGAGCGATTGCGCGACCTGCTGGTTGAACGCGGTGGCGCGCATCGCAAGGCCGTACTTTGAGGCGCGGAAGAACCAGGCCATGCCGATCATCATCGCGATCGAGACGACGAGGCTCATGACGTAGACGGTCTGGATCTGGAGCCCAAGCAGGCTGACGGACTGGCTCTCGAAAACGCGCGGGAACGGCTGTGGATTGACACCGAACATCCATTTCAGCGTCGCCTGCAGCACGGTGGACAGGCCGATCGTCACCATGATGACCGAGATGATGGGTTCGCCGATCATCGGCCGCAGGATCAGGACCTGCACCGCGATGCCGAACACGAACATGAACACCAGCGTCATCGGCATGCCGATCCAGAACGGCACCTGGTATTTCGCGAGCAAGGTCCAGCACACCCAGGCGCCGACAAGCAAGAGCTCGCCCTGCGCGAAATTGACGACCTGGCTAGCCTTGTAGATCAGCACAAAGGACATCGCGACCACGCCATAGAGCGTGCCGACCACGAGGCCGTTGACCAGGAGCTGGATGAGGAAGGCGGTATTCATGAAGTGGTGCTCGCTGACAAATCCGGCGCGCTATTCCCCTCTCCCCTTGTGGGAGAGGGTGGCTTCGCGAAGCGAAGACGGGTGAGGGGTTGTCTCAGCAGTAAGGGCGGGGAGAGAGGACCCCTCACCCGAGTGGGGTCTTGGCTAATAGCGGAGATGCCCTCTCCCGCAAGGGGAGAGGACGCATCGACCCGCATCGCGCTCTCGGTTCGAAGTAGGCTCACTCCGCGGCCTCCGCCATGTGCCCGGGTCCGCCCAGGTCCACGACCCTCAGCGTTGTACGTACGCGCTGCGTGCTGCCGTCCTGGAAGCGGATCACGGTGTCCACGGGGATGTCGGCCTGGCCGCGGTAAATCGCGTCGATGATGCCTTCGTATTTTTCGTTGATGACGCTGCGGCGCACTTTCCGCGTGCGGGTGAGTTCGCCGTCGTCGGCGTCGAGCTCCTTGTAGAGCAGCAGGAAACGGGAGATGCGCTGTGCCGGCGGCAGAGTCGCGTTGACGGTCTCGACTTCCTTCTTGAGTAGCGCATAAACCTCGGGCCGCGAGGCCAGGTCGCTGTAGGTCGTAAACGAGAGCCGGTTCTTCTCCGCCCATTTCGAGATGATGGAGTAGCGGATGCAGATCATTGCGGCGAGCGCGTCGCGGCCCGAGCCCAGCACCACGGCTTCGGCGATATAGGGGGAGAACTTCAGCTTGTTCTCGATGAATTGCGGCGAGAAGCGCTCGCCGCGCGAGGTCTCGGCGAGATCCTTGATGCGGTCGATGACCACGAGCTGACGGTTCGCGTTGAAATAGCCGGCGTCACCGGACAGCATCCAGCCGTCCTTGATGTCGGCTACGCTCGCCTCCGGGTTCTTGTAGTAGCCGAGGAACATGTTGGGATGCCGCACCACGATCTCGCCGACGCCGTGGACGTCGGCATTGTCGATGCGGATCTCGACGCTGTCGGCCATCGGCACGCCCGTCGTGTCGGGATCGACCTTGCCCGCGGGATGTAGCGTGTAGGCCCCCAGCAGCTCGGTCTGGCCATAGAGCGTGCGCAGCGGCACGCCCATGGCCTGGAAGAACTTGAAGGTCTCGGGCCCGAGTGCCGCGCCGCCGGTTGCGGCTGAACGCAGGCGGGTGAAGCCGAGGCGGTCGCGCAATGCACGGAACAGGATCGCGTCGGCAAAGCCGGAACGCTCGCCCTGTTCGAGCGCGGCAAGCCCGCTCTTCATGCCGATGTCGAACAGGCGCTGCTTGAACGGGGTTGCGTCCATCACCCTGGCGCGGACATCGGCGGCGATCGATTCCCAAACGCGCGGTGCAAACAGGATAAACGTCGGCGCGATCTCGCGCAGATCGTTCATCATGGTCTCGGGCTCTTCGACGAAGTTGATCTTCATCCGGCACAAGAGGCCTTTGCCGAGTACATAGACCTGTTCCATGATCCAAGGCAGCGGCAGCACCGACACGTATTCGTCGTCCGGCCC
This sequence comes from Bradyrhizobium sp. 35, assembly GCF_023073215.1. Classification (NCBI taxonomy): domain Bacteria; kingdom Pseudomonadati; phylum Pseudomonadota; class Alphaproteobacteria; order Hyphomicrobiales; family Nitrobacteraceae; genus Bradyrhizobium; species Bradyrhizobium sp. 35. The sequence continues at coordinate 202,859 of NZ_JADPJC010000080.1, forward strand.
TTTCGGGTCGAAAGCGAGATACGTGGCGCAATGGCCGAGCACGCGGCCGGCGGCGAGCATCGCGAGCTTTGGATGCGACGTGGTACCTGATGTCGTGCAGAGGATCGCGACGTCCTCGCCCTTGGTGGCGTCCACCAGCCGGTCGTAAAGATCCGGTTCGCGCGTAGCCCGCGCCCGGCCGAGTTCGGCAAACGTCTCCGCCGACATCAAGCGCGGATCATCGTATTTCCGCATGCCGCGCGGATCGGAATAGATGATGTGCTTCAGCTTTGGGACGCGGTCGGCGAGGGTGAGCAGCTTGTCGACCTGCTCCTCGTCCTCAGCGAAAACGAGCTGCGCCTCGCCATAATTGAGGAGATACGAAGCTTCTTCGTCGAGCACGTCGCGATAGAGCCCGAGGCTCAATCCGCCGACCGCGTGGGTCGCGATTTCCGCCGCGACCCAGTCCGGCCGGTTGTCGCCGATGATGCCTACGACGTCTTGGCGCCCAAGGCCCAGTTCGACGAGGCCGAGCGCGAAATCGCGCACCCGCGTCTGGTAGTCGTTCCAGGTGAACGGGCGCCATAGCCCGAGATCTTTTTCTCGGAGCGCGATCTCGTTCCCGTACTCCTTCGCATTCAGCCGAAGCATTTTGGGATAGGTGTTGGCCTGCGCGACACGGCCTGCGTAATCCATCATGCCGCGCTCTCCTGCGCCGGCGGAGCATCGTCGGGGTCGACCAGCACCTCGTCCTCTTCGCCAAGATAGGCGCGCCTGACGTGGGGATCAGCGAGCACGGCGGCCGGATCGCCCTCGGCGATCTTGCGGCCGAAATCCAGCACCATGACGCGGTGGGAGATGTCCATCACCACGCCCATGTCGTGCTCGATCATCACCACGGTCATGCCGAACTCCTCGTTGAGATCGACGATGTAGCGGGCCATGTCCTCCTTCTCCTCGAAGTTCATGCCGGCCATCGGCTCGTCGAGGAGAATGAGGCGCGGCTCCAGCGCCATGGCGCGGGCGAGCTCGACGCGCTTGCGCAAGCCGTAGGAGAGAGTGCCGGCCGGCGCCTTTCGCACCGACTGGAGATCGAGGAAATCGATGATTTCTTCCACCTTGCGGCGGTGCTCGAGCTCTTCCTTGCGCGCGCCGGTGAGCCAGTACAGCGAGCCCGTGAGAAAATTGTTCTTCAGGAGGTGATGGCGTCCGACCATGATGTTGTCGAGCACGCTCATGTGGTGGAACAGCGCCAGGTTCTGGAAGGTGCGGCCGATGCCGAGCGACGCGCGCGCGTTGGGCGTCAGGCCGGTGATGTCGCGGCCCTGGTAGAGCAGCTGGCCTTCGGTCGGCTTGTAGCGGCCGGAAATACAGTTCACGATCGAGGTCTTGCCGGCGCCGTTGGGGCCGATGATCGAGAACAGCTCGCCTTCCCTGATGGCGAAGCCGACATCGGTCAGCGCACGAACGCCGCCGAATCGCAAGGACACGCCGCGCACTTCAAGACTGGTAGCCACCAAACAGATCCCTCCCGGTGATGGCGCTTTCAGTGGCGCTCTTCGTCCGCTCCTGTCGTGCGATCCTAGTACGACCGTGCCGGTGAGGCCATGCAGCAGATGGTCTCGACCGCAGCCGCGCCGCTCTCGTTCCCGTTTGGGACAAAAGCCGCATCGCCCGAGGTGGTCCTCAATAGGGGAAAGCGCTATTTTGAAATGTCTCCCGCCTGACAATTCTGCGACAAAGTTTTTTGGATGGGGGGATCATCCATCTTTCGTCGGATGGTGGTCGAAAGGGTCGTGCTGCGTTGCAGCAGAACAGGAGTGACGAACGGTGCGGCTGGCTTCGGGATCATGATTTCAGAGGATCAGCTGAAGCGCGTCGCTGCCTGGTCGCGCGAGCTCACGCAAGCGGAGATCGAGGTCGCTCGTACGGGGATCACGGAGCGGTCCTACGGCACTGGCGAGGCCGTCTTCATGCGCGGCGATACGTTCGACTATTGGGCCGGCATGGTCTTCGGCCTTGCCCGGATGGGTGGGGTCTCGCGCGACGGCAAGGAGACGAGTCTTGCCGGGCTGACGGCAGGGGCCTGGTTCGGCGAGGGCAGCGTGCTCAAGAACGAGCCGCGCCGCTATGACGTGGTCGCGCTGCGCAACAGCCGCGTCGCGCTGATGGAACGCAGCGCCTTCATGTGGCTGTTCGAGAACAGCGTCGGCTTCAATCGCTTCCTGGTACGCCAGCTCAACGAGCGGCTCGGCCAGTTCATCGGCATGCTCGAGGTCAACCGCACGTTGGATGCCACTGCGCGGCTTGCCCGCAGCATTGCTTCGCTGTTCAATCCGATCCTCTATCCGGAATCCACCGCGCATCTGGAGATCACCCAGGAAGAGATCGGCGCGCTTTCCGGCATGTCCCGCCAGAATGCCAACCGCGCGCTGAACCGGCTGGAGAAAGAGGGCTTGCTCCGGTTGGAGTATGGTGGCGTGACTATTCTGGATATCGAACGGCTAAGGGGGTACGGGCAGGAGTGAAGCAGCGTTCGCGGCCGCAACTGCGAGCGCCGCAACCCACCGCTTGCTCTTCCGGCACGACGAGCCCATCCTTGCCGAGATCCTGGGCCATCTGACCGGGTCCAGCAGGCTGCGCCATCGCGGCGCCCGCGGGGTCTCGACCCATGAACTGCTCCTGTTGCGGTTCCGAGGTTCAGAGCGGCTTTGTCTTCTGCCCGAAATGCGGCACGAAGCAGCCGAACGCCTGCCCCGGCTGCGGCTATGCGTGCGCACCGGATTTCGCGTACTGCCCGAAATGCGGCGCCCTCGTCAGTGAAGCCTCCAGGTCAGGCGGGCAGGCATCAATGCGGGCCAGCCGCGTGACAGTCCCGTCCAGGGCGTCCTCGCCACCGCTGGCGCCGACGGCCGAAGCTCAATACGGGTTTCGATCGCAGCCGGACAAGATCGACAGCGAAGCCAACCGCCGCACCATTACCGTGCTGTTTGCCGACCTTAGCGGCTTCACCACGATGAGCGAGCGACTCGATCCTGAAGTCATGCAGGCGCTTCAGAACGAATTGTTCGAGGAGCTAACGGCGGCGGTGCAAAGCTTTGGCGGCTTCGTGGACAAATTCATCGGCGACGCGCTGCTTGCGCTATTCGGAGCGCCGGCCGCGCACGAAGACGACCCCGAGCGGGCCGTCCGCGCCGCGCTCGACATGATCGGCCGAACGGCGCAACTCAGCGAACGTGCAAAGGCGTATGCCGGGTCACCGCTCCTGCTTCATGTCGGCATCAACACCGGGCACGTGGTTGCTGGCGGACTGGGTGTTGGAGTTGCCAAATCCTACTCGGTCACGGGCGATACGGTGAATACGGCTCAACGATTGCAGTCGATGGCTTCCACGGGCGAGGTGCTGGTCGGGCCGCTGACCTACCGTCTTACGCGGCATGCATTCTCATATGAATCGCTTGGCGAGGTGTCGCTGAAGGGCAAGATGGGCAGCGTCCTGGTCCATCGCTTGAACGGACCGCTCGACACGCCCCGTGCGGCACGCGGCCTCGATACGCTGGGCCTGAGTGCGCCGGTGATTGGGCGCGACGCCGAGCTCGGCCGTCTAGTCGACAATCTTGATCTCGCGTGTGGCGGCGCGGCGCAGCTGGTGCGGCTGGTCGGTGAAGCCGGCATCGGCAAAACGCGTCTGGTGGACGAATTCGTTGCCCACGCCCGCGATGAGGACCGTTTCGCCGGCGTGGCGATCCGGCGCGCTGTCTGCTCGCCGCTGGGCGAACAGTCCTATGGCACCCTTGCCGCTGTGCTGCGCAGCGCCTACGGCATCGCGCAGAAGACGACCGTGGCGGAGGCCCAGGCCAAGCTGGCGACGGCACTGTCGGAGCTCGGCCTTGCGGTCGAAGAGGCCGATCGCCTGATGCCCCTTTATTTCCACGTTCTCGGCCTCGGCGATCCGGACGCCGCGCTGCAGCACGTCGAGCCCGAGCAGCTTCGGCGGCAGATATTCTTTGCGATTCGTACCGTGTTCGAACGGCGCCTGGTCCTGTCGCCGCTCCTGATCATTGTCGAGGATCTGCACTGGGCCGATGCCGTATCGCTTGAAGCGCTGCGGTTCCTGATGGACCGGCTGGAGCGTACGCGGCTGATGCTGTTGTTTACGCATCGGCCTATGCTGGAACTGGATCAGTTCGGCTCGGGGCGGATCAGCCATACAACCCTTCGATTGCTTCCGCTTGGTGATGCAGACGGACAAAAGCTGCTCGCGGCCTACTTCAGCCACGGTTGGAGTGAACCGCCGGGAAATCTGTTCAGTCGAATCCTGGAGCGCGCGGGCGGCAATCCACTCTTCTTTGAGGAAATCATCCGCGGTCTCATCGAAGCTGGCGCCTTGGAGCGTGACGGCTCACGGTGGCGGATCAAGTCAGATGAAGCCGCCGCCGGTATACCGGCAAGCATTCAGGCCCTGTTACTGGCGCGCCTGGACCGGCTGCCGCATGAGGTGCGCCGCTTGGCCCAGGAGGCCGCGGTGATCGGCCCACGTTTTGATGCGGCTCTTCTCGGTGCGATGGCATCGCAGCGGACGAAGGTGGAAGCGGGACTCGAGCTTCTGTGCGATGCCGAGATTGTCGAGGAGGTCGCGGGCGCGAACTCGATCTCGCTGCGATCTTATCGCTTTACGCAAACCATGCTTCAGGACGTGATCTATCAAAACCTGCTCTTGCAGCGTCGGATCGAGCTCCATGGACGGATTGGTGCCGCGCTGGAGCGGCTCTATGGCAATGAGCCCGAGCGCCTCGAGGACCTCATACTGCTCGGACATCATTTCAGCCTGAGCGCGAGCAAGCCGAAAGGTGCGCGCTATCTGCGCGCGGCCGGCGATCGCGCCCGCGCGACCTACGCCAATGACGATGCCGTCCGCTTCTACCAACAGGCCCTCGCCGTGTTGCTGGCCGGCGGGGAACGGGAGCCCGAACGCCTGATCCTCTGCGAGCGGATCGCGGAGCTGTGTGCCGCGGCCGGCCGGAGGATCACGGCTGAGGAGCACTACCAGAATGCGCTGGAAGGTCATCGCAATGCGGAGGACCGCATCGGCGAAGCGCGAATTCTCCGCAAGCTTGGCCGATTGTTGTGGGACGCCGGCAAGCGGATCAAGGCAGAGGCGCATTATGCCGAGGCGGCCGAACGGCTGGGAGGGACCGACGCGCCCATCGAGTGGGCGCACCTCCTGCAAGAGCGCGGTCGTCTTTCGTTTCGCACGGGCGATCACGTGGCCGCCGCGAGATGGGCGGACGAGGCGCTTGGCTACGCCCGAAGCGTACCGGCGGACGCCGACAGGCAAGTCGGATTCGAGGCGGCGCGCGCCATTGCAGAGTCGCTCAACACCAAGGGGGTGGCACTGGCGCGGCTTGGCCGACACCAAGAGGCGGTGCGCGAGGTGGAGCAAAGTGTCGCAGCAGCCGAGGCCGCCGGGCTCCTCAACGTGGCCTGCCGCGGCTACACCAATCTCGGTGTGCTCTACACGATTGTCGACCCGGCGAAAGCCGTGGAGGTTTGCCGGCGCGGACTCGATGTCGCGTGTCGGATCGGCGATCTCGGGTTCCAGGCGCGCCTTCTTGCCAATTTTGCCGTTGCCTGTTGCACCTTCACGGACAAATGTACTGAGGAGGGGGTGCCGGCCGCCGAAAAGGCGATCGAAATCGACCGCGCGCTTGATCAGCGCGAGCATCTCTCCGTGCCGTTGATCGTGCTCGGGCAAATCCATCAATGCCATTTCCGGCCCGATCTGGCTGCTCGTTGCTACAATGAGGCAATCGAGGTGGCGAGCGAAACCGGCGAGCCGCAGCAGCTGTTTCCATGCTATGATGGTCTCGCGACGCTGAACCTTGATCGAGGCGACATGCCCGAGGCCGAGCGATATTTCGCGCTGGCACAGGACGTCTGCACGCGGCACGGGCTTGATCCCGCAGGGCTGATCGTACTGCCGTTTCTTGACTAGATCATGTGAAGGAGTGCCATCATGTCTGAACGTCACGTCGAGGGACCACTTCAACCGGGCGATCGTGCACCGAACGTCGTGCTGGACGCGATCACACGCGACGGAAAGATCGCGCTCGAAGACTTTCGCGGACAAAGCCCGATATTGGTGGGCCTGTATCGGGGGCTGCATTGCCCGTTCTGCCGCCGCCATATCGCGGCACAGGCGCAACTTGATGCCGCCTTGCACGAGAAGGGCGTCGAAAGTCTCACGGTGGTCAACACGCCGATCGAGCGCGCGCGACTCTATTTCCGTTACCATCCGTTGCCCAACCTGCTCGCTGCGTCCGATCCCGAGCGGCTCTCGCACCGCGCGTTCGGCCTGCCCAATCTCGAGTTCACGGAGAACGAGACCGAGTGGCCGCACAAGGTCGGCATGAACGTGGTCATGAGCATGCAAGTCGACATGCCCGGCGAATTGCCCGGCCCGATGAACCGGCCCGCGGCCGCGGAGTACCTCAATAACAAGGACGGCTATGAGATAACGGAAGCCGATCAGCGCATGGCGGCAACCGGCCAGGGCCAGCTCTTCGGGCAGTTTCTGCTCGACCGCGAGGGGGTTGTGCGCTGGAGCTTTACCGAGGTGCCCGAAGGCGGCCATCGCATGTTTGCCGCGCCGAGCCCGCAGGAGCTGATGTCGGCCGCCTCGCAGATGGCAAGCTAGGCACCGCGTCAGGCGATCATTCCGCCACCTTCGGCCGCTTGTCCACCAATGCTGCCGCCATCGCCGAGATAAGCGGGCGCATGAAATAGTGATCTTCCACCGGCGAGACGTCCGTGCGCAAACCATGCGCGGTGAGCTCGCCCGAGACCGCCGGTCCGACCGACGCGATCAGCGTCCGCTCGAGGCCCGCGCGCAGCTTCGCCTCGCTGCCGTGGGCTCTCGCAGCTTCGATCAGCCGTCGGACCTGGCCGAGATTGGTCAGCGCGATGGAATCGATCCGCCCTTCGGCCATGTCGTGGATGGCGGCGACGATGCTGGTGTCCGCCGCCTTGGTGTCATAGGCATAGGGCAGCACGGTATCGACTTCGGCACCTTGCGCCGACAGCGCACCGGTCAGCGCGCTGTGATCCTTGTCGGGATAGAGCTGGAGGCCGAGGCGGTGCCCCTTCAAATCGAGCTTGCCGAGCTTCTCGATCACGCCCTCGGTGGTCGGCTTTTCCGTGGTCTGCTGCGCCTCGAGCCCGACTTCGCGCAGTGCCTTGCCGGGCTTCGGGCCGCGGGTGAATTTTCGCGATCTGGCAAGCGCCGCCACGAGGGCCTGATCGAGCCCTCGTGCGACGGCGAGCTTCATGATCCGCCGCAGCCCTTCGCCGGTCATCAGCACGAGATCGTCGAAGGGTCTGTCGATGGCGCGGCGGATCCAGGCCTCGACCGGGGCGGGGTCCGGTGCATCCTGGATGGTGAACATCGGGCATTGCACGACCTCGGCGCCTTGCTCGGCCAGCAGCTTCGAAAACTGCGCCTCCTCGCGCGTTTCCAGGATCAGGATGCGGGTGCCGTTCAAGCGGTCGGCCATGAGCCTACTCCGGTTAGTCAAAGCAATCGTGCGTTCATCCTGACTCCACGGTCGGGATTGGCGCAAGGTGGGGGCGGTGATAGAGCAGGGCGCAAATCGCGGGTCGTTCCGCAGCCGCTGCCCAAACCTTCATCAAGGCCCATGCCAGATCATCAATATGTCCTGACCCTGTCCTGTCCGGATCGTCCCGGCATCGTCTCGGCGGTGTCGACCTTCCTGGCGAATTCCGGACAGAACATCCTCGACGCCCAACAGTTCGACGATATCGAGACCAACAAGTTCTTCATGCGGGTGGTGTTCACCGCTGCCGATCTCGCCGTGGAGCTGTCGGCGCTCCAGACTGGCTTTGCCGCGATCGCCGAGCGTTTCGGCATGAAATGGCAGATGCGCGATCGGGCTGCGCATCGCAAGGTGATGCTGCTGGTGTCGAAGTCCGATCACTGCCTGGTCGACATCCTCTATCGCTGGCGCACCGGCGAGCTGCCGATGACTTTGGCCGCAATCGTCTCCAATCATCCGCGGGAGGTCTATGACGGGCTCGATTTCGGCGGGGTTCCGTTCCACTATCTGCCTGTTACGAAAGAGACCAAGCGCGAGCAGGAAGCGCAGATCCTCGATCTCGTCGCCGGGACGGGGACGGATCTCGTCGTGCTCGCCCGCTATATGCAGATATTGTCCGACGATCTCTCGGCAAGTCTGTCGGGACGCTGCATCAACATCCACCACTCGTTCCTGCCGGGTTTCAAGGGCGCAAAACCCTATCACCAGGCCCATGAGCGTGGCGTCAAGCTGATCGGCGCCACCGCGCATTACGTCACGCGCGACCTCGACGAGGGCCCGATCATCGACCAGGACGTCGAGCGCATCAGCCATCGCGACACGCCTGAGGATCTCGTCCGAAAGGGCCGCGACATCGAGCGCCGCGTGCTGGCGCGCGCGATCCGCTACCATCTCAACGACCGCGTCATCCTCAATGGCCGCAAGACCGTGGTGTTCGTGGATTGATTTGCTACGCTCGCCGCAAGCGGCGAGGGGGCGCGACTAGCGCACCGCGGTGCCGGACGCCGAGCCCGTTGCGCCCTTCTGCGCCTGCTCTTCCTTTTCGCGATCCGCCGCCGGCATCAGTCGCCTGCGCTCGCGCTCCTTCATGTAGGCATCGTATTGCGGCGTGCCCGCCCGCGGCGGGGCGTCCGCCGGCAAGCCGCCGGCCCATTGCGGGACGTAGTCGCCCATGCCGGAGGAGAGCTTTTCGTTGACTGTGCCGCAGCCGGACAGGCCCGCGGAGAGCGCGAGGAGGATCAGGAGGGAACCGAAGGATCTAGGCATTGCACCATTTACAGAGCGAGGTCAGTCGTGTTGGACGCCAGGTCAGGCTGTCGCCGGGAGAGTAGCCTTCAACAAGGTAAAATAGGCTTATTCGAGGTAGGTAATTCGATACCGGAGTGTACCGACCCGAGCCTTGCCGATGTTCAAATTCTGCAAACAAAAGACGAAATCCTCCATCCACCCGGCTGGGAGCGTTTCTAGACTGCGGCAAGGGTTTGCGACAAAGTGGCTTGATCAGCAAAGAGGCTTTTTTGTTGACAGGTCCATTTCATTTGTACAATCGTACAAATGAAAGCGAGCGCAATCATGGTGCCGGCGGTACCCGGACGTGACCCTATATCGCTTCTGCCGTCGGCAATCGGAACGCTCGGCTTGCGCCGAATGGTCGCCAAACGTCCGATTGACAATAAGGGCGCGAAAGACGCCATGTTGCGCGCCATCACGCGTGCGTGAGCTAGACTTAAGGCAAGGATCGGGCACTCGGTCCGGCGCACAAGAGATCAGGAATGAAGGGGAGGGACATCTGATGTTCGAACGTAAAAAACCGTCTCATAAGACCGCTTGGGCCGCAGCAGCTGCCGCCATCGCGGGCCTCGTGGCCGTCGCTCCGGCCAAGGCCGAGGACAGCGTCAAGATCGGCCTGATCCTGCCGATGACCGGCGGCCAGGCCTCGACCGGCAAGCAGATCGAGAACGCGATCAAGCTCTACATGCAGCAGAAGGGCGACACCGTCGCCGGCAAGAAAATCGAGATCATCCTCAAGGACGATGCTGCGATTCCCGACAAGACCAAGACCGCCGCGCAGGAGCTGATCGTCAACGACAAGGTCCATTTCATCGCCGGCTTCGGCGTGACGCCGGCCGCGCTCGCGGCGGCGCCGCTCGCCACGCAAGCCAAGATCCCGGAGGTCGTGATGGCGGCGGGCACCTCCATCATCACCGAGCGCTCGCCCTATATCGTGCGCACCAGCTTCACGCTGGCGCAGTCCTCCACCATCATCGCCGACTGGGCGGTGAAAAACGGCATCAAGAAGGTGGCGACGCTGACCTCGGACTACGCGCCGGGTAATGACGCGCTCAACTTCTTCAAGCAGAACTTCACCGCCGGTGGCGGCGAAGTTGTCGAAGAGGTCAAAACGCCGCTTGCAAATCCTGATTTCGCACCGTTCCTCCAGCGTATGAAGGATGCCAAGCCTGACGCGATCTTCGTGTTCGTGCCGGCCGGCCAGGGCGGTAACTTCATGAAGCAGTATGCCGAACGCGGGCTCGACAAGGCCGGCATCAAGGTGATCGGACCGGGCGACGTGACCGACGACGATCTCCTCAACAACATGGGCGACGCCGTGCTGGGCACGGTCACCGCTCACCTCTATTCCGCGGCGCATCCCTCGCAGATGAACAAGGATTTCGTCGCGGCCTACAAGAAGGCCTACGGAAACCGGCCGGGCTTCATGGCGGTGAGTGGCTATGACGGCATTCACCTGATCTACGAAGCGCTGAAGAAGACGAATGGCGACACCGACGGCACCAAGCTGGTCGAAGCGATGAAGGGCCAGAAGTGGGAGAGCCCGCGCGGCCCGATCTCGATCGACCCCGAGACCCGCGACATCGTGCAGAACATCTACATCCGGAAGGTCGAGAAGGTCGACGGCGAGCTCTACAACGTCGAGTTCGCGACCTTCGAAGCCGTCAAGGATCTCGGCAAGACCAAGAAGTGACGCACGAAAGTGCGCCATCCCGGCGCGCGCATTAGCGCACATCGGGGATCTCGCCCTCCACTCTCGTCATGCCCGAGCTTGACCCCGGCATCCACGCGAGAACCGAACCAAGAACGGGGATGACCGCGACAAGCCCGGCCATGACGATAACGCCAAGCTGAGACGATGACCTCAATCCTCACCAACCTGTTCGATGGCGTCGCCTACGGCATGCTGCTGTTCGTGCTGGCTTGCGGGCTCGCGGTTACGCTCGGCTTGATGAACTTCGTCAACCTCGCCCATGGCGCCTTCGCCATGGCCGGTGGCTATGTCTGCATGGTGCTGGTCAACCGGATGGGCTGGCCATTCTTCGCGGCATTGCCGCTTGCATTCGTCTCCTCCGCTGCGATCGGCATCGTGCTCGAGCGCACGTTGTACCGACACCTCTATGCGCGCAGCCATCTCGACCAGGTGCTGTTCACGATCGGCCTCACGTTCATGTCGGTCGCGGCCGTCGACTACATCCAGGGCTCGTCGCGGGTCTTCATCAACCTGCCGGCGGCGCTACAGGGTCAGTTCGACCTGTTCGGCGTTGGCATCGGCCGCTACCGGCTGATGATCATCGTGATCTGCGGGCTGCTCACCATCGGTCTCCAGATGGTGCTGGCCAAGACGCGGTTCGGCAGCCGCCTGCGCGCCGCGGTCGACGATCCCCGCGCCGCGAGCGGCCTCGGCATCAACGTGCCGCAGGTGTTCGCCTTCACATTTGCTTTTGGCTGCGGCCTGGCCGGTCTCGGCGGCGCGCTGAGCGCCGAGATCCTCGGCCTCGACCCGTACTTTCCGCTGAAGTTCATGATCTACTTCCTGATCGTGGTCACCGTCGGCGGCTCGTCCTCCATCACCGGCCCGTTTTTGGCCTCGCTGCTGCTTGGCATCGGCGACGTTGCCGGCAAATATTACGTGCCGAAGATGGGACCTTTCGTGATCTACACCATGATGATCGTGATCCTGATCTGGCGCCCGAACGGTCTGTTCGGCCGCACGGCCGCGCGTTGAGTTCGCCGATGAGCGCCTCCTCCGACGTCGGCTATCACGCCCAGCGCCAGGCACGCTGGCACTATGGCGAGGCCGCTTTCTGGCTGATCGTGCTGGCCTGCGGCTTCGTATTTCCCTCGCGCTACTTGATCATGACGGATATCCTGCGGCTCGCGCTGTTTGCGATGTCGCTCGATCTGATCCTCGGCTACGCGGGCATCGTCTCGCTCGGCCATGCCGCCTTCTTCGGCGTCGGCGCGTACGCGGCGGGGCTTCTTGCGCTGCACGGGATCATCAACGAGCCCGTGCTTGCGCTTGTCGTCGCCGGCGTTGTCGCGATGGTGCTCGGCTTCGCTACCAGTTTCCTCGTGATCCGCGGCGTCGATCTGACGCGACTGATGGTGACGCTCGGCATCGCCTTGCTGCTTGAGGCATTGGCCGAACGCTTCTCCAGCATCACCGGCGGCACCGACGGTCTGCAGGGTATCGAGATGCAGCCGATCTTCGGTGAGATTCCGTTCGACATGTTCGGCAAGACCGGCTTCTTCTATTCGCTCGCCGTTCTGTTCCTGTTGTTCCTGTTCGCCCGCCGGGTCGTGCATTCCCCGTTCGGGCTGTCATTGCGCGCGATCAAGAACAATCCGCTGCGCGCGGCCGCGATCGGCATCCCCGTCAACCGCCGCTTGATTGCGATCTACACGCTCGCGGCGTTCTATGCCGGCATCGCAGGCGCGCTGTTCACCCAGACTACCGCGATCGCCTCGCTCGATGTGTTCGCCTTCGAGCGCTCGGCGGACCTGATGCTTGTGCTCGTGATCGGCGGCACCGGCTATCTCTACGGCGGGCTGATTGGCGCGGTGCTGTTTCGCATGCTGCAGGAATTGTTCTCGACCATCACTCCGCAATACTGGCAGTTCTGGATCGGCCTCGTGCTGGTCGTGATCGTCCTGGTCGGCCGCCAGCGCCTGCATCGCTGGATGCTGTATGTGCCCAATCTGGTCATCAGGCAGATAGCGGGGCGCAAGGCCGTCGTCGCCGTGCCGGAGAGCGACGCATGACCATCGTGCTCGAAACCCAGAATCTCGAAAAGCAGTTCGGCGGTCTGCGCGTCACCCGCGACTTGTCGCTAAAAATCGAACAAGGCGCCCGCCACGCGCTGATCGGCCCCAACGGCGCCGGCAAGACCACGGTGATCAACCAGCTCACCGGCGTGCTCAAGCCGAACTCGGGCCGCATCCTGCTCGAAGGCCAGAACATCACGGATCTGCCCGTGCACAAGCGCGTGTTGCGCGGCTTGTCGCGTACCTTCCAGATCAACCAGCTCTATCCCGACCTGACCCCGCTCGAGACCATCGGTCTCGCTGTCTCCGAGCGCCTCGGCCATGGCGGCGACTGGTGGCGGCGGATGGGCATGCGCAGCGACGTCAACGGCGAGATCGCCGACCTCCTGACGCGCTTCCACCTGCTCGACGTCATGAACGAACAGACGGTGACGCTGCCTTACGGCAAGCAGCGCCTGCTCGAGATCGCGGTCGCGATCGCCGCCAAGCCGCGCGTGCTGCTGCTGGACGAGCCCGCCGCCGGCGTGCCCGAGAGCGAGCGCCACGACATTCTCGCCGTCGTCGGCAGCCTGCCGCGCGACGTTACCGTGCTACTGATCGAGCACGACATGGACCTCGTGTTCTCCTTCGCCGACCGCATCTCTGTCCTGGTCTCCGGCGCGCTGCTCACCGAAGGCCCGCCCGAGCAGGTCGCGCGCGACCCGCAGGTCAAGGCGGTCTATCTCGGCGAGGAGGCGGTCAATGTCTGACCTGCTCGCGATCGACTCGCTTCGCGCCGGCTACGGCGAGGCCGTGGTGCTGCCGAACATGTCGCTGCGTCTCGCCGAAGGCCAGGTGCTGGCGCTGTTGGGGCGCAACGGTACCGGCAAGACCACGCTGATCAACTCGATCGTCGGCGTCACCCGTCGCTTCTCCGGAACTGTCAGGCTCGCCGGTACCGACGTCACGACCTTGCGGCCCGACCAACGGGCGCGCTCCGGGATCGGCTGGGTGCCGCAGGAGCGCAACATCTTCCGCTCGCTCACGGTGGAGGAGAATATGTCCGCAGTGGCCCAGCCCGGTCCCTGGACCGTCGAGAGGGTCTACGAGATGTTCCCCCGGCTGAAGGAGCGGCGGAGCAATTTTGGCAACCAGCTCTCCGGCGGTGAGCAGCAGATGCTGGCGATCGGCCGCGCGCTGACCCTCAATCCGAAAGTGCTTCTCCTGGACGAGCCGACCGAGGGCCTTGCCCCCATCATCGTCGAGGAGCTCTTGAAGGCGATCGGGACCATCACGCGGGCGGGCGGCATCTGCTCGATCATCGTCGAGCAGAATGCCCAAAAGATTCTGGGGCTGGCCGACCGTGTTGTGATATTGGAGCGCGGAACGATCGTCCACGACGCCCCGAGCGCCGCGCTGAAGGCCGACCCGTCGGTCCTCGAGCGCCACCTCGGCGTTGCAGGGGCGGCGGCCCACTAAAAATAACTGGGAGTAAGAAATGCAGCGAACCAAAGCCCCCTTCCGCGCCGACGAGGTCGGCAGCCTCTTGCGTCCCGCCAAGATCAAGGAAGCCCGCGCCAGGCTGGAGAAGGGCGAGATCTCGGCCGACGATCTGCGCAAGATCGAGGATTTGGAGATCGAGAAGGTCGTGCATAAGCAGGCTTCGCTCGGCCTGAAGCTCGCAACCGACGGCGAATTCCGCCGCTCCTGGTGGCATTTCGACTTCCTGGCCAAGCTCACCGGCTGTGAAATGTTTCACCCCGACACCGGCATCCAGTTTGCGGGCGTCGAGACCCGGCACGACGCGGTGCGCGTGATCGGCAAGCTCGATTTCCCCGATGACCACCCGATGCTGGATCACTTCCGCTTCCTGAAGAAGGTTGCCGACCAGGCTCACGTCACCGCCAAGATGACGATCCCGTCGCCGGCGGTGCTGCACTTCCGTGGCGGCCGCAAGGCGATCTCCAAGGACGTCTATCCCGATCTCGATGCCTTCTACGAAGACCTCGGCAAGACCTACCGCAAGGCCGTGAAGGCGTTCTACGACGCCGGCTGCCGCTATCTCCAGTTCGACGACACCGTGTGGGCCTATCTCTGCTCGCCGGACGAATTGCAGAAGGCGCGCGAGCGGGGCGACAATCCCGAGGGTCTCCAGCAGATCTATGCGCGCGTCATCAACTACGCGCTGGCCGAGAAGCCTGCCGACATGGTGGTGACGACGCATGTTTGCCGCGGCAATTTCCGCTCGACCTGGATTTCGTCGGGCGGCTACGAGCCGGTTGCCGAGACCATGCTCGCCGGCACCAATTACGACGGCTATTTCCTCGAATACGACAGCGACCGCGCCGGTGGTTTCGAGCCGCTGCGCTTCCTGCCCAAGGGCAACAAGGTCGTCGTGGTCGGCGTCATCACCTCGAAGTTCGGTGAGCTCGAGAACAAGGACGCGATCAAGCGGCGTCTCGAGGAAGCCGCCAAGTTCGCCCCGCTGGAGCAGCTCGCGCTCTCCCCGCAATGCGGCTTTGCCTCAACCGAGGAAGGCAACATCCTCTCGGAGGAGGAGCAGTGGGCCAAGCTCAGCCTCGCGGTCGAGATTGCGAAGGAAGTGTGGGGGCAGTGATCGGGTGCAGCCGCGTCTTTGCGTAAGCGAGACGCGTTGTGTCAAAGCTGCTCGATCCGCGACATCAGAGCGGGGCCGGACTTGTCCGCCCCGCTTATTTTTTGCGTCGAAGGGTACTGCGGATCAGGCGCTGCGCCGGCGCCTCGAACCAGCGATAGGTAAGGTGCGAGGCCACGAGTGTCGGCAGCACGAAGGCCACCCAGAACAGATGGTCGCCGTAGGGAATCGGTCGCTGCATGGCCACGCAGGCGAGTGCGATGGCGAGCTGAATCGGGAAGTGCAGAAGATAGCAGGAATAGGTCATATTGCCGGCCATCTCGAGTAGTGCCTGGATCCGCCGCGGCAAGGTGAGTTGGCCGGAACAGCAGAACAGCAGGATCGGTGTATAGATCAGCAGCAGCGGTCCGGCGGCCGGGGCGAGCTCGATGCCCGCCAGCCAGATCGCCGCCGGGACTGCGATGGCGGCGAACGCGGCCGTTGCTTCCAATGTCCGCCGATGCCTGGAATCGACGACGGCCTGCCGGGCCATGGCGGCAAGTCCGCCTGCATAGAAGAAGGCGAGGCTGGTCCCGACCTGCGTTCCGATCGTGATCGAGGCAAGGATCACGACCAAATTGAACAGCGGCGATGCCGTTACAAAGCGCAACGCCATGAAAAAGGTCGCATAGTCCATAATCTCGACTGAGACCGACCAGATGGGCCCGTTGAAGCTTTCGCTGCGCGGCGGCAGCCAGTCGCTCGCCATGAAGAGCTGTGCGAGGAAGTGCGGGAGATCGTTGTTCGGATAGACGAAGTAGACTCCATGCTGGGCGAAATAGACCGGTTGCAGCACCGCGACCAGCAGCAACGTTGCGATATGGAGCGGATAGAGGCGCGACAGCCGGTTCACGAAGAAGCTTCGGCCGTCGACCGTGCGATCGGCGATAATGGTGCGATACTTCCAGAAGAATATGAAGCCCGAGATGCACCAGAAGAACCAGACGCCGTACTCGCCGGCCTCATAGAAAGGGAACAGAACGCGGTAGAACGGCAGCTCGCTTCTGGTGAGCTTGACGGCGGGCTCGGCGACAAGGGCAAAGTGCTGATAGTGCCATAACAGCACGGCGAGGGTCGCAAGGAAGCGTAGGCCCTCCAATCCCAAGAGCTTCCGGGCCTCCGGCAGTGGCAATGTTTTCGGCATGATGAATACGGCCTTCGGCTACCTCGGCCGCATCATTGATCCCAGCATCTCGTGGACATCACAGGTCATGACCGCGAGCAAGGCTGCGAGCGCGAGATAGGCGCCGCCATATTCGAGCTTGGTCTGGAGCGGGACACCGTAATAGCGACGTTCTCGGGTGCATGCGGATCATATCGCCACGCGCCGAGGAGCTGCGGGGCGGAGCGCCTTGTGAGAAAACCGGCTGTAATCCGAACACGACAAACAGGACGATGCCGGCGGCGGCAACGAATTTTCTCACAGAATTCCCCAGCAACCAGTCCACCGCCTGGTCGGTGGTGCAGTCATTATAAGATAACGATAGGCTGTGGGAAAGAGCAGCCGCAGGTTGCGTTCGACTATCTCGCGCGCTGTTGTAATTTTGGCGCGTCGGCGCGGGATGTCAGCAGGATCAAAACCGCAACTTTGGCCGCAAGAGCCTCGCGATGTGCGGGACTGCTTGTTCCCGGATGCTACGCTCGCCAGGGTAAAGGCAGTTTGCCGGGACGATGCCAATTCGCATCATTTCTCCGCCAGATAGACCTCTCCCAGCAGCGACGAGTTCGACCACGGCACCTGCTTGCTCTTCGTGGTCGAAACCACCTCCGCCCGCACACGTGTCAGCATCTGCTGCACCTCGAGGCCGGGCGTGCCGATGTGGCGGGAGAGGGCAGCGGAAAACGGCGAGTTGGCGCCTTCGCCGTCGAGAGCGACCTGGCCCGGCGCAGTGGCGAAAGCGATCAGCGTGCCGGCGCCGAGCATCGCGCCGGCGCCCAGGCTCGGTGGCGCTGCGAGGCCCGAGGCAGCTTCGATGGCGCGGTTGGTGCCGGCTGATGCGACCTGCTGTGCCATCGGATTATTGCGGCAGGCATCGAAGATCAAAATGTTGGTGCGGACCTGGTCGTCGAGGCCGACCATGATCGTGTCCATGTCGATCATCGCGTCCGTCATCCTCGCGCCCGGCTTGAGTTCGACGTCGACGGGAATGAGATAGTTGCGACCGTCGACCTGCACGCCGTGGCCCGCATAGTAGACTAATACGACCTGCGCCCGCGCCGCTTCCCGCAAGAAGTCACGCGTCATCTTCTGCATCGCCGCGCGGTCGAGATCGACGCCTTCTGATACCGTGAAGCCGATATCGCGCAAGGCCCTGGCAATGGCGCGCGCGTCATTGGGCGGATTGGGGAGCGCCTTGAGATGCGAATAGGCGCCATTGCCGATGATCAGCGCCATGCGCGTGCTGCGCGCGGCCGGAGCAGGCGAGGGGGGCGGCGCGGCACCGGTCTGCTGGGGAGCCGGTGCCTTTGCCGGCTCGGTCGTCGGTGACGGCGCATCGCGCGGGATCGGTGCGCTGGCGTCGGTGATCAGCGACAGCCGCACCTTTGCGGTGGCTTGATTGGCCTTGCTGCCGGCATCGGACGCCGCGATCGCCAGTGTGGCTTTGTAGTCGTCGCTCGCGTGCGCGTAATCGCCTTTCGCCTCATAGGCCAGCGCGCGATGGGTGTAGCCCGAGATCAGCACGCTGTTCGGCGGCGTCATGATGTTGACGGGCGGCTTCTCTTTCGCGAGCCGAATCGCTTCGCTCCCGTCGGCAATCGCGCGATCGTAATCGCCTCTGACACGCCAGATCGCGGTCCGGTTGATCAGCGGCTGCGGCAGCGTCGGGTCGAGCCGGATCGCCTGGTTGAGGTCGGTCAGCGCGCCGTCGAGATCGCCGAGCGCCTCCTTGGAGATGCCGCGGTTCTGGTACGAGAACGCCGATTTTGGATTGGCCTTGATCGACATGTCGTAGTCGGCGATCGCCTTGGCGTAATCGCCTTTGCCGCGCCAGGCATTACCGCGATTGTGGAAGATGGTTCCGTCAGGCGGGCCGAGCTTCAGCGCATCGTCGAAATCAGCGACCGCGATCTCGTACTCGCCTCTGTCGTAATACGCCGAGCCGCGCAGATTGTAGACTGCCTGGCTCGGCTGGAGCCGGATCGCTTCCGTGGCGTCAGTGATGACCTTGGCGTAATCGCCCTTCTTGTTCCAGCCCACCGCGCGCCAGAAGAAGACCGTCGCGAGCTGCTCGCCTTTGAACACCTTCAGCGAAATGATCTTGCTGCAGGCGTCGATCATCTGATCTGCCAGCGTGGTGTCGGTGGTGCAGAGCGGCCCAAGCTGGTTGCGCGCCTGCGCAAAAGCTGGCGCCGACCACAGGGTTACGGCGAGCAGGCAGAGCGCGACGAGCAGGCGACGCATTGGCGGTGGTCCTTAGAGGAGAGGCGTCTGTTGGTTACCCGGCAGGGGAAGGTGGTTCACGGCTCCCTGTTGTACAAACGGCAAACAGGGTGGCTCTATCGCTATTCCCTCGGTGGGCAGATTTTGCTAGGAGGCACTACCCAATCCCTCTGCCCACTGCGTCCCACTCCATGAAGAATGACGAAATCCTGAGCCAAATCACCGAGTTCTGCCGTAAGGCGGACATGGCGGAGTCGACGTTCGGCCGGCGCGCGGTGAACGATGGGAAGCTCGTGCACCGCTTGCGCGAGGGCAAACGCATCACGATCGATACCCTGGACCGGATCCAGGCCTACATGGCCGCATCGATGGCCGGCGGCGTGCCGCCGCCGCGGGGGCTTCAGGTGCCCCCGGAAAAGCGCGATCCGCGCGGCAATTTCCGCTTTTTCGAGAACCGGCAGAAATACCTGCTGTTCGTCCACACTTGCAGTGAGAAGCGGGTGGTCGCCGAGCGCGTGGCGCTGGAACTTGCCAGCATCCATCCCCGGCCCCCGGCGCTGCGCGTGTTCGATGCCGGCGTTGGCGACGGCACGGTACTGGCGCGCGTGCTGCGCTCGATGCACCAGCGCTTTCCGCACATGCCGTTCTATGTCGCCGGCAAGGAGCTCAGTCTCGAGGACCTTCGCCTGACGCTGGACAAGGTGCCGGATCGCATTTTCGAGCACCCGGCCTCGGTGTTCGTTTTTACCAACATGCTCTACGCGGAGGCGCCCTGGCTCACGCCGGCATCGCCCGCGGCGGCGGCCGCGACCGTTTGGCACGAGGTTCCCCTGCGGGGTGCTTCCTCCGGTGAGTTCGAGACGCAAATCGCGGAATTGAAGCCGTTTTTGGAGCAGAACTGGCGCGCAGCGGTCAGCCCGCGCACGGGGATGCCGCTTTATGAGCGGCCCGTCGTGCTGGTGCTCTACCGTGAAGATCAGCGGTTTCTGCTCGATTCGACCATTCCACGGCCGGGCCAGGCCGAGGCCAATTTCGACCTCGTTATTGCATCCCAGCCATACCGCGCGCTGTCCTCGGTCAATTTCCGGGCCAAACGGATCATAGCGCCCCTGGCGCGGGCCTTGCGGGCAGGCGGCCGCCTGATTGGTATTCACTCCCATGGCCAGGATCCGGGCATGGAGATGATCCAGGCGATCTGGCCCGGAGAAAATCCTTTCTCGGTGAGCCGTCATGAGCTATTGCGCGCTGTGAAGTACGAGCTCGGCTCGGTGGGCCGCGACCTAAATTTTAATGCTTACGCAGATAACCGCTCGATCTTCAGGTATGATATGGAAGCGCTGCCCAACGAGGTGACGGGCACTATCGGAACCTCGACGGCCTTTGCAGCCTGGAATGCGGCGGTGTATGTCGCTCAGATTGAGGACGACCGGTTGACGGAAATGACTCAGAACGGCCGCACTCTGGACGCCGCCAGGGACGTGCTGCGAAAGTACAATGGGCTCTGGTTTCTCGACGAATCCTACGTCATCTCGCGCCGGCGTGATTGACATCATTCAAAGCTAAATATCGCAACGCCCGCCAGCTAGCGGCGGAACAAGGGGTTACTGATGCGCGCGTCCTATCTCTTCACCAGCGAGTCCGTGTCCGAAGGCCATCCGGACAAGGTGTGCGACCGGATCTCCGACGAGATCGTCGATCTGTTCTACCGCGAAGGACCGAAAGCAGGCATCGATCCCTGGCAAATTCGCGCCGCCTGCGAAACGCTCGCGACCACCAACAAGGTCGTGATCGCTGGTGAGACCCGCGGTCCCGCGTCCGTCACCAACGAGCAGATCGAAGGCGTCGTGCGCGCCGCGATCAAGGACATCGGCTACGAGCAGGAGGGTTTCCACTGGCAGAAGGCGGACATCGAGATCCTGCTGCATCCGCAGTCCGCTGACATCGCCCAGGGCGTCGATGCGCTGCAGCCGGGCGAAGTCAAGGAAGAGGGCGCGGGCGACCAGGGCATCATGTTCGGCTACGCCACCAACGAGACGCCCGATCTGATGCCGGCGCCGATCTTCTACGCCCACAAGATCCTGCGGCTTATCTCGGAAGCGCGCCACTCCGGCCGCGAGAAGGTGTTGGGCCCGGACTCGAAGAGCCAGGTCACCGTGCAGTACGAGAACGGCAAGCCCGTCGCCGTGCGAGAGATCGTGGTGTCGCACCAGCATCTGGTCGAGGACATCTCGTCCAAGCAGATTCGCGACATCGTCGAGCCCTATGTGCGCGAGGCGCTGCCGAAGGACTGGATCACGCCGAAGACGATCTGGCACATTAACCCGACCGGCAAGTTCTACATTGGCGGTCCTGATGGCGACACCGGCCTGACCGGCCGCAAGATCATCGTCGACACCTATGGTGGCGCGGCCCCGCACGGCGGCGGCGCGTTCTCCGGCAAAGATCCGACCAAGGTCGACCGCTCGGCCGCCTATGCGGCGCGCTACGTCGCCAAGAACATCGTCGCGGCCGGACTTGCCGACCGCTGCACGCTGCAGCTCGCCTACGCCATCGGCGTGGCGCGTCCGCTGTCGATCTACATCGACACCCACGGCACCGGTAAGGTGTCGGAGGCTGAGCTCGAGAAGGCCGCCGCCAAGGCGATGGATCTCACCCCGCGTGGCATCCGCAGCCATCTCGATCTCAACCGCCCGATCTACGCGCGCACCTCCGCCTATGGCCATTTCGGCCGTACGCCCGACAACGGGGGCGGCTTCTCCTGGGAGAAGACCGATCTCGTCGAAGCGCTCAAGCGCGCGGTCTGATTCCCGGGACGCCGCCACGGCGGCGAACCCGGTTCTTCCATCGTATCGAGATTCCGGGCTCGCCCCTCCAGGGCGACCCGGAATGACCAATTCAACAACAGGACGCCCGCAATGAACGCGAAGCCCGGCTTCACCGATTACATCGTCAAGGACATTTCGCTCGCCGATTTCGGCCGCAAGGAGCTCTCGCTCGCCGAGACCGAGATGCCCGGCCTGATGGCCACCCGCGAGGAGTACGGCCCGAAGCAGCCGCTGAAGGGCGCGCGCATCGCCGGCTCGCTGCACATGACGATCCAGACGGGCGTGCTGATCGAGACGCTGGCCGCGCTCGGCGCCGACATCCGCTGGGTCTCCTGCAACATCTATTCGACGCAGGACCACGCCGCGGCGGCGATCGCAGCCGCCGGCATTCCGGTATTCGCCGTCAAGGGTGAGAGCCTTACCGAGTACTGGGACTACACCGCCAAGCTGTTCGACTGGCACGGCGGCGGTCACCCGAACATGATCCTCGACGACGGCGGCGACGCCACCATGTACGTCCATCTCGGCCTGCGCGCCGAGAACGGCGACACCAAGTTCCTGGACAAGCCGGGCTCGGAAGAAGAGGAAGTCTTCTTCGCGCTTCTGAAGAAGCAGCTCAAGGAGAAGCCGAAGGGCTACTTCGCCGAGATCGCCAAGAGCATCAAGGGCGTTTCCGAAGAAACCACCACGGGCGTGCATCGTCTCTACGACATGCAGAAGGCCGGCACGTTGCTATGGCCCGCCATCAACGTCAACGACAGCGTCACCAAGTCGAAGTTCGACAACCTCTATGGCTGCCGTGAATCGCTGGTCGACGGCATTCGCCGCGGCACCGACGTGATGATGTCCGGCAAGGTTGCGATGGTCGCGGGTTTCGGCGACGTCGGCAAGGGTTCGGCCGCCTCGCTGCGCCAGGCCGGCTGCCGCGTCATGGTCTCCGAAGTCGATCCGATCTGCGCGCTGCAAGCGGCGATGGAAGGCTATGAAGTCGTGACCATGGAAGACGCCGCGCCCCGCGCCGACATCTTCGTCACCGCGACCGGCAACAAGGACATCATCACGATCGAGCACATGCGCGCAATGAAGGATCGCGCCATCGTCTGCAACATCGGTCACTTCGACAACGAGATCCAGATCGCGGGTCTGCGTAACCTGAAATGGACCAACATCAAGCCGCAGGTCGACGAGATCGAATTCCCCGATAAGCACCGCATCATCCTGCTGTCGGAAGGCCGCCTCGTGAACCTCGGCAATGCGATGGGCCATCCGTCCTTCGTGATGTCGGCCTCCTTCACCAACCAGACGCTGGCGCAGATCGAGCTTTTCGCCAACAACAACGACGGCAAGTACAAGAAGGAAGTCTACGTGCTGCCGAAGTCGCTCGACGAAAAGGTCGCGCGCCTGCACCTCGCCAAGATCGGCGTCAAGCTCACCGAGCTGCGCAAGGACCAGGCCGACTACATCGGCGTCAAGCAGGAAGGCCCGTTCAAGTCGGACCATTACCGCTACTGATCCGCTGATCGTATCTATTTTCGATGCAAAGCCCCGGAGCGATCCGGGGCTTAGTCGTCTTGAGCGCGATGCACGTGTCTCTTCGCGGTTGTGTCAGGCGCCGATTGCCAGTTGACGAGCGATGATCCCGGTCAGACAATCCCTGGCGGCGGAGGAAACAATGGCTCAAGACCATTTCGACGTGCTGATCGTCGGTGCCGGCCTGTCCGGCATAGGCGCGGGCTATCATCTTCAGACCAAATGCCCGACCAAGAGCTACGTCATCCTCGAGGGGCGCGGCTGCATCGGCGGCACCTGGGACCTGTTTCGCTATCCCGGCGTCCGCTCCGACAGCGACATGTTCACGCTCGGCTATGCCTTCAAGCCCTGGACCGATCCGAAGGCGATCGCCGACGGCGCGCAAATCCTCAACTACGTTCGCGAAACCGCGGCTGAGAACGGCATCGAGAATCACATCCGCTTCCACCATCGTGTCAAGCGTGCTGCGTGGTCGACGAGTGAGGCGCGCTGGACCGTCGAGGCCGAGCGTATCACCGGCGAGGGCGTGGCAGAAATCGTGCGCTTCACCTGCAATTTCCTGTTCTTGTGCTCGGGCTATTACAAATACGAGGCGGGCTACACGCCGGAGTTTCCGGGGGTCGCGGATTTCGCCGGCCGCATCGTGCATCCGCAGAAATGGACCGACGACATCGACTGCGCGGGCAAGCGCGTCGTCGTGATTGGCTCGGGCGCGACCGCGGTGACGCTGGTGCCGGAGCTCGCCAAGACGGCCGCGCAGGTCACCATGCTGCAGCGCTCGCCGACCTTTGTGGTGTCGCGCCCTGCACAGGATCCCGTCGCCAACAAATTGCGGCGCAATCTGCCGACGCGGCTTGCCTATCACCTGATCCGCTGGCGCAACGTAATGTGGGGGATGTTCTTCTTCCAGCTCAGTCGGCGCCGCCCTGCGAAGGTGAAGGAGCTGGTTCTCAAGGGCGTGCAGATAGCGCTCGGCCCCGACTACGACGTCGCGACCCATTTCACGCCGCGCTACAATCCGTGGGACCAGCGGCTCTGCCTCGTGCCGGATGGCGACCTGTTCAAGGCGATCCGCGAGCAGCGCGCCTCCGTAGTCACCAAAGAGATCGACACGTTCACGCACGATGGTATCCGCCTGAAGGACGGCAGCGAGCTTGCGGCGGACATCATCGTGACCGCGACGGGACTGGTGCTCCAGGTCGTCGGCGGTCTTGACATCAGTGTCGACGGCCGCGCCGTCGATTTCGCCAACACGCTGACCTACAAGGGCATGATGTATGCCGACGTGCCCAACATGGCTTCTGCGTTCGGCTACACCAACGCATCATGGACGCTGAAATGCGACCTCACCTGCGAATATGTCTGTCGGCTCATCAACTACATGGACCGGCACAATTTCCGGCAGTGCATGCCACATAATGACGATCCCACGATTACCGCGCAGCCGTCGCTCGATTTCACCTCGGGTTATGTGCAGCGCTCGGTCGCAAAGATGCCGAAGCAAGGCTCGAAGCAGCCGTGGCGGCTCTACCAGAACTACGCCCTCGACATCGTCTCCTTGCGGTTCGGCCGGATCGACGACGGCGTGATGCAATATTCCTGATCGCGACGACCGCGGCGTTCTAAGCCTTGCGCGTGGCAAGCGGCAGGGCAAGATCAATCGCGAGTGCGAGCACCACGGCGCCGCCGCCCAGCGCGAACAAGACGAGATAATCGCCGCCGGTCTGCGCGTAGATCCAGGAGAAGCCGTAGGCCGCGGCCGCCTGGAACAGCGCAAAGCTGGTCGTGGCATGGCTCCATGTCGTGCGCTGCTGCTCGGCAGAATGTGGGACCAGCTCATGGATGCGTCCGAGCACGAGCGGTACGATGCCAGGTGTGAAGCCGCCGACCACCACGCTCGATACGATTAGCGGGAGAGGCGCGGTACTGACGGTCGGGAGCAACACGGCGGCCGCTTCGATCAGGAAGGCGGCGCGCAGCGCCGGTCCAAACCCAGCGCGGTCCCCGAGATGACCGGTGACCAGCGGGCCGACGATTGCGCCAAGGCCATAGAGCACCCAGTAGTGCGATCCCGCAACAATACCCTGGCCGAGGCCGCGCGCGACGAAATCGACGATGAAGACCATGTGCGGTACCAGCGCCACCGCGTTGAGGCCGTATTGGACGAGCAAGCCGCGAGCAGCGGAAGCGTGCTTCGCCCGCTGCGATGACACGGTATCGGCCTTGGCCTCAGCGGGCCAGTTCCACCAGCTTACCAGCGTGAGCGTGCCCGCGAGCACGCCAAGACCATACCAACTCTGTTGCAAGCCTTGCTGCAGCAACAGCGGCACCAGCGTGCCGGATGCGGCGACACCGAGCCCGACGCCCGCAAAGATCACGCCGCCGACGATGCCGCGCCTCGCCGCCGAGATATGCGGCAGAATGACGGAGGCCGCCAGTACCATGATGATTCCGCCGGTGAGCCCCGACAGGAAGCGCCAGGCGAAGAACCAGGTGAACGACACCGGGGTCGAGCTGGCAAAAAAGGAGAGGGTCGCGAGCAACATCATCGCCCGCAAGGCGCGAACGGCGCCGATGCGCGCGGCCACGGTCCGCGCCGCGAGCGCGCCGGCAAGATAGCCGGCCAGGTTCGCTGCACCGAGATAGACGACGTCGGACGGGTCGAACCATTTTGCGGCGATCAGGGCCGGGATCAGCGGCGTGTAGGAAAAGCGCGCGAGGCCAAGCCCGACCAGCGATGCGGACAATCCTGCTACCGCATATCGACAGGTTTGCTGTGAGGAAGTCTGTGATGTCGAACCCGACCGCTGATGCGATCGGGGGTGGACTTGCTGCTTGGCATCTGCGTCTGTCATGTCGTCCTCGTCCTCGTGCGCGAAGGCGCTAGCGTTCAGTGGCCGGCGCTCTGGCCGCCGTCGACATGCAGGATTTCGCCGGTGACGAAGGAGGCGCCCTCGAGATAGAGCACGGCATCGACGATGTCGGACATCTCGCCCATATGGCCGACGGGATGCAGCGCATCGAGCTGGGCGTGCGTCGCGACGGGATGCATCGGTGACTTGATGATGCCGGGCGACACCGCGTTCACGCGGATACCACGCTTGGCATATTCGATCGCCAGTGACTTGGTCGCGGCGCTCAACCCACCCTTGCTCAGCGAGGCCAGCACCGAGGGCACGTTCGAATTGGCCTGGTCGACCAGCGTCGTCGTGATCTGGACGACGTGGCCGGACCCCTGCTTTTCCATCTCGGCGATGCCAAGCTGCGTGACGTGGAAGAAACCAGCGACGTTGGTGCCCATCACCGCTGCATAGTCCTCCGCCGTATACTGCGTGAACGGCTTTGCGACGAAGATACCGGCGTTGTTGACCAGCGTGTCGACGCGGCCGAAGCGCGCGACGGCTTGCGAGACCACGCGCTCGGCGGTCTTCCGGTCGGCGATGTCGCCGGCAATGGTGAGGACATCTTCATCGCCCGACGGCTTAATGGAGCGCGCCGTCGCGACGACGCGATAGTTGCGATCGCGAAAACCCTGGACCAGGGCGGCACCGATGCCCTGCGAAGCACCGGTGATGATGGCAACCTTCTGTTCGATACCCATGATGGGCTCCTGTTGTTGGCTTTCAGAACCTGCGCCAGCAGCGGCTGGCTTGGCCAATGAGGTACGCCGCAGCGGGCCGGCTGCGAATACGCGCTGTCCGGCAGACAGTCTTTCGCGGCGCGAACGAATGCCGGACCGGCTCCCGGCGGTGGTTGTCGCAGCGGGAGCGAACGCCTAGCTTCCAGTCTGACCTCGATGGGCTGGCGGGAAACGTATGGATCGTCTGGATGCGATGAAGGTGTTTGTCCTTGCGGTGGACGAGGGCAGCCTCGCGGCCGCGGGCCGCAAGCTCGGCCGTTCGCCGGCGGCAGTTAGCCGCGCCATTGCTTTCCTGGAGCAGCGGGTCGGTGCCGAGCTGCTGCACCGGACCACACGCTCCATCAAGCTGAGCGAGGAGGGCGAGCGCTATGTCGCGGTCTGTCGCCGCGTGCTCACCGAGTTGGAGGAGGCCGACGACATCGCGGCCGGGCCGCGCACGGCCCCCCGCGGCCTGCTCACTATCACTGCGCCTGTGGTGTCGGGTGAGATGGTGCTGCGGCCGATCCTCGATGCGTTTCTCGACGCCTATCCGACCGTCTCGGCAAAACTCCTGCTGTTCGATCGCGCCGTCAATCTGATCGAGGAGGGGGTCGACGTCGCGCTTCGCATCGGTCATCTCGCGGATTCGGCAATGGTCGCGATGCGGGTCGGCGAGATCAGCCGCGTCGTGGTAGCATCACCGCGCTATCTGAAGCAGCACCCGCGCATCACCGAGCCCGGCGACCTCGCCAAGCACCAGATCGTCGCGATGGCGCACCTTCCCAATTCCTGGACCTTTGCACCGCAGGCCGGGTCGTCGGCCGCCCGCACGGTGCATTTCACGCCGCGGCTCGTCGTCAACAGCACCTATGCGGCGGTGGCCTCGGCCGTCGCCGGCCGCGGTGTGGCGCGAATGTATTCGTACCAGGTAGGTGAGCAGGTTGCGCGCGGCGAACTCGAGATCGTCCTGGCCGGCCACGAGGATCCCGAGATGCCCGCGCATTTGATCTGTCCGCAGGGCCGGCTCTCGGTACCGAAGGTGCGGACCTTCACGGACTTTGCGGTGCCGCGCCTGAAGAAACAGTTTGCTCGGCTCAAGAACGGCATCACTGCCCGGTGAGCCGCTGCGGGCACGGGCAATGCGTTGTTTTGCGTATACGGCGGGTCGGGTGAATCGGCCATGTTGCCCGAACGGTTAACGCCGGATTAACCGCGGAGTCCTAGCCTGTCTCGGCCGGGGTTACTTGCAAGGCCGAGGTGAGCCCAATGGAAGCCCAGAGAATCGCGGTCGACGCCGTCGTCGCGTTGACCGATTGCGACCGCGCCGCCGTCATCGCGTTCATCCGCCGCCTGTATCTTGCCGGCGTCACCGACCCCAAGCGCCTGACCTTCAAGGGCCTCCAGGCCCTGTCACGGGCCTGATTCGGCTCGGTTCGGCCTCAAGTTCCCAGCCCTGATCTCCGGAGCGTGATTGCAACCCACCGGCGAATATCTTGCCGCTCGGGCCGCGTCGGGATAGATCACGTCCCCGGTTGAATCACCGGGGAACGGGGGAGATGTTAAAACAGCTTTTTGCGCCGCAACTCGTCATTCTCTATGTGCTGGCGGCATCGACGATCTACGTTCATTTCCGCGGCAAGCAGCGGCTGCGCTTAGCGCGCCAGCTCGGGGACCACTCCACCTATCTCGCGCCCTACAATGTGCTGATGTACGCGGGCTCGGCGGTGCCGAACAACCCGGTGATCCCGGTGGAGCAGTTTCCGGAGCTGAAAGCCCTCAGCGAAAATTGGGAGACCATTCGCGACGAGGCCGTTCGCCTGTTCGACGAAGGCTTCATTCGCGCGGCGGCGAAGAACAACGATTGGGGCTTCTATTCGTTCTTCAAGAGCGGCTGGAAACGCTTTTACCTGAAATGGTACGATGACTTCCTGCCTTCGGCGCGCACGCTGTGCCCGAAGACGGTGGAGCTGCTCAACTCCATTCCGAGCGTGCATGGTGCGATGTTTGCGATGCTGCCGCCGGGCGGCAAGCTCGGCGCCCACCGCGATCCCTTCGCCGGTTCGCTGCGCTACCACCTCGGTCTTGTCACGCCGAACTCGAACAAGTGCCGCATCCTGGTCGACGGCGTCGAATGCGTCTGGCGCGACGGCGAGGCCTTTATGTTCGACGAGACCTTCATCCACAGTGCGGAGAATGCCACCGACGTCAACCGCATCATCCTGTTCTGCGACGTCGAGCGTCCGATGAAATACGGCTTCATGACCGCGATCAACCGTTGGGTCAGCCACCACATCGTCAAGGCCTCTGCAACCCAGAACGTCGACGGCGAGAGCGTCGGCCTGCTCAACAAGGTGTTCGGCAAGCTCTATGAGATCCATCTTGCGAGCCGCAAGGTCAAGGAATGGAATCGCAACGTCTACTACACGCTCAAATATTCGCTGACGGCGCTGATCCTCAGTCTCATCGTGCTGTCGGCATTGCGGTGATCGCCTTTAGTGACGGTGCTTGTGTTGTTCGGAGTCATCAGGGCGTTGGTAACCGCGCAGCTCCGCGTATCGCTGCATTTGGCTCTGATCGAGCAGGGCGGTTGTCGATAGATGGTATTTGAGGTGGCTTTCGCGGAGCAGTGCCTGGGTTTCCGAAAGGGCCACGAGGGCCGCCTTGAGTGACTCCGACGTCACGACGCGGGCGGAGAAGAGGCGGTCCAACTCCGTTTCCTGCTCGACCAGCTTGTTACCTAGCGGGACCGCCTCTTGCTTCATGGCATCGAAGAGGCGCTGAACCCGGATGCGCTGATCCGCGGTCAAGTCAAGCCGATCACCGAACTCGAGAACATGGCTCGGACCGGGATATCCATTGAGCTCGGCGGCAAGTGCCAGGCCCATGCCACGTCCGACTCGAAGATCGTCGATCTGCTGCTGCGACAGCGCCTTGATGGGGCGATGCTCAAGACCGGCATAGGGCTGAACGGACTGCGCGCTGGCAACGTTGCACGAGACGCAAAGCGTGGCTGCAAGCAGGAGAAGGCGTCTCATGAGTCTGGCTCCATGAAATCGGCCCGGCTGGTCGATCGATCTCCACCGGTGCTCTCCACATATCTTGCTGGACGGTTCGCCTCATGGCAACAAAGATTGCCGCGATTGAGTTGCGAACATGGAGCAGACGATGGTCTCTTTGCCGACCGCGAATACCGTGATCACGCAGTTCTTTCAGCACTGGCTGGAGACCTTCGCGGGCTATGTCCGCGAGGTCGACTATGCTTCGGCGCGGCCGCTTTTCCATCCGGAAGTGCTGGCCTTCGGCACGCACAATGACGTCATTCCCGGCCTCGACCAATGGGTCACCACGCAATGGGACAACGTGTGGCCGAAGACGTCCGACTTCCGTTTCGTCATCAACCAGGCCTCGGTCCTGGCATCGTCCGATGGCACGATAGCGACCGTGGTCGTGCCGTGGACGAGCACGGGCTATCATCCCGACGGCAGCGCGTTTCCACGCCCCGGCCGGGCCACGATGGTGTTTTCAGGATATGGCGATGGTTGGCTGTGCGTGCATTCGCACATGTCGCTCAATCGGGGTGTGCCGCAGACAAGCCACGCCAATCGGCCGGTGAAGGCTTGGTAGTGCCGCCGGGCTTGCGGGCCGACTAAAGTTTTACCCTCTCATTCCAACTCGGTTGGAACCCTTGGAACCCAATGTCGTTTTTTCAGCAACAATAACAGGTGAAACCACGCAAGCGGGGGCCTATCTGAGGATGCGCTCCCATGGCAACCCTTGATCTCGACGCCACCCGACTTACCGCCCCCGAGCATCAGCGCCAGCTTCGCCGCGCCGTGATCGCCTCCACAATCGGGACTGCGATCGAGTGGTATGACTTCTTTCTTTACAGCACCGTCACGGGTCTGGTTTTCGCAAAGCTCTTCTTTCCTCACTCCGATCCTTGGGTCGGCACGCTGGAGGCGTTTGCGATCTACGCGGTCGGATTCGCCGCGCGGCCCGTCGGCGCGGCAATCTTTGGCCATTATGGCGACCGCATCGGACGTAAATCCACGCTGATCGCGACCTTGCTCTTGATGGGACTGGCGACCGCTGCGGTGGCCGTGGTGCCGACCTATGCCAGCATCGGTATCTGGGGCGCCGTGATCCTGACCGTGCTGCGGTTCATTCAGGGCGTCGGAGTCGGTGGTGAGTGGGGCGGCTCGGTACTGATGTCGATGGAATGGGCGCACAACGATCGATCCCGTGGATTGATCGCATCATGGCCGCAGTTCGGTGTGCCCTGCGGGCTTTTCCTCGCCAATCTTGCCGTGCTGGTGTTCAGCCAGATGGCGGGTGATCAGTTCCTGGCATGGGGCTGGCGTATTCCCTTCGCGCTCAGCATCATCCTGGTCGGCGTGGGCCTCTATATCAGGCTCGGCATTCTCGAAACCCCGGTGTTCTCTAGGCTCGTGGCCGAACGCCAGGTCGATCGCACGCCGATGCTCACGGTGATCCGGGAATACCCGAAGGAGATTCTACTGTCTGCCTTTGCGCGCATGTCGGAGCAGGCGCCGTTCTACATCTTCACGGCCTTCGTGTTCTCCTATGGCATCGGCACCCTGCACGTATCGCGCGACTTCCTGCTGACCGCGGTGCTCTCGGCCTCCGTGCTGTCGTTCGTGTCGATCCCGCTGTGCGGACATATCTCCGATCAGATCGGCCGCAAGAACATGTATATGCTCGGCGCTGCCGTGACGGGCATCTTCGGCTTCGTCTATTTCGCCATGCTCAATACGGGGTCGCTGACCATCATCTTTCTCGCGATCATCCTGTCGCTGATTCCGCACGACATGCAGTATGGACCGCAAGCCGCCTTGATCGCCGAGAGCTTCACCGGACGCCTTCGCTACAGCGGCTCCTCGCTAGGCTATCAGCTCGCATCCGTGATCGCCGGCGGCCCCGCACCGCTGATCGCTACCTGGCTGTACGGCACGTTCCACTCGGCGACCGCGATCGCGATCTACATCGCGATTTGCGCGGTCGTGACGCTGGTGGCGACCGCGATGATGACCGATTACACGGGAAAGGACATCAACGCCGCGGGGGCGTACGAGCGACGAACTTGAATCCGCAAAAAAGCCCCGGACGCGATGCCCGGGGCTTTGCTGTCCCGTGATCTCGAGCTCAGCCTTATTCCGGCTGACCGATGCTCACCTTCAGCGTGCCGACGCCGTCGACGCCACATTCGAGCTTGTCGCCGGGCTGGAGCTGCGACACGCCGGCCGGCGTACCCGTCATGATGATGTCGCCGGCGGCGAGCTTCACCTGCTGCGAGAGCTGCCAGATGATCTCGGGCACGTTCCAGATCAGCTCTGTGAGGTCGCCCTTCTGCGCTTCCTTGCCGTTGACCGTGAGCCAGATCTTGCCCTGGGCGGGGTGGCCGATCTTCGATGCCGGCTGCACTGCGGAGCAGGGCGCCGAATAGTCGAACGACTTGCCGACCTCCCACGGACGCTCCTTCTTGCGCGAGGCGATCTGCAGGTCGCGGCGGGTCAGGTCGATGCCGACGGCATAGCCGTAGACATGGTCGAGAGCCTTGTCGGCGGGAATGTTGAGGCCGCCGCTCTTCATCGCGACGATCAGCTCGACCTCGTGATGGAGATCCTTGGTCAGCGGCGGATAGGGAATGGTGGCGCCGTCGGGCACCAGCATGTCGGCGTGCTTGGCGAAGAAGAACGGCGGGGCGCGCTCGTCATTGCCCATCTCGCGGATGTGCTCGAGATAGTTGCGGCCGACGCACCAGATGCGGCGCACGGGATAACGGCCGCTTTCCCCGACGACGGGAAGCGAAGCCTGGGTCGGAAGCGGGATGACGTAGGAGGCGGCGTTCATGGTGCGATCTCGCTGCTCTTGAGGTGAAGGGAACTCTATGCGGTTGCGCTGATCGGCGCCAGAGCACCGGCGTCGTGATGTTGCAGGCGGAAGAACGAGGCGTAGCGGCCGCCGCGGCGGAGCAACTCGTCATGCCGGCCCTGCTCGACGATCTCGCCGCCCTCGACCACCAGGATCGCATCGGCGTGCATGATGGTGTGCAGGCGGTGCGCGATCACGATGGTGGTGCGGTTCTGGCAGAGATGCTCGATCGCCTCCTGCACCTGCCGCTCGGACTCGGAATCGAGCGCGGCGGTGGCTTCGTCAAGCAGGATGATCGGCGCGTTCTTGATCAGCGCGCGCGCAACTGCGATGCGCTGGCGCTGGCCGCCGGACAGCTGCGTGCCGTGCTCGCCGACGGGCGTGTCGTAGCCGAGCGGGAAGCCCATGATGAAATCATGCGCGCAGGCCGCTTTCGCGGCATCGATGATCTGGTCTTCGGTCGCGCCGGCGCGGCCGAACGCGATGTTGCTGCGGATGGTGTCGCGGAACAGATAGACGTCCTGACCGACATAGGCGGTCTGGGCCCGGAGCGATTTTCGGGAGACGGCGCCGATCGACTGGCCGTCGATCACGATGTCGCCTTGCGTCACCTCGTAGAAGCGCAGTAGCAACCCCAGCACGGTCGATTTGCCGCCGCCGGATGGGCCGACCAGCGCAGTGACCTTGCCGGGTTCGGCAACAAAGCTCATGCGGTTGAGGACGGTCTCACCGTTGCGATAGGAAAAGCTGACGTCGCGCAGCTCGATGCGCGCAGTCGACAGTTTCAGCGCCGGCTTGTCGTCGTCGGAATGCTCGCTCGCGGGGCTGTCGACGACTTCCAGCAGCATGCGGGCGCCAACGAGCTGGCTGTTGAGGTCGATGTTGAGCCGCGCCAGCCGCTTGGCCGGCTCGGTCGCCATCAGGAACGCGGTCATGAAGGAAAAGAACGCGCCGGGCGTGGCGTTGAGGGCGACTACGCTATAGCCGCCGTAAAGCAAACAGCCGGCGACCGCGAAGCCGCCGAGCATCTCCATCAGCGGATTGGAGCGGTTGGCGACGCGAGCCATCTTGTTGGCGTTGCGCTCGACGATCGCGATGTTCTCGTCGATGCGGGTCTGCATGGTGTCTTCGAGCGTGAATGCTTTCACCGTGCGGATGCCCTGCAGCGATTCCTGCATCGTCTCCAGGATGTCGGCGGTGCCGGTGAACTGGTTGTAGGCGAGCCCCTTGATGCGCTTGACCAGCTTGCGCAGCACCAGCATCGCCGGTGGCACGGCGACGAGGCCGATGAACGACATCACCGGATCCTGCCACACCATCACGCCGATCATGGCGAGCAGCATCATGAGGTCGCGCCCGACGGCGTTGACCAGCATGCTGAGGACATCGGTGATGGACTTCGCGCCGGCCGTCAGCCGCGCCAGGAATTCCGACGAATGCCGCTCGGAGAAGAATCCGACGCTCTCGCGCATCAACTTGGCGAACAGCTGGCGCTGGTTGGTGGCGAGGATGGCGTTGGAGATCTTGGTCAGGATCACCATGTGGCCGTAGGTCGCCACGCCCTTGATGAAGAGCAGGATCACGGTGATGCCCGAGAACATCGCGATGCCCGGGATGTTCTTGTCGACATAGGCCTGGTTGATGACCTGGCCGAGCACGTAGGTCGCGCCCGCGGTCGATCCGGCGGCAAGCGCCATCAGCGCGAAGGCGACGAGGTAGCGCCGCCAGTAGATGATGCCCTGTTCCGTGACCAGGCGGCGAATCAGCACCGCTGCCGCATAGGGATCGTCGGTGATTTTCTTTGGAAACTGAGCCATCCGCAGTCCATTGACGGCACAGGAATAAGCCTGCCCGCGCGTCAGGGATCGAGCGGCCTCTGTGCCCGGTAAGCCAGCGCTTTTCAAGCCCAATTAAGGGCTTGCGCCCGGATGGAATCTAGGCCGAGGCGGCCTGGCGGAGCTCGCCGTGGCGCTCGCGGTACAGCTTGTCCTCCCACGCCAGCGCATGCGCGGCGATGGTCTCGAGGTCGTCGTATTGCGGCTTCCAGTCGAGCAGGCCCCGGATCCGGCTGGTGTCGGCGACCATGGTCATGATGTCGCCGGGCCGGCGCGGGGCGTATTGCACGGCGAAGCTGCGGCCCGACACACGGCGCACCGCGTCGATGGTCTCCAGCACCGAGTAGCCGCGGCCATAGCCGCAATTGAGCGTCGTCGAGGCGCCGCCGTTGCGCAAATAAGCGAGCGCCGAGCGATGCGCCTGCGACAGGTCAGTGACATGGATGAAGTCGCGGATGCAGCTGCCATCCTGGGTCGGATAGTCCGTGCCGAACACGTCGATCTTGGCGCGCTGGCCGGTCGCGGCTTCCACCGCGATCTTGAGCAGGTGCGTGGCGCCGACGGTGGCCAATCCAATGCGCGCCTGCGGATCGGCACCCGCAACGTTGAAATAGCGCAAGGTGACGTACTGCATGCCGTAGGCGGCGGCGACGTCGTGCAGCATGATCTCGGTCATCAGCTTCGACGAGCCGTAGGGCGACAGCGGCCGCGTCGGCGCATGCTCGGGCACCGGCACCAGGTCCGGATCGCCGTAGACGGCCGCGGTGGAGGAGAAGATGAAGCGGTTGATGCCGCGCTTGACCGCGACGTTGAGCAAATTGCGCGCGGTCATGAAATTGTTGCGGTAGTAGCCGAGCGGATCGCGCATCGATTCCGGCACGACCACCGAGCCGGCGAAATGGATGATGCTCTCGATGTTGTGCTGGGCGATCACGCCCTCGAGCAGGTTCTCGTCGCCGGCATCGCCAATGAACAGCGGCACGCCTTCGGGCAGATAGGACGAGAAACCGGTGGAGAGATCGTCGATCACGACGACGTCCTCGCCGGCTTCCGCCAGCGCCAGAACCGTGTGGCTTCCGATATAGCCGGCACCGCCGGTGACAAGCACAGTCATGATCTCACCCGTCTTCGATCAACGCTCCAAGCTAACGTTTACGTGGTGAAGAGTGGGTATCGGCGCGGCTGAACTGGTCACTATGCTTAATGTTGCGTATAGGGACTTTCGAAACGGAGCGTGGCGTGGCGAATTCCCCAGGCGATCTCGAAGTGATCGTGCCAAATCTGCACAGGCGCTATTCCGGGGTCACCGCGACCAACCGGATGGTGGCGCCGCGGCTGGCAAAGCTCTATCGCGCCGCGTGGTTCGGCTCCGACGCGCCGGAGGGGATCGCGCGCCTGAACGGTGCCGATCTCCTGAGATTGTGGCGCCGCAAGGCGCCGCTGATCTGGCACGCGCGCCGCAACAACGAGATGATCGCGGGTGTGCTGTTGCGCGCGCTCGGTTGGCCGCTCAAGCTCGTCTTCACCTCGGCGGCACAGCGCCATCATAGCTGGATCACGCGCTGGCTGATCCGGCGCATGGACGCGATCATCGCGACATCAGATCTTTCGGCCTCGTTCCTGAAGGTGAAGGCGACGGTGATTCCGCATGGCGTCGACACCGCCGTCTATGCGCCGCCGCTCGACCGCACTGCTGCCTTCGCGGAAACCGCGTTGCCGGGCCGCTATGCGATCGGCTGCTTCGGCCGGGTACGCGCGCAGAAGGGCACCGATGTGTTCGTCGATGCGATGTGCCGCTTGCTGCCGCGCTATCCGGATTTCACCGCAATCATCGTCGGCCAGGTCACACCGGAGCAAACCGTTTTTGCAAACGACCTGAAGAAGCGGATCGAGGCCGCCGGTCTGCAATCGCGCATCGTCATCACTGGCGAGTTGCCGATCGAAGACGTGCAGCGCTGGTATCAGCGGCTGACCATCTACGCCTTCACCTCGCGCAACGAAGGTTTTGGCCTGACGTTGATCGAGGCGATGGCCGCCGGCAGCGCGCTGGTCGCCGCGCGCGCCGGGGCGGCCGAACTCGTGGTCGAGGATGGCGTGACCGGCGTGCTGATCCCGACCGGTGATGCGGACGCGCTGGCTGCAGCGGTCGAACCGCTGATGCGTGACGTGGCCGCCGCGATCGCTATGGGCGAGCGCGGGCGGGCACGGGTGCTCGCGCAATTCAGTCTCGATGCGGAGGCGTCACGGATCGGGGACGTCTATCGGCCGCTGCTTTGACATCGCCTTCAGGGCAGCAAACAAAAAAACCTCGAAAACAACCCCATGCACAGTAGCCGAGGCCAACGAAATCAATGGCTTGGCCGGCATCCCGAAGCTGCGGATTTTACGAAGTCGATTTGACTCGTCGGGCAAAACACCGGTATGATGTCATCGTCGGCATAGCCTCGACGGCCTTCAGGTCGAAGCCCTTGTCCCCACCCCACCCAGCACCCGCTGCGCAATCTCCACCACCTCGCTCGCCGCGATATCTCGCATGCAGCGGTGGTCGTTCATCTTGCAGATCGTGCTCTGGCAGGGTTGGCAGGAGAGCACGCTCTTGTCCTGCACCACGGTCGCGGCGAGGCCGTTGAGGGGGGCCCAGAGATAGGGGCTGGTCGGCCCGAAGATGCCCATGGTCGGCGTGCCCAGGGCGGCTGCGATGTGCATCAGGCCGGAATCGTTGGAGATCGCGACGCCGGCTGCAGCCATGGCCAGCATGCCGTTGCGCAGATCATTGCCGGTGAGGTCCCGGACCCCCGGGCCGCCGGCCGCGACGATCTCCTGGGCCAGGCCCTTTTCCCCGGGGCCGCCGACAACCCAGACCTCAAGGCCGCGCTCGGCCAGCAAGCGGGCGGCCTCGGGATAGTAGGTCCAACGTTTTGAGACGCCGACCGAGCCGGGGGCCAGGGCCACCGCGGCGCCGGCGCTGAGGCCATTGGCCTGCCGCCAGCGAAGGATGTCCCCGGTCGGAACCCGCAACTGCGGCACCGGCCATTCCGCCGGCAGCGGGGCGCCATCGGGCCGGGCGAGGGCGGCGTTCTTGTCGATGAAGCGGGGCAGCTTCTTTTCGCCCCAACGCCAGCGATTGAGCAGGCCGAACCGGAACTCGCCGACGAAGCCGACCCTTTCCGGAATGCCGGCCAAAGCGGGCGCAATGGCGGCCTTCCAGGTCCGGGGCAGCACCAGGGCGGTGCCGTAGTTCCGCTCGCGCAGGAGCTTCGCCAAGCCGAGCTGGCGGCCCACGGCGAGTCGCCCGCGCGGCAGGTCCCAGACGATCGCTTCGCGCACGCCCGGCATGTAATCGACCAGGGGCGCGCATAGGGAGGTCGTGAGCAGATCGACCGGCCGGTTCGGCCAGCGCTCATTCAGGACCCGCACGACGGTGTGATTCCGGACGAAATCGCCGATCCACATGTAGGGGACGATCAGGATCGGGCGCGTGTCGCCCCGATCTGCCTCCCCATTAAATTGCGAATCTTGGTTCATTCGTTAAAGGGCCGGGGTGCGCTGATGTGGCGGTTCGGTTAGCCGCTCCGGGCCGGCAGGTAAAGCCGGCTGAGTGGCAATCCCAAAACCGCTTACACTTTGGCGGATCATGCGCTAGGGCAGAACCGGGCCGCAAAACTTCGGGCAGGCGGAATCTGGCAGGGAAGTTGGAATGTTGCTGGTGACCGGCGGGGCCGGTTTTATCGGATCGAATGTCGTCGCCGCGCTGAACGAGGCCGGCCGCAGCGACGTGGTCGTCTGCGATTTCCTTGGCAACGAGGGCAAATGGCGCAACCTCGCCAAGCGGCAGCTTTTGGATATCGTGCCGCCAGCTGAGCTGCCGGACTGGCTGCAGGGCCGCAAGCTCGATGCCGTGATCCATCTCGGGGCGATTTCCGCGACCACCGCGACCGACGGCGACCTGGTGTTCGAGACCAATTTCCGCCTGTCGATGCGCCTCCTGGACTGGTGCACGGCGAATGCGGTGCCGTTGATCTACGCCTCCTCGGCGGCGACCTACGGCGACGGCGAGGCAGGATTTGACGACGATGCCTCGGTCGCTGCGCTGAAGAAACTGCGCCCGATGAACCTCTACGGCTGGAGCAAGCACCTGTTCGATCTTGCCGTCGCCGAGCGCGCTGCGAACGGCGAGAAGCTGCCGCCGCAATGGGCCGGACTGAAGTTCTTCAACGTGTTCGGCCCCAACGAATACCACAAGGGCTCGATGATGAGCGTTCTGGCGCGCCGCTTCGACGACGTCAAAGCGGGCCGCGTCGTGCAATTGTTCAAGTCGCATCGCGAGGGCATCGCCGACGGCGATCAGCGCCGCGATTTCATCTATGTCGACGACGTCGTGCGCGTGATCATGTGGCTGCTGGCAACGCCCTCGGTGTCCGGGCTGTTCAATGTCGGCACCGGCAAGGCACGCAGCTTCAGGGACCTGATGTTGGCGGCTTATGCTGCGCTCGGCGCCGGCCCCAACATCGAATACGTCGACATGCCCGAGCAGATCCGCGGCAGCTACCAGTACTTCACCCAGAGTGAGGTCGATCGCCTCCACCGCGCCGGCTACAATGGCGGTTTCACGACGCTCGAGGACGCGGTCAAGGCCTATGTCGGGGATTATCTCGACCGGCCCGACCGCTTCCGCTGAGGTCCATCACCATGCCGACGCCCATTCTCAATTTCGATGCCCTCGCGCAAGCCATCTCAGGCTGCACGGTGCTGTGCATCGGCGACATCATGCTGGACGAGTTCGTCTATGGCGAGGTGTCGCGGATATCGCCGGAGGCGCCGGCGCCTGTCATCGCGGCCCAGCGCAGCGAGATCCATATCGGCGGCGCCGGCAATGTCGCGCGCAACGTCGCCGCGCTCGGCGCGCGCTGCATCTTCGTCGGCCTCGTCGGCGAGGACGAGGCGGGCAGGCAGCTCGCCTCGACGCTTGCGGAGCAGGGCGCCATCGAAAGCGTGCTGGTGTGCGATCCCTCGCGTCCGACCACGCGAAAAGTGCGTTTCGTCTCCGAGCATTTTTCCACGCATATGCTGCGTGCGGATTGGGAGCAGGCACAGCCTGCTTCCGATACGATCGAGACCAAGCTGATCGAAGCAATCCTGCCGCAGATCGCGCGCGCCGACATCGTGCTGCTGTCCGACTACGCCAAGGGCGTGCTGACCGCCCGCGTCATCCGCCACACCATCGACGCCGCGCGAAAACTCGCTAAGCCCGTGATCGTCGATCCCAAAAGCGTAAACTGGGCGATCTATCGCGGCGCAACGCTGCTCACGCCCAATCGCAAGGAATTTTCGGAAGCGACCCGAAGCCGCGCCGACACGCCGCAGAGCATCGTTGATGCCAGCGAGGACGTGATGCGGCTCGCCGATTGCGAAGCGATCCTGGTCACCCAAGGCGAGCACGGCATGACGCTGGTGCCGCGCAACGGCGAGGCCGTTCACGTTCCGGCGTTTCCGGTCAAGGTGCGCGACGTCTCCGGCGCCGGCGACACCGTTGCCGCGGCGCTCGCGGTCTCGCTCGCCACGGGCGCGGACTGGGACACGGCGCTTCGCATGGCCAGTGCCGCGGCCGCCGTCGCCGTCGGCAAGCAGGGCACCGCC
This sequence comes from Bradyrhizobium sp. 35, assembly GCF_023073215.1. Lineage (NCBI taxonomy): Bacteria > Pseudomonadati > Pseudomonadota > Alphaproteobacteria > Hyphomicrobiales > Nitrobacteraceae > Bradyrhizobium > Bradyrhizobium sp. 35. Next base: position 242,861 of record NZ_JADPJC010000080.1, read on the forward strand.
AGCGTGAGTGCGGCCGAGCTGAAGCGAAAGATCTTGCCGCATGCCTATCTCGCGGCCGAGGAGAAGATCGTGCTCGAGCCCGGCGCGCTCGACGCGCAGCTCGCGGAATGGAAGAAGCAAGGCCAGCGCGTCGGCTTCACCAATGGCTGCTTCGACATCCTGCATCCCGGCCACGTCAAGGTGCTGACAGCGGCGCGCTCCGCCTGCGACCGCCTGATCGTGGGGCTGAACAGCGACGCCTCGGTACGGCGGCTGAAGGGCGCCGACCGCCCCGTTCAGGACGAGCGAGCGCGTGCGGAAGTGCTGGCGGCGCTCGAAGCCGTCGATCTGGTCGTTATTTTCGATGAGGATACGCCGATCGACCTGATCACCCGCATCAAGCCGAGCGCGCTGATCAAAGGGGGCGATTACACCCGCGAGCAGGTGGTCGGCCATGAGGTCGTCGAGGCCGCGGGCGGGACCGTGGTGCTGGTCGACATTCTCCAGGGCTTCAGCACGACGGCGCTGGTTCATCGCGCGCGGGGAGAGGGCAAGTGACGACGCTCGCCGGGAAGACGACCGGCCAGGTGCTGTGGCGGCGTCTGCGCAGTCCGGCGGCCTGGTCCGAGACGGTCGATCTGTTTGCGATCCTGACTGCGGCCTCGCTGCCATGGTCGACGTCGCTTGCGGCGATATTCAATGTCCTGATGCTGCTCTGCATGGTGCCGTTCCTCGACGTCCGTGAGTTCCTGCAATCGCTCAAGCGTCCGATCTGTGCGACGCCGATTGCGCTGGTCCTGCTCGCGCTGGTCGGGACGCTGTGGTCGGACGCGGCCTGGGGGGCGCGCTTCTACGCGGTCAATCCGACCGTCAAGCTGCTGGTGCTGCCGGTCCTGCTCTATCATTTTGCGCGCTCGCCGCGCGGACATTGGGTGTTCGTCGCCTTCCTGGTGTCCTGCGCGCTGTTGTCGGTGATGTCCTGGCTCGTCGCTTTCTACCCAGACCTCGCGCTTAAATCCGACCGGGGCGAGCGCGGCATCTTCGTCAAGAACTACATCGACCAGAGCCAGGAGTTCACGCTCTGCGCGGTCGCGCTCGCCTATCCGATCGTGCAGTTGCAGCGTCAGAAGCGCTACTGGATCGCAGGGCTGCTCACGGCGCTTGCGCTCGCCTTCTTCGTCAATATGGTGTTCGTGGTGGTATCGCGCACCGCGCTCCTCACCATTCCGATCCTGTTCGGCGTGTTTGCGTTGCTTCATCTGAGATGGCGCAGCATCGCGATCATCTCCGCCGCCCTGCTCGTGGGCGCGGTTCTCGCCTGGCAGGCCTCGCCGCAATTGCGCAAGACCTACGACACTTTCGCCAGCGACTACACACGCTATGTCGAAACAGGCGCGCCGACCTCGGCCGGCTTGCGGCTCGAATTCTGGCGGAAATCCCTCGGCTTCTTCGCGGAGGCGCCGATCAAGGGGCACGGCACCGGCTCGACGCGTGGATTGTTCCAGCGGGCCGCGACGCCCGGCGATCAGAACCTGGCGTCCGCCGAGGTGATCGGCAACCCGCATAACCAGACGCTGAACGTGGCCGTGCAATGGGGCATCATCGGGGTCGCCGCTCTCTACGCCATCTGGATCCTGCATCTGCTGTTGTTTCGCGGCGACGGGCTCGCAAACTGGGTCGGCCTCCTGGTCGTGGTCCAGAACGTCTTCACCTCGCTGTTCAACTCCCATCTGTTCGACTTCCACGAGGGCTGGATGTACGTCATCGGTGTCGGCGTTGCCGGCGGCATGGTGATCCGGGCCCAGCAGGCCGAGGCGAAGACGGCGGAAGCCGGTTCCTGAATGCCCGGCCGGATGGCAAGCCTTGACCGGCAAGCTTGACTGGCAAGCCTTGACTGGCATGTCCGGCCGAGATGGGTTATCAGCGCGATCAGGTTGCATCTAACTGGATTTTCGGTCAGCGGATGACGCGTCTTTCGCATCTCACCTTGCGCAATTTCATGATCGCGCTCCACGACCTGCTGGCGACCACGGCGGCGCTGTTTGCCGCTTTCTATCTGCGCTTCGAGGGCGGCGACGGCTTCTTCGACCGCCTGCCGCTGCTGATTCAGATCCTGCCCTATTTTCTCGCCTTCAGCGTGGTCGTGTTCTTCGTCTTCAACTTGACCACGACGAAGTGGCGCTTCATCTCGCTGCCAGACGCGCTGAACATCATCCGCGTCGCGACCGTGCTGACGGTTGCGCTTCTGGCGCTCGACTACATCTTCGTCGCCCCCAACGTCCGTGGCGCCTTCTTCCTCGGCAAGGTGACCATCGTCCTCTACTGGTTCCTCGAGATCTCCTTCCTCAGCGCGCTGCGCATGACCTACCGCTACTTCCGCTATACGCGGGTGCGGCGTCGTGCGAGGACCGATGATGCTGCGCCGACGCTGCTGATCGGCCGGACCGCGGATGCCGAGGTGCTGTTGCGCGGCATCGAGAGCGGGGCGATCAAGCGCATCTGGGCGGTCGGCATATTGTCGCCCTCGCGCGCCGATCTCGGCCAGCTCATCCGCAACGTGCCGGTGCTGGGCGGCATCGATGACGTTGAGGACGTCATCGCCGATTTTGCCAAGCGCAACAAGGCGATCGGCCGCCTCGTGATGACGCCGTCGGCGTTCGAGCCGGAGGCCCATCCCGAATCGATCCTGATGCGGGCGCGCAAGCTCGGCGTGATCGTGAGCCGCATGCCCTCGCTCGAGAGTGGCGACACGCCGCGGCTCACGGCCGTCGCCGTCGAGGACCTGCTGCTGCGACCGAGCGAAAAGATCGACTATGCGCGGCTCGAGGCCCTGATCGAGGGCAAGGCGGTGATCGTCACCGGCGGGGGCGGCTCGATCGGTTCCGAGATCTGCGAGCGTGTCGTCGCGTTCGGCGCCGCGCGCCTTCTGATCGTGGAAAATTCCGAGCCGGCGCTCTACGCAATCACCGAAACGCTCGCGGCGCTCGGCACCGCTGCTTCGATCGAAGGGCGGATCGCCGACATTCGCGACCGCGAACGCGTCATGCGCCTGATGACGGAGTTCAAGCCGGACATCGTGTTCCATGCCGCAGCGCTCAAGCACGTGCCGATCCTCGAGCGCGACTGGAGCGAGGGCGTCAAGACCAATATCTTCGGGTCGATCAACGTTGCCGATGCCGCGCACAGCGCCGGCGCCGAAGCCATGGTGATGATCTCGACCGACAAGGCGATCGAGCCGGTGTCGATGCTCGGCCTCACCAAGCGCTTCGCCGAGATGTATTGTCAGGCGCTCGACCATGATCTTGCGGCGGGGCACGGCGGCGCCAGGCGGTCGATGCGGCTGATCTCGGTCCGGTTCGGCAACGTGCTGGCGTCGAACGGCTCGGTGGTGCCGAAGTTCAAGGCCCAGATCGATGCCGGCGGTCCCGTGACGGTCACGCATCCCGACATGGTCCGCTACTTCATGACCATCCGCGAGGCCTGCGATCTCGTCATCACGGCGGCAACCCATGCGCTCGGAACGCAGCGCTCGGACGTGTCGGTCTACGTGCTCAACATGGGCCAGCCGGTGAAGATCGTCGATCTCGCCGAGCGCATGATCCGTCTCTCGGGCTTGCAACCCGGCTACGACATCGAAATCGTGTTCACGGGCATGCGGCCCGGCGAACGCCTGCACGAAATCCTGTTCGCCTCCGAAGAGCCGACCCGCGAGATCGGCGTCCCCGGCATCATGGCGGCGCAGCCGAACGAGCCGCCGATGCAGACGCTGCGCAAATGGATCGCGGCGCTGGAGCAGGCGATCGCGCGCGACGATCGGGCCACCATCAGGACCATTCTGAAGGACGCGGTTCCGGAATTCGGGTCGACCGCGGCCTGACCATGCAGCCTCGAGGCAAGATCGTGGTTGCGAGCCAGCATTACCCGCCTGATCCGAGCACGACCGCGGCGATCATGGCCGAGATCGCCTGCCGCATCGCTGGCGATCACGAGGTCGTGGTGCTGTCAGGCTCACCAGGTGCGTTGCCGGCATCGCAAACCGGTCCGGGCAAGCCCCGCGTCGTCGCCATCAGGAACCGGATGGCTGGTAAGGCGGCGCTGGTACGGCGCGGCGCCTCCGAGCTGCTGTTCGCGGCGCGCACGTTCCTAGCGTTGACACGGGAGCTGAGACGAGGTGACGTCGTGCTCACCGTCACCGCACCGTTCATGCTGCCTTACGCGGTCGCGGCGGCGGCAAGGCTGAAGGGCGCGCGCTCGGCGCTGATCATGCACGACCTCTTCCCCGACGTGCTGGTGATGGCGGGCCTGCTGAAGCCCGGTTCGATCGTGACCATGACGATGCGCGCCGCCAACAGCCTGATGTTCCGCGCGCTCAACGCCGTCATCACCATCGGCCGCGATGCGGAGCGGCCGCTGCTGAGCTATTCCGGCATGACGCGGAACAAGATCCGTTTCATCCCGAACTGGGCGACGCTCGTGGCCGCACGGCGGCCGGTGTTGGCGGACAATCCCTTTCGCAAGAGGCTCACAGCCCGCTTCGTCGTCGGCCTGTCGGGCAATCTCGGCTTCACCCATGATCCGGAGATCGTGTTCGAGGCGGCGCGCCTTTTGAAGGCCGAGCCTGACATCCACTTCCTGCTCTCCGGCTGGGGCATCGGCTTCGAGCGCTTGAAGCAGTTGCAGACTGAGGCGAACTTGCCCAATGTCTCCTTCGTCGGGCGGGTCGAGGATGCCGAGCTCGAGGCATTCCTGGCGGCGGCCAATCTCTGGATCATTCCGTACCGGAAGGACGTTGCGGGGGTGTCGGTGCCGAGTCGGTTTTACAATCTTCTGGCGGTCGGCCGTCCCGTGGTGCTGGTCTCGGAGCCGGAGGCCGAGGCCGCGTTGACCTTGGTGGAGAACGGGCTGGGCTGGGTCGTGACGCCCGGCCGTGCCGATCAACTGGCCGAGGCGATCCGTGCGGCGTCTTGCTCCGACGGTGTCACCTTTGCCGAGCGTGCGGTCAAGGCGGCGGCGAAGTTCGATCGCGTCACCGCGATGAACGCCTATGCCGCCCTGGTCGACGAATTGTTGCGCAACCCCGAACTGGCGGAGCAACGATGAACGAGCGCAAGCCAGTCGTTCTGGTGACGGGTGCGAGCGGTTTCGTCGGCCGTCATGTCGTGCCCGCGCTGGCGCGCGAGGGCTGGTCGGTCCGCCACGCGGTGCGCAGCCCGCAAGGCCTGGGCAACGAGGTCGTCGTCGAAATGATTGGCCCCGAAACCGACTGGCAGGCCGCGCTCGATGGCGTCGATGCCGTGATCCATCTCGCCGCCCGCGTGCATCACAAGCGCGAGGAGCATGCAGTCCAGCTCTACCGCAACGTCAACATTGCCGGCACGCTGCACCTGGCGCGTAGCGCGGCGACCGCCGGTGTGCGCCAGTTCATCTTCATCAGCACCGTTCTCGTGCACGGTCGCAGCAATGACGGCCGTGCGCCGTACAGCGAGGATGACATCCTGACGCCGCGCGGCCTCTACGGCATGTCAAAGGCTGCGGCCGAAGCCGGCCTGAGGACGCTGGCGCGCGACAATGACATGAAGATCTCGGTGATCAGACCGCCGCTGGTCTACGGCGCGGGCGCCAAGGGCAATTTCGCGCTGCTGACGCGTGCGGTGAGTTTGGGGTTGCCGCTGCCCTTTGCCGCCATCCGCAATCACCGCGCCTTCCTCGCCGTGCAGAATCTGTCGTCGTTCATCCAGCGCCGGCTCGCCCATCCCGACCCCGCCAGCAATTTCGAGGTTTTCCTGGTGGCTGACAGGGAACAGGTCTCGACGCCCGAGTTCATCGAGCGCCTGGCCCATGCGTCCGGCAAGAACCCCCGGCTGTTCGGCATGCCGCCCGACCTGCTCAGCAAGCTTCTCATCGTGATGGGGCGGCAGGAAACGCATGACAGCCTGATCGGCTCGCTCGAGCTCAACGTCTCCAAGGCGATCGCGACCGGGTGGCAGCCCCAGGTGTCTCTCGACGAGGGGCTGCGGCTGGCGCTGGCGGCTCAGGACGACTGAGGACGGGAGAACCGCCGCAGCACAACGCCGATGGCGATTGCGCCCGCCAGCAGCGCGATCAACGTGATCTTCATCGAGCCGGCGCGAGCGGTGACGATGGCAAGCCCCGCGAGCACGAGATTGAGCGCGAACACCTCGCCGATCACGCGGGAGACCGTGAAGCCGTGGTCGGTGGCGCGCTGGTAGAAATGCGAGCGATGCGCCGACCAGAATTGCTCGCGCCTAGCGATGCGCCGGAACAGCGTGATGGTGGAATCCACGAGGTAATAGGCCGGCAGCAACAGCGCCGCGGCGGGCTGCCCGCGCCAGGCGAGCTCGAGCAGGCACCAGCCGAGCAAAAGGCCGATCGGCAGGCTGCCGACATCGCCCAGGAAGACTTTTGCGACCGGCTTGTTGAACGGCGCAAAGCCGAGCATGGCGCCGCACAGCGCCGCGGCGATCAGCGCGGCCGGCCACGACAAATCGCCGAGCAGTCCCAGCAGCAGCAGCGCTGCGGTGACGGGCACCACTTCCGCCACCGTCATCAGGTCGAGCCCGTCCATGAAGTTGACGAGGTTCACGAACCACACGCCCGCCAGCAGGATCAGTCCGCGCTCCAGCGCGAGCGGCAGCGCCGGCACGATGCGCGCGGTCTCGGGCGTGGTGAACACGACGGCGCCGACGGCCGCGGCCTGCAGCACGAGCCGTACCAGCACCGGCAGCGACTTGATGTCGTCGGCAAATCCGACCACGGCGATCAAGACCGTCGCAGCGATCAGCGCCGGCGGAATCGCGACGTTCGCCCAGACTGCCCAGGCTGATGCGACCAGCAGCGTCGCTGATATCACGGCGATGCCCGCACCCTGCGGGGTCGGGATGCGATGAGAGGACCGCGCGTTGGGCCGCGCCAATGCGTAACGCTGGAGCAGGGGGCGGCTGCTCCAGGTGATGACACCCGACACCAGCGCGGCAATCGCAACGGCAAGCAGCGAGGGGACGGCGCCGAGCGCATCGATGGCCGCGCTCACTCCGGCACTCCGAGCGGCGCCGATCCCTGCGCGGCTTTCTCGGCGCTGAGGATCCAGACCAGACCGCCGATCGCGCCGACGATGAAGTACACGGCGCCGAACAGCAGCGAGACGTTGACGCCCTCGTTTGCGGCCAGCCCCGCGAAGCCGAACGCGAGGCCCATGGTGGCTTCCCGCACGCCCCAGCCGGCGATCGAGATCGGCATCATCGTGATCAGCATCACCGGTGGCACCAGCATAAAGACGTCGCTGAATCCAACCGGCGCGGCGATCGACTGCACGACGCACCAGGCGACCACGACGGCCAGCACATGCACGGCGAGCGACAGGATCACGACGGCCGGTCCGCGCGAGCGGCTGAAGATCACGCGGTTGGCGATCACGGCACAGGCGTGGATGTGATGCGTGGCCCACCAGGTTTTCAGCCAGTGCCATTTCAGCGCGCCGAAGACCAGAAAGCCGAGGCCACCCGCGAGCGCCGCGAGGTCGACGAGCAGCAGCGCCGAGCGCCCGTGCGGATCGGTGATGAGATTGTAGCTCCAGGGCAGGCTCGCGACGATGAGAATCGCCAGCGCGATCAAACCGATCGCGCGATCGACGAAGATCGAGTAGGTCGCAGCGCGCCAGCCGGCGCCGGCGCGCGCGACGAGCCACAGCCGGACCGCATCGCCGCCGATCGCCGAGGGCAAGGTCTGGTTGAAGAACGATCCAATCACGTTGTAGCGCATGGCCCGGGCCAGCTCGAGCGGGGCGCCGCATGCGGCGCTGATCTCGCGCCAACGCAACACGCCGACGAAGATTTGCAGGAACGTGACGGCGATCGCCACGCCGATCCAGAACAGGCTGGTCACGGTGAAACGCGAAAACAGTTCGGACAGATCGACCTTGCGCAGCGCCAGGTATAGCAGCGCTCCGGAAATCAGGATCTTGGCCGTCGACAGCAGGATTCGGCGCATTTCGCCCGCATGAACAAGGGTTTTGAAGCAACCCGACGCAAGGCGCCGAATTCGGCCGCTTTGGTATGGTTTTGGCGCCGATCTTGCAATAGCGGTGATCAGGAGCCCGCATACAGGGCGGCCGGCTATTGCGGCCCCGTCGATGCGGAGGCTAAAGAGGCGCCGCGGGCGAAAGATCGAGCGACGGATCGGGCGAAGCGGTCCTTGGGAACAGGATGAGGGATCACCGCAAATCGTCCGGCTGCCGCAAATGCGCCGTCTAAGGTCTACAATGTCGGCAACCACCACCCGGAAGAGCTGATGCACGTCGTCAGAGTTCTGGAGCCGGAGCTGGGTCGGACGGCGATCCAAGAATTGCTGCCGAGAGACCTTTTGGAAACGTTCGCGGATGTCGAGGATCTGATGCGCGATAGCGGCTTTGCACCGTCAACGCCGATCGCGCACGGAGTTCGTAATTTTGTCACCTGGTATCGGAACGACCTCAAGGTTTGAAATGACGATGGACAAACGCATTATCCCCCTGATCATGTGCGGCGGTGCCGGAACGCGGCTGTGGCCGGCTTCGCGCGAGGTGCGCCCCAAGCAGTTCCTGCCGCTGTTCGGCACGCGCTCGACCTTCCAGGACACGCTGTTGCGCGTCTCCGAGGCCTCGCTGTTCGATCGCCCGATCGTCATCACTAATGCCTCCTACCGCTTCATGGTGCTGGAGCAGCTCGCGGAAATCGGCATCGAGGCCGACGTGATCCTCGAGCCGATGCGGCGCGATTCCGGTCCTGCGATCGCAGTCGGCGCGGTGTTCGCGCAGAACCGCGCCAGTGAGGCGAGCGTGCTCGCGCTCGCCGCCGATCACGTGGTGCAGGACAATGCCGCGTTCGTCGCAGCGTGCCGCCAAGGCCTCACCGCCGCGAGCGCCGGGCGCATCGTCACGTTCGGCGTCAAGCCGGAGCGGCCGGCGACCGAATACGGCTATATCAGCCCGGGCGAGGTCATCTCCGGCGAGGTGCACGCGGTCGCGCGCTTTGTCGAGAAGCCGGATGCGGTGAAGGCGGCCGACTATGTCAATTCCGGCTATCTCTGGAACAGCGGCAACTTCATGTTCCCGGCCAGCGTCCTGCTGGACGAATACCGCAAGGTCGATGCTTTGAGCGTGGAGGCCATCTCCAATGCCGTGACCAATGCCGGTCGCGATCTCGGCTTCGTGACGCTGGAGCCCGAGGCGTTCGGCGCGGCCAAGGCGATCTCGATCGACTATGCGGTGATGGAGAAGACCGCGCGCGCCGCGGTCGTGCCGGTGTCCTGCGGCTGGTCCGACGTCGGCTCCTGGCACGCGGTGTGGGAATTGTCGGACAAGGACGCACAAGGCAATGCTTCGCATGGCAGTGCCGTGTTCGAGGATAGCCGCAATTGCAACGTCACCACCGACTCTGCGCTGGTCGCGCTCGAAGGTGTCGACGATCTCATCGTGGTGGCGACCGCGGACGCAGTGCTGGTCTCGCGTCAGAAGGATGCCAACGGGCTGAAGCGGCTGGTCACGAAACTCAAGGCGGTCGCGCCGAAGGTCACCGAGGAGCACCTCAAGGTGCATCGGCCCTGGGGCAGTTACCAGTCGGTCGACAATGGCGAGCGCCACCAGGTCAAGCGCATCGTGGTGAAGCCGGGCGGGCGTCTGTCGCTGCAGAAGCACCATCATCGCGCCGAGCACTGGATCGTGGTCCGCGGCACCGCCCGCGTCACCGTCAACGACACCGTCAAAAGCGTGCACGAGAACGAGTCGATCTACATCCCGATGGGCGCGGTGCACCGGATGGAGAACCCCGGTAAAATCATGCTGGAGCTGATCGAGGTCCAGACGGGAAGCTATCTCGGGGAAGACGACATCATCCGGATTGAAGACGACTATCAAAGGTCGTAACCACCACACTCCGAATCACGCGACCCGGGCCAAAAGAGTGGTCTCGTCCAGAGGCTTAAGGCCCGGGGAACGTGTAACTGTTTGAATCAAATCGTGTCCGGACCGCTAGCTCCGCATTCGCCACAATGTGGCGTCCGTGCTAGAAGCGCCCCGGGGATTTGCGTTGAATCGGGGTTTGCTCAAATGAGTTCCACAGGATCTGCACCGGCAAAGGCCGGCTTGCGCGTCGGCGTCATTGGCGCCGGCGTGATGGGCAGCAACCACGCGCGCGTGCTCGCGGGTCTTCCCGGTGTCAGCCTCGTGGGCGTCGTCGATCCTTCGCCGGCACATCGCACGCGGGCGATGGAGCTTGCCAATTGCGCGAGCTTCGAGACGCTCGACCAGCTGCTGGCCGAAGGGGTCGATGCCGTTACCATTGCGGCGCCGACTCATCTGCATCACGAGGTCTCGCTCGCCTGCATCGCCAAGAACATCCACGTGATGGTCGAGAAGCCGATTGCGTCCACGGTCGCGGAAGGCCGCGAGATCGTCACGGCTGCGCAAAAGGCCGGCGTGACGCTGATGGTCGGCCATGTCGAGCGCTTCAATCCGGCCGTTGCCGCCGTCAAGCAGGCGATCGCGGGCGAGGATATTCTGTCGATCGCGATCACGCGCGTCGGCCCATTCCCGCCGCGCATGTCCAATGTCGGCGTCGTCATCGATCTTGCCGTGCACGACATCGATCTGATCCGCTGGTTCACCGAATCCGACATCGTCGAGGTGCAGCCGCAATTGTCGAGTGCGGTCGCCGAGCGTGAGGACATCGCGCTGCTCCAATTCCGCACCGCCAACGGCGTGCTCGCCCACATCAACACCAACTGGCTGACGCCGTTCAAGGCGCGCAGCGTCACGGTCGCGACCCGCGGCAAATACGTGATGGGCGATCTCCTGACGCGCCAGGTCACTGAATGTTTCGGCTTCAAGCCTGACGGCAGCTATTCGATGCGGCATCTTCCAGTCGGCCATGACGAGCCGCTCCGCGCCGAACTGATCGCGTTCCTCAAGGCCGTGCGCAACGGCGAGACGCCGGCGGTCACCGGTGACGAAGGCGTCGCCAGCCTCGAGATCGCGACGCAGTGCCTGGAAACGCCGTCGCGGCCCGCCGCCAAGTCGTCCGCCCTCAAGGGCCCGCGCCGCGTCGCCGGCTGATCCCATTCCATGTTGACCGATCAAAACCCGCAAGGCGCCATGAACCAGCATCTGCGTTCCGAACCCATTCCCTTCATCGACGTCGCCTCGCAGCGCCGCCGGCTCGGCGACTCGCTCGATGCCGCCGTGAAGCGCGTTCTCGATCATTGTCAGTTCGTCAACGGCCCTGAAGTCGCCGAGCTCGAGAAGCAGCTTGCGGCCTATTGCGGCGCCAAGCACGTCATCGGCTGCGCCAGCGGCACCGATGCGATCCTGATGGTGATGATGGCGAAGAATGTCGGGCCGGGCGACGCCGTGCTGTGTCCGTCCTTCACCTTCATCGCGACGGCTTCGCCCGTGGCCCGGACCGGCGCGACGCCGGTTTATGTCGACGTCGACGAGACCACCTTCAACATGAGCCCGGAATCGCTCAAGCGCGGCATCGCGACCGCCCGCAAGGCCGGCCTCAAGCCGGTCGCGGTGATTCCGGTCGATTTGTTCGGCCAGCCGGTCGATCACGACGCCATCGCGGAGATCGCCAAGGCCGAAGGCCTGTTCGTGCTCGATGACGCTGCGCAGGGTTTTGGCGCGAGCTACAAGGGCCGCAAGCTCGGCACCTTTGGGCTCGCCACTGCGACCAGCTTCTTTCCCGCGAAGCCGCTCGGCTGCTTCGGTGACGGCGGCGCGATCTTCACCGATGACGACGAGCTCGCGGCGACGCTGCGCAGCATCCGCGTGCACGGGCAGGGCGTCGACAAATACGACAACGTCCGCCTCGGCCTGACCGGCCGGCTCGACACCATGCAGGCCGCGATCCTGATCGAGAAGCTGAAGATCTTCGACGATGAGATCGCCGCCCGCAACAAGGTCGCGGAGCGCTACGCGCGCGGTCTCGGTAATGTGGTCACGGTGCCGCGCGTGGCGCCCGGCAATACGTCGGTCTGGGCGCAGTACACGATCCGCCTCCCTGAGGGTACCGACCGCGACGGCTTTGCCGCCGCGCTGAAGGCCCAGGGCGTGCCGACGGCGATCTACTACGGCAAGTCGATGCATCAGCAGACGGCCTACAAGCAGTACCCGGTCGCCGAGGGCGGCCTGCCGGGCTGCGAGAGCCTGTCGCAGGACGTCATCAGCCTGCCGATGCATGCCTATTTGACCGAAGCCGATCAGGAGCGAATCATCGCGGCCGTGCGCGGCGCGCTTTCAGCCTGATTTCCCCGTTTTGCTGCGCGAGCTCTTCCTTTAGAAGGGAACGATGCTCGGACGTATCTTCACGGTTGGTGGCTACACGCTGCTCTCGCGGCTGACGGGATTTGCCCGCGACATCATGCTTGCGGCGATTCTCGGCGCCGGCCCCGTGGCCGACGCCTTTTTCGTGGCGCTGCGGCTGCCCAACCATTTCCGTGCGATCTTCGCCGAGGGCGCCTTCAACGCCGCCTGGGTGCCGGCCTATGCGCACGTGCACGGTGAGCGCGGGGAGGGGGCGGCAAGATTGTTCGCCGACCGCATCTTCACGCTGCTGCTGGCCTCGCAGGTGGTGCTGCTGATCGTCGCCTGGGTGTTCATGCCGCAGGCCATGAGCATTTTGGCGCCCGGCTTTTCCGAGGACGCCGAGCAGCGCAAGCTCGCGATCGAGCTGACCCGGATCACCTTTCCCTATCTACTGCTGATCACGCTGGTGACGCTCTATGGCGGCATGCTCAACGTGATGCAGCGCTTTGCGAGCGCCGCAGCCGCGTCGATCTTCCTCAACATCTCGATGATGATGACGCTGGCGCTCGCCGCATGGTTTCCCGGCGCGGGCCACGCTGCCGCCTGGGGTGTCCTGATCTCGGGTTTTTTGCAGTATTTCCTGCTCGCCGGCGATCTCGCCCGCCATGGCGGCCTGCCGCGCTTTGCGCCGCTCAAGCTCGACGAAGACGTCCGCGCATTCTTTAAAGCACTCGGGCCGGCGACGCTGGGCTCGATGGGCACGCAGCTCGCGCTGTTTGCCGACACTATCATCGCGACTTTCCTGCCGGCGGGCGCGCTGTCGGCGCTGTATTACGCCGACCGTCTCAACCAGCTCCCGATCGGCGTGATCGGCATTGCCATCGGCACGGTGCTGCTGCCGGAGATGTCGCGGCGGATCACGGCCAACGACCAAGACGGTGCGATGAAGGCGCAGCGCCGCGCGTTCGATTTCACGCTGCTGTTCTCGGTGCCGTTCGTGGCCGCCTTCCTCACCGTGCCCGACGCGATCATGCGCGCGCTGTTCGCCCGTGGTGCGTTCTCGAAAGCCGATGCCGCCGCTGCCGGCGCCACGCTCGCGGCCTATGCCATCGGCCTGATCCCCTTCGTACTGATCCGCAGCGCGGTCGCGACCTTCTACGCGCGCAAGGACACGGCGACGCCGGTGCGGGCGTCGCTGACCGGCATCGCGGTCAACGTCGCCTTGAAAATTGCCTTGATGGGATCGCTGGCCCAGATCGGGCTTGCGCTGGCCACTGCCGTCGGCGTCTGGACCAACCTGCTACTGGTGCTGTTCTTCGCGGTGCGGCGAGGCTTTCTCGTGCCGGACCGCGCCTGGCTGTTGTCGCTCGCCAAATTCCTGCTGACCGGGCTCATCCTGGCCGCCGCCTTCTGGCTCATCGCGCGCTTCGGCTGTCCTTCGTTGGGCTCGATGCACTTCCGGGACGAATTGACGCTGCTTCTGCTGGCCGTCGGAGGTACGATCGTCTATGCGCTCGCCATCCTTGCGCTGTTCGGGCGCCGCTGGCTGGTCTCACTGGTGCGGGGTTAACTTTTTCATATTTTCAACGCATTGACGGCTCGAGCTTGTCGGCACGGGCCAGTCTCGATCGTCCTTGGATGGACACATCTCGGAAGTGCGGCGGATGGACCCTGCACACGTGACGTGATGCCGTCACCTCGAGCCGGCAAAATTCGAACCAGGAGCACTGTTTATGAGGATCACCGTCGAAACCAACGTAGCAGCCCCTATCGATCAGGTCTGGCGCGCTTATACGACGCCTGCCGACATCATGAAGTGGAACGCCGCGTCCGACGACTGGCATACGACCAAGGCGACCGTCGACCTGCGAGAAGGCGGTGTCTTCTCATCGCGCATGGAGGCCAAGGACGGCAGCATGGGCTTTGACTTCGCCGGTACCTACACGAAAATCGTCGAGCACAAGCGTATCGAATACGCGTTCGGCGAGCGAAATGCCGAAGTCGAGTTTGTGCCCGGCCCGAAGGGCATTCTGGTTCGCGTGGTCTTCGATGGCGAATCGACGCACTCGGTCGAGCAGCAGCAAGGCGGTTGGCAGGCAATCCTCGACAACTTCGCACGATACGTGGAAGCGAAGCAGACGAAGTCCTGAGGCGTGTGTAGGGGCAAGAAAGCGCCAGAGTAAGGGGCTCGCTTCCAGGGTGCAACCGACCTCCACACATCTCTTGATTTTGCGCGATTGCTATGGTAATCGCAGCGCATGATCAAATCAGTGCGCAAACTCAACCGCAACCACATGACCCGCTTCGGCCGGGCCGTGGAAGGAGTCGCGCGCTAGAAATTCGACGACGACATCTTTTCACCAGGCCCCGCCGGCATCGGACGGGGCCTTTTGTTTGGCCACGCTTCCCTGCCGGCACAACAGCAGGAGCGTCCCATGCCACCCCAACAGACGATCATGACATCCGAGCCGGAGAGGCTCCCCCTCGAGCTTGCCTCGACGTGGAGCATCCCAGGCTTGCTCGCGCGATACTGGCGTGCGCTCCAGGACTGGCGCTGGCGGCAGGGCCCACAAATCGCCTTGCGGGACCTGAGTGACCGGGAGCTGATGGATATCGGCCTGACGCGCGGCGAGATCGACTACATCTCGCCGGAACGGGCTATCGATAGGCTGAGGGATCACGCCAGAGATCTATGGAGCCGCGGGGGGATGTAAATGATGAGCCATCCGAAGCGGAGATGCGCTTTGCGAGCAAGCAGCCGTCAGCACGGCTGCTTGTTCTCAGGCGTGCACTGCAGGCGGGTTCGGCAACTATCATGCCATCAAGCGGACCGTTCCTCACGGCGAAATGACCGAGTTGCGGCGCTCCCGTTCCATCCTGCTCTGACAGGTGAGGGCGCTGGACGGTTTTCGCATGGCTAAACCCGTTTGCCTTGCCAGTTTTTCCACGGCAATATGCCGGCAAAACAACCATGAGAAACGGGACGAGAAAAATGGCGGCTCCCATCAAGTTTGGCGTTGGCCAAAGCGTGTTGCGCAAGGAGGATGACGCGCTCATCCGCGGCAAGGGCCGCTATACCGACGATTATGCGCCGCAGGCCGTGCTTCACGCCCTGATGCTGCGCTCGCCGCATGCGCATGCCAAATACACCATCGATGCGAGCCGCGCCCGCACCCTTCCCGGCGTCGCGCTGATCCTGACCGCCGATGACGTCAAGGATCTCGGCAATCTGCCCTGCCTGTTCAATCTCGAGACCGATCCCTTCACCGGGCCGCCTTACCCGATCCTCGCCAAGGACGAAGTGCGCCATGTCGGCGATTCCATCGCCTTCGTGGTCGCCGAGACCATCGACCAGGCCCGCGACGCGATCGAGGCGATCGAGGTCAAATGGAGCCCGCTGCCGGCGGTGACCGGTGTCGTCAATGCCGTGAAGAAGGGCGCGCCGCAGGTCTGGCCGGACAAGCCCGGCAACGTGCTGTTCGACGTCTCGATCGGTGACAAGAAAGCGACCGAAGCTGCCTTTGCCAAAGCGCATGCGGTGGCCGAGATCTCGATCGTCAATCCGCGCGTGGTCGCGAACTTCATGGAGACGCGCGCGGCGGTGTGCGAATACGACGCCAAGCGCGACCATCTGACGCTGACGGTCGGCAGCCAGGGCAGCCATCGCCTGCGCGATATCCTCTGCCAGAACGTGCTCAACATTCCGACCGACAAGATGCGGGTGATCTGCCCCGACGTCGGCGGCGGCTTCGGCACGAAGCTGTTTCCCTATCGGGAATACGCCCTGTTGGCAGTCGCCGCGCGAAAGCTGAAGAAGGCGGTGAAATGGGCCGCCGACCGTACCGAGCATTTCATGGGCGACGCGCAGGGCCGCGACAACGTCACCACCGCGAAGATGGCGCTGGCCGAGGACGGCAAGTTCCTGGCGATGGATTGCGACCTGATGGGCGACATGGGCGCGTATCTGTCGACCTTCGGGCCCTATATCCCGCATGGCGGCGCCGGCATGCTGCCGGGCCTCTACGACATCCAGGCGTTCCACTGCCGGGTGCGCACCATCTTCACCAACAGCGTGCCGGTCGATGCCTATCGCGGCGCCGGGCGGCCCGAGGCTGCTTACGTCATCGAACGTCTCGTGGACGCCTGCGCGCGAAAGCTCGACATGACGGTGGATGCCATCCGCCGCAAGAATTTCATCCAGCCGAAGGCGCTGCCCTACAAGACCGCGACCGGCAAAGTCTACGATTCCGGCGACTTCGCCGCGCATCTGAAGCGCGCGATGGAGATCGCCGATTGGAAGGAGTTTGGCAAGCGCGCCAAGGCGGCCAAGAAGAACGGCCTGATCCGCGGCATCGGACTTGCGAGCTATGTCGAGGTCTGCGGCACCATGGGCGAGGAGACCGCCAATGTGCGGATGGACCCCAATGGCGATATCACGGTCCTGATCGGCACCCAGTCGAGCGGGCAGGGCCACCAGACCGCCTATGCGCAGATCGTTGCCGAGCAGTTCGGCGTGGCGCCCGAGCGCGTGCACGTCCACCAGGGCGACACCGACATGATCGCCACGGGCCTCGGCACCGGCGGCTCGGCTTCGATCCCGTCGGGCGGTGTCAGCGTCGAGCGCGCGACCCGCGAGCTCGGGCAGAAGCTGAAGGAAATCGCGGCCCAGGCGCTGGAAGCCAGCGCCGGCGACCTCGAGATCACCGACGGCATCGTGCGCATCGCCGGCACCGACCGCTCGATCTCGTTCACTGATCTCGCCAAGCGGCCCGGCGCGGATCCCTCGAAGCTGAACGCGAGCGCGACCTTCGCCAGCGCCGACGGCACCTATCCCAACGGCACCCATGTCGCCGAGGTCGAGATCGATCCGGCCACCGGCATCATCAAAATCGTTAACTACGTGATCGTCGACGATTTCGGCATGACGCTCAATCCGCTGCTGCTGGCCGGCCAGGTCCATGGCGGCGCCATGCAGGGCATCGGCCAGGCGTTGATGGAGCAGGTGGTCTATGGCGCGGGCGATGGCCAGCTCGTCACCGCGACCTTCATGGACTACGCGCTGCCGCGCGCGGCGGACGGGCCGGCCTTCGTGTTCGAGACCGCCAACGTTCCCTGCAAGACCAATCCGCTGGGGGTGAAGGGCGCGGGCGAGGCCGGTGCGATCGGGTCCTGCCCGGCGGTCGTCAACGCCATCGTCGACGGGCTCTGGCGCGAATACAAGATCGACCACATCGACATGCCGGCGACCCCGGAACGGGTGTGGATCGCCATCAACGAGCACCATCGCCGTCACAGCCTGTGACAATCTTCCACGGGAATGAAATCTGCCGAGCGGTGTTGGCCCATTGAGGGGTCAGCACGATCCTGCATCAAGGAAAGGGATTTTGCGAATGAAGCGAGTGTTGGTGGTTGGGGGCGCGCTCCTGCTCGGTATGGGCGCGGTTTGGGCACAACAGGATTCCGTCAAGGAAGTGCAGACTCTCATGAAGGGCAACGGCAAGAACGCCGGCGCAGTGGCGGCCATGGTCAAGGGCGAGAAGCCCTATGATCAGGCCACTGTGGACAGCGCGCTGGCGCAGTTCGAGGACACCGCCAAGAAGCTGCCGCACCTGTTTCCGGCGAGCGCAAAGGGTATGAAGCCCGAGGGCGACTACAGCGCCTCGCCGAAGATCTGGGAGGACAAGGCCGGGTTCGATGCGAAGGTCGCGAGCTTCGCCAAGGTCGTCGGCGAGGCCAAGGGCAAGATCAAGGATCTCGACTCGCTCAAGGCGAATTTCCCCGCGGTCGGCAAGGAATGCGGCGGCTGCCACGAGACGTTTCGTGTGAAGAACGGTTGACGGAAGAAAAAGATTCGTAGCCCGGATTGCGCTTCGCTCCATCCGGGCTACTGGGAATCGGGAAAAAGCGGTTGCGAAAGCAGCCGCTTTTTTCATGTCGGCGCGCAGCGCTGCTGGAAATTCTATCCGCAAGGCCTGACGGATCGCTACCGGAGCAGCTATCTTTGCTCCAGCCGCCGCGGCATTGGCGTGAGCTTTTGACGCTGACGCATCTCGCTCCTGACTGCGTCACGACATCAGGAGTTCCAACCCGCGGCGAGCGCCTCAATCAGCAACAGCGAGACAAGCCATGGTAAAACCGTTCCCGTCTAAGACGCACATCGGCAACCATATGCTGCATCCGGAAACGCTGATGCTGACCTATGGCTATGATCCGCAATTGTCGGAAGGCGCCGTCAAGCCGCCGGTGTTCCTGACCTCGACCTTCGTGTTCAAGACGGCCGAGGACGGGCAGGACTTCTTCGATTTCGTCTCCGGCCGGCGCGAGCCGCCGGAAGGAATGGGCGCGGGCCTGGTCTATTCGCGCTTCAATCACCCCAACAGCGAAATCGTCGAGGACAGGCTCGCGATCTACGAGCGCACCGAGAGCTGCGCGCTGTTCTCATCCGGCATGGCGGCCATCGCGACCACGATCCTGGCGTTCGTCCGCCCCGGCGACGTCATTCTGCACTCCCAGCCGCTTTACGGCGGCACGGAAACGCTGCTGACGAATACGCTTGCGCGTCTGTCGATCGGCGCCGTCGGCTTCGCCGATGGCGTCGATGAAGCCGTGGTCAGCCAAGCCGCGGAGGAGGCCATGCGCAAGGGCCGGATTTCGATGATCCTGATCGAGACCCCGGCCAACCCGACCAACGGGCTGGTCGACATCGCGATGATGCGGCGTGTCGCTGAGAGCATCGGAAAGACCCAAGGACACGTTCCGATCATCGCCTGCGACAATACGCTGCTCGGGCCGGTGTTTCAGCGACCGATCGAGCACGGCGCCGATATTTCCCTGTACTCGCTCACGAAATATGTCGGCGGTCATTCAGATCTGATCGCGGGCGCCGCGCTCGGCGCGAAGGCGGTGGTGAAAGGCATCAAGGCGCTGCGGGGCGCCATCGGCACCCAGCTCGATCCGCATTCCTGCTGGATGATCAACCGCTCGCTCGAGACGCTGAGCCTGCGCATGGAAAAGGCGGATGCGAATGCGCGCCTCGTGGCGGACTATCTGCGCGATCATCCCAAAGTGGCCAAGGTGCACTATCTCGGTCATCACGACGCGGCGTCGCCGGACGGACTTGTGTTTGCGCGGCAATGCTCGGGGGCAGGGTCCACGTTCTCGTTCGACATCGTCGGGGGCAAGGCCGCCGCCATGAAATTCCTCAACGCGCTGCAAATCCTCAAGCTGGCGGTGAGCCTTGGTGGAACGGAGTCGCTTGCGAGCCTGCCTGCCACCATGACCCACTCCGGCGTCCCCGCCGACATCCGCCGGAAGATCGGCGTGCTCGATTCCACGATCCGGCTGTCGATCGGCATCGAGCACCCGTCGGATTTGATCGCCGACCTCGCGCAGGCGCTGAACGCAGCCGAACCTGAGGTGTGACGCCTGCGCCAGCGCTACGCGGAATCGAAAAGGGCGGTTGCGCAAGCAGCCGCCCCTTTTGTTGGTCTGTGCGAAGCTTACTTCGTCACCTGACCACGGATCTCGCCCCCCGGATTGGCCGCGGTGTGGATGTTGACGTAGAGTTTGCCGCCGAGCAGATCGGCGGCCTGCGCGTCGGTCAGCGTCGCCGAGCCCTCGGCCGGGCTGGTCGCAGCGCCTGGGATCGGGATCGCAACGCCGGCGTTCTTGCCGGGCTCGGCAGGTCCGTGGAAATGCGCGGCGGTGGCAGGGCCGGACAGGCCGGAATAGGTGACCTTCCAGGACAGCTTCTTGCTGGCGGCGTCGTAATCCAGATCGGCCGTTCCGGTGCCGCTGCTGGTCGTTGCGGGGACCTCCGACTTGGCGTCGAGCGTTGCTTTCAGCTTTTCCGCGCTGGCCGAACCCGCAAAAGCAACGGCGCCAAGCACTGACATGGCGATGACGATCTTGTTCATGATTTTTCTCCCTGCTGAACCCGTTTGGGCTGCCAAACTTCCAACAGCCGGCATTGCAGTTTATTCCCGTTTCAGGCCGCGGTGGGCTAAATTCTTCGTGGCTGGAGCCGCGAGGACATCGGTCATAAGCTTCGCCGCGATGACGAAAGGACCGCATGTTGCGACGAACAATCTCCGTGGCGCTGCTCGCCGCACTCGCCACAGCCGGCGTCTATTGGTGGCTCAGCGCGCCGGTGGGGGCGGCCGTCGGCACCGCGCCTGCCCGCGTCCCTGATCTTGCCAATGGCCAGGTGATGTTCAACGCCGGCGGCTGCGCCTCATGCCATGCCGTCCCCGACCAGCCCGATCGTCTCAGGCTCGGCGGCGGCGTCGCGATCAAGTCGCCGTTCGGAACGTTCTACGCGCCGAACATCTCGTCCGATCCGACCGATGGCATCGGCAAATGGAACGATGCCGAATTCGTCAATGCGGTGATGCACGGGGTCTCGCCGGACGGAGGGCATTATTTTCCGGCCTTTCCCTATACGTCCTATCAGCACGCCAGGCGCGAGGACGTGCTCGATCTCTTTGCGTACCTGAAAACGCTGCCGGCCGTCGCAGGCAAGGTGCGCGACCACGATGTGCGCTTTCCGTTCAACATCCGGCGTAACGTCGGCATTTGGAAATTCTTATTTCTGGACGACAAGCCCTTCGTCCCCGACAGCGCGAAGTCACCGCAGTGGAATCGCGGCGCCTATCTCGTCAACAGTTTTGGCCATTGCGCGGAATGCCACAGCCCGCGCAACGCGCTTGGCGGCATCACCGCCGCACAACGCTTCGCTGGAGGCCCCAATCCGGAAGGCGAGGGATGGGTGCCCAACATCACCCAGAAGGGCCTTGGCGAGTGGAGCGCGAAGGATATTGCCTATTTCCTGAAGACCGGCGAATTGCCCGACGGCGACAGCGTCGGCGGCGCGATGACGCGGGTGATCAAGAACACCTCGCAACTGCCGGACGACGATCTCGCGGCGATGGCGGACTATCTCAAATCGCTGCCGCCGGTGGACGGTCCGCCGCGTCCCAAGCGCAAGGAGGGCGGCACCTGATCGGGCCTGCCCTTTTTCGGACGGTCAACTCGCGCCAAACGCCTTGAAGGTGATGATGGTGAGGGTGTCCTGGATGCCGGGCAGCACCTGCACCTTCTCGTTGACGAAGTGGCCGATATCGGTGTCGTTGTCGACGTAAAACTTCACCAGCAGGTCGTATTGCCCGGCCGTGGAATAGATCTCGGAGGCGATCTCGGCTTCGGCAAGCGCATTGGCGACCACATAGGATTGGCCGAGCTTGCATTTGATCTGGACGAAAAAGGGAACCATCGCGGTCACTCCGAAAGCATATCTGACGGCTAATAGGCCAAACCCGGCCGGATTTAGCAAGCGAACTTGCTGGGCTGGGAGAGGCGCGCTAGGACGGGCCATGGCTTCGAAAACGCTGAAGAGCGCCCCATGACGACACCCGTAGCGCTGACCATTGCCGGCTCCGATTCGAGCGGCGGCGCCGGCATCCAGGCCGACCTGAAGACCTTTGCCGCGCTCGGCGTTTTTGGCGCTTCTGCCATCACGGCGCTGACGGCGCAGAACACCCGCGGCGTCACCGGCATTCACGCCGTGCCCGCCGAATTCGTCACCGCGCAGATCGACGCGGTGTTTTCCGATCTCGAGGTCGGCGCGGTCAAGATCGGCATGGTGGCGCAAGCCGCCAGCATCGATGCGATCGCGGCCGCGCTGTCGCGCTGGGCGCCCGAGCGTATCGTGCTCGATCCCGTGATGGTGGCGACGTCGGGCGATCGCCTGCTCGCGTCCGATGCCGTCGATGCTCTGCGCAGCAAGCTGATGCCGCTGGCCTCGGTGATCACACCCAATCTGCCCGAGGCCGCGGCTCTGCTCGACGAGCCGGTCGCGGCCAGCGAGGCCGAGATCGAAAGCCAGGGGCGCCGGCTGCTGGCGCTCGGCTGTCGTGCGGTCCTGATCAAGGGCGGCCACGGCGAGGGCGCCGAGAGTATCGATTATCTCGTCGATGCCAGCACCACGATCGCGCTCGCCGCGCCGCGCGTTGCCACAAGCAACACCCATGGCACCGGCTGCTCGCTGTCCTCGGCGGTCGCCGCAGGGCTCGCCAGAGGCGAGGATCTCGAGCGCGCCGTGCGCAACGCCAAGACCTGGATCAGCGCGGCGATCGCCGCCGCCGACCGCTTCAGCGTCGGCCACGGACACGGCCCGATCCATCATTTCCATAAATTTTACTGACCGCCGGTCGCGAGCGCGCCACCGCTAGTCCCTCCCGCCATGCAGCTCCGGGTTCTTGCGGAGGGCGCTGCGACGCCATGTCGCCTGATTGTCGCATGCGACTGATATTCGCGGGTGGGCGAGGCAAGCGCGATTCGTATCCTAAGGTGCCTCAAAGGTTCAATTGGTCATCCCCCTGTCACGGGACATTGTTACAGGCTGGCGCATGGGAAGTTACGATGTGAGTGACGAGAGCCCGGAGCGGCGCTTTCGCACGTTGTTCATCTCCGACGTTCATCTCGGAGCCCGCGGTTCTCAAGCCGATCTTCTGCTCGATTTCCTGCGTTTCCATGATGCCGACACGATCTATCTCGTCGGCGATATCGTCGACGGCTGGGCGCTGAAATCGAGCTGGCATTGGCCGCAATCGCATAACGACCTCGTCCAGAAGCTTTTGCGCAAGGCGCGCAAGGGCGCCAAGGTCATCTACATCCCCGGCAATCACGACGAGTTCCTGCGCAACTATTACGGCACGCATTTCGGCGGCATCGACGTGGTCGAGAACACCGTCCACACCGGCGCGGACGGCAAGCGCTATCTCGTCATCCACGGCGACATCTTCGACCTCGTGGTGCAGAACGCACGCTGGCTCGCCCATCTCGGCGACAAGGCCTACGACTTCGCGATCCAGCTCAATCGCTTCGTCAACTTCTTTAGGCGCATGTTCAAGGTGCCCTATTGGTCGCTGTCGCAATGGGCCAAGCAGAAGGTCAAGAACGCGGTCAACTATATCGGCGCGTTCGAGCAGGCGCTCGCCGCCGAAGCGCGGCGCCACGACGCCGACGGCGTGATCTGCGGCCACATCCACTACGCGGTGATCCGCGACGAGGGCGGCATCCGCTACATGAATTGCGGCGACTGGGTCGAGAGCTGCACGGCACTGGTCGAGCACGACGAGGGCCATTTCGAGATCATCACCTGGGCGAACCAGGCCGAGAAGCCGGCACAGGTCCCGCAGATCGCAGCCAAAGCCGCATGACAAGGGCAGCCTGATGCGCATCCTGGTCGCGACCGACGCCTGGCACCCGCAAGTCAACGGTGTGGTTCGGACGCTGACCAAGCTTGCCGACGCCGCCAAAAGTCTCGACGTCGAATTCTCGTTCCTGACGCCGCAATGGTTCCGCACCTTTGCGATGCCGAGCTATCGGGACGTGCGGGTGGCCATGCCGCGCCCGGGCAGAATCGCGAAGCTGATCGAAGAGGCGCGCCCGGACAGCATCCACATCGCGACGGAGGGGCCGATCGGCCTGATGGTCCGCCGCTATTGCCGGCAGCGCAAGCTGCCCTTCACGACCAGCTTCCACACCCGCTTTCCCGAATATGTCCGCGCCCGCGTGCCGGTGCCGGGCTCGCTGATCTGGCGGGCGCTGCGCCGATTTCACAGCCCCAGCCGCGCCGTGATGGCGGCAACGCCGGCGCTCGCCAGCGAGCTGACCGAGCGCGGCTTCCACAATGTCGTGCTGTGGCCTCGCGGCGTCGACACCCATTTGTTCCATCCCCGAGCGATCGATCTCTGCCTGCCGGCGCCGGTGTTCCTCTCGGTCGGCCGCGTCGCGGTGGAGAAGAATCTCGAGGCATTCCTCGACCTCGAGCTGCCCGGCACCAAGGTGATCGTAGGTGACGGCCCGGCGCGTGTCGCGCTGGAGGAGGCCTATCCGGACGCGATCTTCCTCGGCGAAAAGCACGGCGAGGAGCTGGCGGACATCTATGCTGCGGCCGACGTCTTCGTATTTCCGAGCAAGACCGACACGTTCGGCCTGGTCCTGCTCGAAGCGCTGGCGAGCGGCCTGCCGGTCGCGGCCTTCCCGGTGAAGGGCCCCCGCGACGTGATCGGCGATGCGCCGGTTGGCGCGCTCGATCACGATCTGCGCAGCGCCTGCTTTGCCGCGCTCGACATCTCCCGGCAGGACTGCGTGGAATTCGCCGCCAACTACACCTGGGAGGCCTCGGCCCGGGCTTTTATCGACAGCATTTTGGCCGTCGGCGCGGTGCTGCCCGGCCGAAACGGGGCAGAGCCGGCGCGATTCGTCGCCTGAGAGCCCAAAGCCTCGCGCGGAGATGCCTTGCCCGCGCCTCATCCGGCGCGATAACATTCAGGCATGACAGAACAGCTTCTCCCGATCGGCCCTGCCGATATCGACGCCGCAGCACGCGTAATCGCACCCTTCGCCGTCCGCACCCCGCTGTTGTCCTTTCCCGTGCTCAACGAGCGTGTCGGTGCAAAGGTCTATCTCAAGCCGGAGATGCTCCAGCGCACCGGCTCGTTCAAGTTTCGCGGTGCCTTCAACAAGGTCGCCTCGATCCCGCAGGACAAGCGCGCCGGCGGCGTGGTCGCGTTCTCCTCCGGCAACCACGCCCAGGGCGTGGCGGCGGCGGCAAAGATCCTCGACATGCAGGCGACCATCGTGATGCCCGCGGATGCGCCGTTGTCAAAGCGCGAGCGTACCAAATCCTACGGTGCCGAGGTCGTGCTGTACGACCGCGACCGCGACGACCGCGAGGCGATCTCGCGCGGCATCGCCGAGAAGCGCGGCGCGACGCTGGTCAGGCCCTATGACGATCCCTTCGTGATCGCCGGTCAAGGCACCGCCGGCCGCGAGATCGCCGAGGACATGGCGGCGCTCGGTCTCAGCCCCGACATCGTGGTCGCCCCAGCCTCCGGCGGCGGCCTGATCGCCGGCGTTGCAACGGCTGTGAAGGCGCGTTTTCCGCTGGCCGAGATCGTGGTGGCCGAGCCCGACGCGTTCGACGATCACGGCCTGTCGCTGACCGCGGGCCACCGCGAGCCGCACGCACCCGCCGGCCGCACCATCTGCGATGCGCTGATGGCCCTGATCCCCGGCGAGATGACCTTTGCGATCAACAGCAAGCTGCTCGCGCGCGGCGTCACCGCCTCGGACAAGGAAGTCGGCGCGGCCGTCGCGTTTGCCTATCGCGAGCTGAAGCTTGTGGTCGAACCGGGCGGAGCGGTCGGCCTGGCCGCGCTGCTTGCGGGACGACTTGATGTTGCCGGCAAGAACGTCGTCATCGTGCTCTCCGGCGGCAATGTCGACGCCGATTTGTTTGCCGAGCTGGTGGCCTGATAATCAATCTTCTGACATCAAGAAGGGCAGAGCGTCTCCGCTCTGCCCTTTGTCGTGTGTGGCCGACCGCGATCAGTGCATGAAGCCGCGGTGGTTGTTGCCGCCGTTGCCACCCTGGCTCTGGTTCATCGACTGCCGGAAGTTGTTGCTGCCGTTGTTGACGATCCGGTTGGTCTCATTGAACTGCGGGTGGTTGTTGTTCTGCACCTGCACCTTGTTCACGGGGTTGTTGCTGATCTTCGCCCCGTTGTTGATGCGGATCGGGTTGTTCTGCGTCTGAACGTTGACGGGCTTCGTATCGATGGTCGTGCCGCCCTTGCCGACATTGACCGGCATGCTCACGATCTTGCCAGGATTGCCACTGGTTGTGCCGTTGGCAGTACCATTCGGCGTCTTGTTGGTCGCAGGCAGCGTCACGATCTTGCCGATGCCGCCATTGTTGTTGGTGGTGTTGGTCGGCGCAGGCAGGGTCACGATCTTGCCCGGGGTCTGCGACGGCGTGCCGTTCTGCTGGTTGGGCTGGTTGTTGCCCGCGAGCAGGTTGACGATCTGGCCGCCATTGCCGAGCTTGCCGATGCCGTTATTGTCGCCCGACTTCTGCACGATCGGCAAATTGCCGTTCACTTGCGCGCCGCCATTACCCTGCTGCAGCGGCATGTATTTGGGCTGGCCGAGATTGCCGATCTTGAAGGTCGGGGCGATATTCTGCGGCGCCAGGAACTTGGTCGCCTGCATCAAGGGGATCTGCTTCGGCTGCATCTGGAGCTTCAGCGCGACCTGCGCATAGGGCGTGTTGCCGTAGCTGTCGTAGAAGTTCTTGTAGCCGAGCGGCGAGTTCGCGAGCACCGCCTTGTGCCAGGCCTGCGTGAGCAGCAGGTTGTTGAGCAGCCAGCGGACGTGATCGCACAGCGGGTCGTGCGGATACATCGTGATGAATTCCTGATAGTACTCCGGCCGTGCTTCGGACACGACGTAGTCATAGGCTTGGCGCGTCGAGCGGCTCGGCAGATTGGAGGCCATCTGCACCACAGGCGCATTCACCGGTGCGCGGCTGGCGGCAACCGCGGTGTCGCCGAAGAAGGTGAAGTCGGACGTGAGCGACGAGCTCTCCCACGGGATCTGCGCGCCGCTGGTGGTCTGGTTCACTTCGAGGCGCACGCGCTTGAACAGCTGCTCGATCGGCACGTTGGGCTCGCGCGCGACGTTCAGGAAGGCCTGCGTGTAGGGGCTGTGGCCGCCGGTGCCGTCCTGCGCTTCGGCGCCCGGCGCGGTCGAGTAGCCGACGATCGAGCCGTTCGGGGCATCGACGATGGCCAGGCCGCGGCCGGCATCGTTCACGTTCGGGAACGGGTTATTGCGGCAGGCATCGAGGATGACGATGCGCATACGGCTCGGGATCGTCTCCAGCGTCGACATCACGTCGACCAGGCGGACGGAGTTGTTAACGAGTTCGGTCTGGCTCGAGACCTTGGCGTCGACCGGAACGAGGTAGTTCTCGCCGGCGAGTTGCACGCCGTGACCGGCATAGTAGACCATCGCCACCGTGTTCGGACCACGCGCCGACACTTTGGCGGAGAAGTCCTGGACGACGCGGAGCATGTCGTTCTGGGTCAGGTCGGTCGCGGCGACCACTTCGAAGCCGGCGGAGTTCAGGAACTTCGCCATGGACTCCGCGTCGTTGTCCGGATTGGCGAGCTGCGGCGCGTTCTGATAGTTCGAATTGCCGATCACCAGCGCGACACGCTGTTCCGGGCCTTGCAGCGCGGTGGGGGCCGGCTCGACCGGGGCGACTTGCGCGGAAACTGGGCCGCAGGCAAAGCCGAACAGGCTCCCCAGCAGGCTAGCCGTCATCAGGAAAGGTTTTAGGCGGAACATGGCGTGCTCCTTTGGCACTGATCTCGATACGAGATTGGTTGCCGGCAAACTTGGCCGCGTTCGAGTTTCATGTCCGTGATTCCCATCACCATGGTAGGCTGCGTGATCTGAATCACGCTTGGACCTGCCGAGGTGGGCGCCCAATGGGAGGACAGTCCGTCACATGCTGAAATCGATCGATCCGATCCTCACGCCCGACCTGCTTTGGCTGCTGGCTTCCATGGGCCATGGCGACGATCTCGCTTTCGTCGATGCCAATCACCCCTCGGCGCGCATCGCGCAGAGCACGCATTCGCAGCGCTTGATCCAGTTGCCAGGCATGAGCATGGAGACCGCGATTCGCGCCATCATGTCGGTCTATCCGCTCGACGATTTCGATCCCGATCCGGTCCGCGTGATGATGCCGGTCGACGATCCCGACCGCGTCCCCGACGTGCAGCGCGCGGTGCTCGCCGAGATCGAACGCGCCGCCGGCCGGCCCGTCACGCCCGGAAAACTCTCCCGGCCGGATTTTTATCGCGCGGCGGCGGCGAGCTTTGGCGTCGTGCAGGTCGGCGACAGCAGCAGTTACGGATGCTTCCTGATCAGGAAGGGTGTGATCAGCTAGCAGCGCACGATCGAACGATGCGGGACGGCGTCACGCGTGCTCGAATGGTCCGACCTCGCGGATCACCTTGCAGATCTGCAGGAAGCCGCTGGCGTAGAATTCGGCATGTCCTCGCTTCATCGTCTCGACATGTTCGGGATGGGTGCGCCAGGCTTCGAGCGCTTCCTCAGAGGCAAAACGGAACACGGTGAGCTCCTCGCCGTCGTCGGCCTTGAACGACTTGACCGATACAAAGCCGGGAAGACGACTGACGATGTCGTACATGCGCGCGCCGAGCCGGTCGTGCTCGTCGACAGAGGCGCCGTCACGCAATTGCAGATCGCCAATGACAATCACTTCGCCAATCATGTTTCCTTGCCCTTAATCAATAGGATTCCTGCCGCTCGATCTGCTATTCGGTTTCGTGAGGGCTTTGTTACTTGGCACTCGAAATTGAATGGTCATTCCGCAAGCGGCCGTCTATCGTCCATCCATGTCACGCTTTTTATGTCTATCTGTCGCTATCGTCCTATCGCTGCTGCCGGCTGTCGCGCCGGCTGCTTCGATCCAAAAGCGTCCCAAGCAAGCTTGGCATGGTTACGGCTTCCTGCCGGGCTATCGCCAGCCGCTGAGCAACAGCATTCCGCTCTACAAGCAGAAGGAAGCGATGCGGCGGATGTCGCCTAGCGACCGGCGCCATTGGTATATCGATCCGGTCCCCCAATATTACGGCTGGGACGGCGAGTGGCGCTATTTCGGCCGGCCCGGCTTCGGCGGCGGCCGCTACAATGGCGGCAGTTTTGGGCCGTGCTGGACGCGGACGCCGATCGGTGCGGTGTGGAATTGCGGGTGATCGGCTGAGCATCCGTCATTGCGAGCGGAGCGCGCTGCGCTCGCAATGACGTTGAGGAGAGAGTGTTTTCCTCATTCCGCTCTCGTGCGGCGGACGCAGCCTGGCGTCTCTTCGACGGTGCGCTGCAGAGCCGGGGCCATGTGGCGACGGAAGCTGTGGCTCGTGGGTTCCGGATCTGTGCTTCGCTTGTCCGGGACACGAGACGGAGGAGGCCGCATCCCCTTACGAGAAGAACGCGATCTTCTCGGCCTGGGTCATGCGGCGGATTGGCGCCATGGGATCGTTGGCGGCGGCGCGGGGCTTTTGCAGGATGCCGCTGGCGAGGATGGTGGCGCCAAGCGAAGCTTCCGGAACCGGCGACGTCATCGGGAGCGTCGTGGCCTGCGCCGCGCCGAATGTCGCGGATGCTGCCATGACGGGCGCCGGCTGCTCCATCACTTCGGCGGCGGCTTCCGCAATGGCGTTGGTGAGGCGCGCCAGCGATTCCATCGCGATCGGCGCTTCCTCTACGGGCTCCTCCACCACCGCTGCGGCGGCGACTGGCTCGGCTGCGGCCGGCTCCGGTATCTCCGCTGCGATGGGCGCTGCAGCCTCCGCAACCACCGGTTCCGGAACGGTCGCTTCCATCTCGACCGGTTCGATGATCTCGTCGAATTCGGGGTCGGGCGCGGCCATCTCCAGCGCGATGGCCTCGAGGATGGCTTCGTCCTCGGCTTCGGCGGCGGCATCGAGCGAAAATTCGTCCGTCACCTCCGCGAAAGCCTCAGTGGCCGGCTCTTCAAAAGCGATGTCTTCAGGCGCGATCCGGCTCTCGGCGACGGTCTCCGGCTCGAGCGCGGCGTCCGTCGCCTGCTCGGCAACGGAGAAGGCCTCGGAGACGATTCCGGCCGCTTCCACGGCGGCTTCGGGCTCGATCGCCTCTGCGATGTCTTGCGGCGCCTCCGTAAAAGCCACGGGTGCTTCGCTGGCCATCGCCGCGGGCGCGGCCTCCGCCAGCGGAGCTTCCGCAGCGGACGACGGTGCCTCCTGCACCGGAGCCGGCGAGGGGCGCGCGGCCTGCGGTGTTGCGTCAGCGTCGGTTTGGTCGATCCGGTCCTTGAGCAGATCGAATGCGGCCTTGAGGTCGGCGCGGGGGTCGATGGTCGAAACCTGCGCGCAGGCCGCCTCGATCGAGGCGAGCTGCGAATCAATCAGGTCGCAGATTCGGCCGTCGGCACCGATCTCGCGCCAGCGCCAGGAGATCTCCTTGATGATGCGCAGGCCGCGCGGGATCGGTGCGAGGCTCGCCTCGATCGCAGCAGGATCGAACGCCGCGATTGCGATCGTCTCGGCTTCACGAATCGCGTGCCGGATGGCGACCAAGGCTTCGGGGAGGCGGTCCTCGACGACGGGTTGGCGCTGTGCCGCAAGGGCTTCTTCGATTTTCGCGACCGCGTCGAGCACCATGCGGGTATCGGCATTGCGGTTGCGCTTGGCGTATTCGCCGAGGAACCAGCGGCCGCGCGCGGTCTCCATGAAGGCTTCGCGGATCGCGTCGTAATCCTGCTCGTTCGGCTCGGCCGCACGGGCAGACATAGGCGAGAGGGCGAATGCTTCGTTGGCCATGTCAATCTCGTCGCGCAAATCACCGCGCGTTACAGTAACGATCATCACGATATCGACCGAATCGCAATTGGTTTGATGGCACCCGAATCACAAATCCCCATCGCAGCATCTCAGAAGCGGCGATTCGCCGTGAGCCTCGCGCTGTTCTATTCGGCCGTGTTCGCGGTGTCGGGAACGCATCTGCCGTTCTTTCCGGTCTGGCTGAAGGCGATCGGCATCGACGCGGCCTGGATCGGCCTCATCAACGCGCTGCCCGCGATCACGCGCTTCACCACGCTGCCGCAGATCACCGCCTTTGCTGAAAAGAGACATGCGATTCGCGCCGGCATGATGGTGTCGGTGCTGGCGACGGCGATTGGGTTCACGGCGGTCGGCTTGCAGCAGCAGCCGCTGGCGCTGTTCCTGATCTATGCGCTGACCTGCATGATGTGGACGCCGACCATGCCGCTGACCGACGCCTATGCGCTGCGTGGCGTCGCCCGCTACGGGCTCGATTACGGGCCGGTGCGGCTGTGGGGTTCGGCAGCGTTCGCGGCCGGCTCGCTCGCCTGCGGCTATCTCGTAGACCACATCGCGGCGCGCGATCTGATCTGGGTCATCGTCGCCTGGGCCGGGGTTGCGGTCGCCGCCGGCATGCTGCTTCAGCCGCTCGACGACGTTAGGCGACGGACGACAACGGTGCACGCCGGCAAGGCGCTGCTGCGCGATGCCGGCTTCTGGGCCATCATCGTTTCGGCCGCGCTGATCCAGGGCAGTCACGTCGCGTACTATACGTTCTCGGCCATCAACTGGCAGGCCCACGGCCTCGGCGGGCTGACGATCGCGGGCCTCTGGACGTTAGGGGTGATCGCCGAGATCGTCGTGTTCGCGCTGTCGCCGCGCTTCTCGCTGCATCCGTCCTCGCTCATGGCGATCGGGGGCGCGAGCGCGGTCGTGCGCTGGGTCGTCACCGCGTACGATCCGCCGCTCGCGCTGCTCGCGGTCGTGCAACTCGGCCACGGCCTGACCTTCGGGATGACGATCCTCGGCACCATGAGTCTGCTGGTGCAGCGCGTGCCGTCGCATCAGATCGCGCGGGGGCAGGGTTATTACGCGGCGTGCAACGGGCTGCTGGGTGCGACCACCTCGATCGCGTCAGGCGCGATCTACGCTCGCATCGGCGACGGCCTCTATTATGTGATGGCGGCAATGGCCGCTGCCGGCGCGCTTGTGATCTGGTCGGCGCGGCACCGGCTGAAAGCTCATCCCCAGAGCGACGAGTCCGGCGGGTAGACCAGGCTGTCATCATAACGCAGGCCATGATCCCGGTCGCGCGTCAGCAGCAGCGGGCCGTCGAGATCGACGAAGCGCGCCTGCGGCGTCACCAGCATCGCAGGCGCCATCGACAGCGAGGTCGCGACCATGCAGCCGATCATGATCTCGAAGCCGAGCGCCTGCGCGGCATCGGCCATCGCCAGCGCCTCGGTGAGGCCGCCGGTCTTGTCGAGCTTGATGTTCACGGCGTCGTAGCGCTCGCGGAGCGACGCCAGCGAAGTGCGGTCGTGCACGCTCTCGTCGGCGCAAACCACCAGCGGCCGCTTGATCCGCGCCAGCGCGTCGTCTTGGCCCGCGGGCAGCGGCTGCTCGACCAAGGTGACGCCGACGGCCTCGCAGGCCGCAAGATTCTGCTCCAGATTGGCTTCGGTCCAGGCCTCGTTGGCATCCACGATCAGCTCGGATTCGGGTGCGGCGTTGCGCACCGCGGCGATCCGCTCCCCGTCGCCGTCGCCGCCGAGCTTGATCTTGAGCAGCGGCCGGTGCGCCGCCTTGGCAGTCGCCGCCGCCATGGCCTCGGGCGTGTCCAGCGAGATCGTGTAAGCCGTGGTGCGTTCGCCCGGCGCCGGGCGGTCGAGCACGCTCCAGGCCCGCAATCCGGCCGCCTTGGCTTCCAGATCGATCAGGGCACAATCCAGGGCATTGCGGGCCGCCCCGGGCGGCATGGCGGCTTGCAGGGCCGGGCGGGTGAGGCCGCCGGCCACGGCGTCCTGCATGGCCTTGATGGCGGCAAGGGTCGCCTCCGGCGTCTCGCCATAGCGGGGATAGGGCACGCATTCGCCGCGGCCGGTCAGGCCCTTCCGGCGGACCTCGGCCACAACGGTGACGGCCTCGGTCTTGGCGCCCCGGCTGATGGTGAAACTGCCTGCGATGGGAAAGCGCTCGATTCGCGCAGCGAGGGCAGGAACTTTGCTGGAAGTCATTTTGAACTCTGGCGAAATCTGAACCTGCTGGTTACCTCTAGCAACTAAGGTTAACCAGTTGGGGATACCTTCTCCGGGTAAGGGCGCGTGCGCAACCATCTGATTTCAACCGTTTCTCGCGCCCCGGCACGGGAGCGGACATCTTGAACGGCGATCCGAAGCTGGAACGGATTGCGAAGGGCAATGCGCTGGCACTCTGCGCCACCGGAACCTGGACCGCGAGCTTCGCGCCGGTCCTGGAGCGGATGGTGGCTGACGCCGAGAAGCTCGCCGGCGGCCCACAAAGCATCTTCATCGACGTGTCCGAGGTCTCCAAGCTCGACACCTTTGGTGCCTGGCTGATCGAGCGGCTGCGCCGCAGCCTGACGCAGGGCGCCGTCGAGGCGCAGATCGCCGGCCTCTCCGCCAATTATTCCAGCCTTGTGGACGAGGTGCGGCGGGTCAGGGCGACGCCTGTCATCGACAGCAGCACGATCACCATCACCGGCATGCTGGAGCAGATCGGCCGAGCCGTGGCCGGCGTTGCCGGCACGGTCGCAGGCCTGATCGACATGCTCGGCGCGGTGCTCGCGGCGGTCGCGCGCACCCTGATTCATCCGCGCTCGTTCCGCCTGACCTCGACCGTGCATCATCTGGAGCAGGTCTGCTGGCGCGCGGTGCCGATCGTGGTGCTGATCACCTTCCTGATCGGCTGCATCATCGCCCAGCAGGGCATCTTCCATTTCCGCAGGTTCGGCGCCGACCTGTTCGTCGTTGACATGCTCGGCGTGCTGGTGCTCCGCGAGATCGGCGTGCTGCTGGTCGCGATCATGGTCGCGGGCCGCTCGGGCAGCGCCTACACCGCCGAACTCGGCTCGATGAAGATGCGCGAGGAGATCGACGCGCTGCGCACCATGGGTTTCGACCCGATCGAGGTGCTGGTGCTGCCGCGCATGCTCGCGCTCGTTCTCGCGCTGCCGATCCTGGCCTTCCTCGGCGCGATGGCCGCGCTCTATGGCGGCGGCCTCGTCGCCTGGCTCTATGGGGGCGTGCAGCCGGAGGCTTTCCTGCTGCGGCTGCGCGACGCTATCTCGATCGACCATTTCATCGTTGGCATCGTCAAGGCACCTGTCATGGCCGCGGTGATCGGCATCGTCGCCTGCGTCGAGGGGCTCGCGGTGCAGGGCAGCGCGGAATCGCTCGGGCAGCACACGACGTCGTCTGTCGTGAAAGGCATTTTTTTCGTCATTGTCATGGACGGCGTGTTCGCCATCTTCTTCGCCGCGATCGGGATGTGACGATGGCTCCCGAAATTCAGAACCCGATCATTCGCGTCCGAGACATCACCGTGCAGTTCGGCGCGACGCGCGTGCTCGACGGGCTCGACCTCGACGTCAGGCGCGGCGAGATTTTGGGCTTCGTCGGCCCTTCCGGCGCGGGCAAGTCCGTGCTGACACGCACGATCATCGGCCTCGTGCCTAAGGTCGCAGGAAGCATCGAGGTGTTCGGCGTCGACCTGGATGCCTCCAATACGTCGCAGCGTCGCAACGTGGAGCGGCGCTGGGGCGTGCTGTTTCAGCAGGGCGCGCTGTTCTCCTCGCTCACGGTGCGGCAAAACATCCAGTTTCCGATGCGCGAATATCTGCGGGTGTCGCAGCGGCTGATGGACGAGATCACGATCGCCAAGCTCACCATGGTGGGTCTGAAGCCTGAGGTCGCCGATCGCTTTCCCTCGGAACTGTCGGGCGGCATGATCAAGCGCGTGGCGCTGGCGCGCGCGCTGTCGCTCGACCCGGATCTCGTCTTCCTGGACGAGCCGACCTCGGGCCTGGACCCGATCGGCGCCGGCGACTTCGACGAACTGGTCAGGACTCTGCAGCGTACTTTGGGGCTGACCGTTTTCATGGTAACCCACGACCTCGATAGCCTTTACACAGCATGTGACCGCATCGCCGTTTTAGGCAACGGTAAGATCATTGCGGCAGGGTCGATCGCCGACATGCAGGCCTCGCAGCATCCCTGGCTGAGGCAATATTTCCATGGCAAACGCGCTCGCGCGGTGATGGGCTGAGGTGCCGGAGTAGCTGATGGAAACGCGGGCAAATTACGTGCTGATCGGGTCGTTCACGCTGGCGGTGATCGCCGCCGCGATCGGCTTCGTGCTGTGGTTTCAGTCGCTGCACACCACCAAGCAGCGCAGCCCCCTGCGCGTCGTGTTCGAGGGCCCGGCCGCGGGCCTGCGCAACGGCGGCAGCGTCAATTTCAACGGTATCCGGGTGGGCGAGGTGGTCTCGGTGAAGCTCGACAACCCGCGGCGGGTTGTCGCACTCGCCATGGTCGAGAATAACGCCCCGATCCGCAAGGACACCCTGGTCGGCCTCGAATTCCAGGGCCTGACCGGCGTTGCCGCGATCTCGCTCAAGGGCGGCGAGGAGGCAGCGCCTGCGCCACCGCTCGACGAGGACGGCATTCCGACGCTGACGGCCGATCCCAACAAGCTCCAGGACGTCACCGAGGCGATCCGCGGGACGCTCCAGAACATCAACAAGATCGTCGCCGACAATCAGGAGTCGGTGAAGAACTCGCTGAAGAACCTCGAGACCTTCACCAACTCGCTCGCCCGCAACTCCGAGAAGATCGACGGCGTGATGGCCAAGGTCGACGGCGTGATGCTCAAGGCCGATAGCCTCATGCTCGGCCTCAACACGCTCGCCGGCGGCAAGGACGGCGGCGAGCTGTTCCAGGCGGTGAAGTCGATCCGCGAACTGGCCGACGATTTCGACAAGCGCTCCGGCGCATTGATGACCGACGGCCGCCGCACGCTCGGCGACATCAGCCGCGCCGTCAACAATTTCGACCGCAACCCGACCCGCGTCCTGTTCGGCGCCAGCAACAACGCGCCGCCAGCCGCGCCGCCACCGCCGCCCGAGCCGCCGAAGCCTGCGGCGACGCCGAGGCGGCAGTAAGGGTCCCCGATGTCGTCCTGGCGAAAGCCAGGACCCATACCGCGAGGTCCATCGATTGCGATCGATGGGAGTACCGAACGACTGATCTTCGCCAAACTCCTCCCTGGGGTAATGGTCCTGGCTCCCGTGCGCAATTGCGCACTAGGCCAGGACGACATCGAGTGTTTGGTCGATCGCTTCGGTCCTAATGACACCCAAAACAAAACGGAGCCCGCGGGGGCTCCGTTTTTCATTCGCTCTTCGCTATCGCTGCGAACCGCTTATCCCAGCCGGCCCGCTGCGTGCGCGAGTAGCGTGTACACCAGGCCCGTCTCCGAGGTCAGGTGGTTGCGCAGCTCCTGCGGGCCGCGTCCGTCGCGGGCGACTTCGTCGAGCAGGCGTTCGAACTCGGCGACATAGCGGTCGACCGTGGCCTTGAAGTTGCGGTCGGAGCGATACTTGCGGGCGACCTCGTCAAAGGCCTTCTGGCCGGCGGGCGTGTAGAGGCGCTTGGTGAAGGCCTTGTTCTCGCCGCGCTGGTAGCGGTCCCACATCTCGGAGGCGAGGTTGCGGTCCATCAGCCGGCCGATGTCGAGCGACAAGGATTCCAGCGGATTGCCGCCACCTTGCGGAGCCTGCGGCTGCGGAGCCGGTGCAGCCTGGCGGCCGCGCTGGGGCTCACGTCCGCTGGGCGCGCCCTGGTTGGCGTCCGTGCGGCTCAGCAGGTCGGACAGCCAGCCGTCACGGCCCTGGTCATTGCCGGCCGGCGCCACCGGCGGGGCTTCGGTGCGGCGCGAGGAGGCCGGCATGCCGAGGTCCGGCGGCGGCAGCGTCGAGGCGCTGGCGCTCTCGCGCATGCGCGTCTCGGTGCTGCGCGCGCCGACGGCCGCCAGCATCGGCTCTTCCTGGCGTTGCACGCTGGCGCGGCCCGTCGTGGAGACGTCGAGGCCGCGGCCGTGCTGGGCCACGATGCGGTTGAGCTCGGCGAGGGCCTCGATCTGGTCGACGATCACCTTGCGCATCTGCGCAGTGCTCTCGGCGGCCTCCTGGGGCATCTCGAGCACGCCGCGGCGCAGCTCGTTTCGGGTGGCTTCGAGCTCGTTATGCATCTCGAAGGCCATCTGCTTCATGCTGGAGACGAGATTGGTGAACTTCTCGGTCGACTGCTTGAACATCGCATCCGCCTCGTCGGTGGTCTGGCGGTAGATGTCGTGCATGGCCTCGACGGTCTGCCGGTGCTCCTCTTCGGAGGCCGACCGCACCGCCTCGAACTGGCGGGTGATCGCGGCGGAACCGGCGCCGGCGGTCTCCGCGACGACGCGGGCGATGTCGCGGGCACGCTCTTCGGCAGCCGCCAGCGATTCATCGAGCAGGCCGGTGAAGCGCGACAGGCGCTGGTCGAGATCGGCCGTGCGCAGGTCAATCGTGGTGACGAGCGATTCCAGCGCCTCCTTGCGTTCGGCGAGCGAGGCGGTGGTGTTCTTGTTGCTCTGTTCCACCACCTGCGCGGCCTCGACCAGTGCCTTGCCGTGCGCGTCGAACTGGGTCGACAGCTCGCCGAGATCCTGGAGCGCCCGCGTGGTCTTGCTGTTGAAGACGTTGAGCTGGTCTTCCAGGTTCTGCGTCGCAGCGCCGTTGCGCGAGGTGACGTCGTTCATCGCCGAGACGAAGTCGGCGACGCGCGTCACCAGCGCCCGCTCGAGCGAGTTGAGGTTGTCGTGCGCACCGGTCAGCACCTCCTGGAGCAGGATGTTGCCTTCGCGCAGGCGCTCGAACAGGGCGACCGTGTCGGTGCGCAGGATCTTGCTGGTCTCCTGCATCTCGGTGACGGCCGCGATCGAGACCTGGCGCGACTGGTCGATCGCCGCGCGCGAGGCCTGCTCGAGGTCCTTGAGCGACTTGTTGACGGCACCGGTCGCCATCTCGCTCGCCGAGTTGATGGTCCGCGCCAGCTCGGAGCCGTTGCCCATCATGGTCTGCGAGAACGCATGGCCGCGCGTCTCGATCGACTTCAGCGCGTCGGACGTGACGCGGTCGATGTCGAGCGTGAGCTGGCTGGTCTTCGAGCCGATCGCGTCCACGAGCGAGCCGCGCTTGGCGTCGATCATGTTGGCGAGACGGTCGGACTGCTGCTGCACGTAGGTGACGATCTCGTCGGTCTTGCCGGTCATGGCCTGGCCGAAGCTGCTGCTGGCGGCGAGCACCGACCGCTCGACGTCGGCCGAACTCGACTTGACCCGCGAGCTCGCCTCGTTGGAGGCGTTGATCAACGCGTTCTGGGCGTTGAGCGCGCTGGTCTGGATGTCGTTGGTCGCGTTCGCGGTGGCGGTGCTCAGCGTACGCTCGATCTCGCTCGAGATCGTGCGGATCTGGCTTGCGGCATCCGCCGAGGTCGAGGTCAGCGAGGTCTGCGCCTCACGCGCGCTGTTGAGGATGGTCGAGGCGGTGTCGGCGCCGACCGAGGTCAGCGTGCGCTCGATGTCCGTGGTCAGCGACTTGATCTGGCTCGCAGCGTCCGTCGAGGCAGAGATCAGCGTGCCCTGGGCCTCGCGTACGCCGCTGGTGAGCGCCTCGATGGTGGCGCCGCCGGCGGTCGCCAGCGCGCGCTGCATCTCGGCCGCCAGCGAACGAACCTGGCCGGTCTGTTCGGCGGAGACCGCCAGCAGGGTGCTCTGGGCATCGCGGGCGCTGGTCGTGATCGTCTCGGCGGTCGACTGGCCGACCTGCGAGAGCGAGCGATGCACTTCGGCGGCGAGAGACTTGACCTGGCTCGCCGCATCCGAGGACGCGTTGACGAGCGTGCTCTGGGCTTCGCGGGCGCCGGTCATGATGGTCTCTGCCGTCGCGGTGCCCGCCATCGAGAGCGAGCGCTGCACGTCCGAGGACAGCGCCTTGATCTGGTTGGCGGTCTCGCTCGAGGCCGCGATCAGCGCGCTCTGCGCATCGCGGGCGCCGGCGGTGATCGATTCCGCCGTGGTGGTGCCGGCCATCGACAGCGAGCGCTGCACGTCGGCGGTGAGGGTCTTGACGTGGTTGGCGGCGTCCGAGGACGCCGTGACGAGCGTGGTCTGTACCTCGCGGGCACCGGCCAGGATCGAGGCGGCGGTCGCCGAGCCTGCCGACGACAGCGTGCGTTCGACGTCGGCGGTGAGGGTCTTGACGTGGTTGGCGGCGTCCGAGGACGCCGTGACGAGCGTGGTCTGCACCTCGCGGGCACCGGCCAGGATCGAGGCGGCGGTCGCCGAGCCTGCCGACGACAGCGTGCGTTCGACGTCGGCCGCGAGCCCCTTGATCTGGTTGGACGCATCGCCCGACGCGGCGACCAGCGTCGACTGGGCTTCGCGGGCGCTGGTCAGGATCGAGTTCGCGGCACCGGTGCCTACGGCGGTCAGCGCGCGCTCGACCTCGGCGGAGGTCATCTTGAGCTGGGCGTTGACGTCGGAGGAAACCGTCATCAGCGACTGCTGCGCGGTGCGCGCACCGGTCTGGATGGTCTCGCTGGTGTTGACCACGAGGTTGGTGAGCGAGCGCTCGGCGTCCTCGACATGCGAGCGGATCGCGGTCGAGATCATCTCGGCGCGGGACATCATGTCCTCGCTGGCCTGGCGTCCGCTGCTCTCGATGCGGCCGGCGACGGCCTCGACGCGCGAGCCGAGCAGGTCCTCGAACTGCGCCACGCGCACGTCGATGTCGCTGGCGACGGCACCGACCTTGGTCTCGATGGCCTGCTGGATGTCCTGGAAGCGCGCCGTGACCGTGTCGGTCAGGT
Organism: Bradyrhizobium sp. 35; assembly: GCF_023073215.1. Classification (NCBI taxonomy): domain Bacteria; kingdom Pseudomonadati; phylum Pseudomonadota; class Alphaproteobacteria; order Hyphomicrobiales; family Nitrobacteraceae; genus Bradyrhizobium; species Bradyrhizobium sp. 35. The sequence goes on from NZ_JADPJC010000080.1 coordinate 282,310, forward strand.
GCATGCTGCGGCCGTCAATGATCTCGGCGACGCCGGTGATGCGGCGATCGACCGCCTCGATCGCCTGCGCGGTGCCGTCCGTGAGCGTCGAGGTCAGGAGGGTGAGGCGGGAATCGATCGACTGCACGGCCTGCGAGGCGCCGTTTGTCACCGCGCTGGTCAGGTAGGTGAGGCGCGTGTCGATCGATTCGAGCGCCTGCGACGCGCCGCCGGTGAGGGTGGTCGTCAGATGCGTGAGGCGCGTGTCGATCGTCTGGATGGTCTGCGACGCGCCATCGGTCAGCGAGGTCGCGAGGTGGTTGAGGCGGTTGTCGATGGTCTCGACCGCCTGAGACGCGCCGTCGGTCAGCGAGGTCGTGAGGTGGGTGAGGCGGGAGTCGATCGACTGGATCGCCTGCGCGGCACCGTCGGTCAGCGAGGAGGCGAGGGTGTTGAGCCGTCCGTCGATGGTCTCGGTGACCGACTTCGCACGGGTATCGAACGACTGTTCAAGCGCGGCGACGCGGCCGACGAGCTGTTCGTCGAAGGTCTTGATGTGACCGTCGATCGTGGAGTCGAGGCTGGAGATCTTGCCGTTCAGCGAGGCATCGAGGTTGCTGACACGTTCCCCGATCGTGGTCTCGAACTGCACCAGACGCTGGTCGAGCACGGCGGTGATCGCGCCGCCATTGGCGGTGAAGCGAGTGTCGAAATTATCGACATAGGTCTTCAGCGATTCATGGATGTCCTGCGTGCGCTGGCCCATCCGATCGACGATCTCGCCGCCGAAGGTCTTCACGGTGCGGTCGAACTCGGAGATGTGGCGAGTGATCAGCGCGCCCAGCGTGCCGGAGTCGCGGGCGAACTTCTCGACCAGCTCGGTGCCCTGGTTCTTCACCAGCTCGTCGAAGGCGCTCATCTGGAGCGACAGCGAGTCGTGCGCGGTCTCGGTCTGGCTGACGACCTTGGCGACCAGCGTGTTGACGGTGGCGTCGAGTGCTTCGCTCGCCTTGTCGCCGGAGGTCATGATCTGGCCGGCGAGGCGGTTGCCGGCGTCGTCGATCTTGGCGGAGAGGTCGTTGGAGCGCAGCTCGAGCTCGAGCAGCAGCGAGTCCGAAGAATTCTTCAGGCTGTCGTGCACCTGCTCGGTGCGCTCGGAGATGCCGTCGACGATCGCGGCGGAGCGCTGCTCGAACTCGCCGGTGATGCGGTCGATGCGCTCGTTGAGCATTTCGTGGACGCGGTCGGCGAGATCGACGAACTCGTCGTGAACGTGGCCGGTCTTGAAATTGAGGCTGGTGGTCAGCCGCTCGCTGGCGTCGAGCACGGCGCGCGTGGTCTCGTTGCTGGCCTCCTCGAGGCGGTCGAGCAGGTCGCCGCCGCGCTCGCCGAGCGCGAGAATCATGTTGTCGCCGGCGTTGCTGAGCGCACCGGTGATGTGGGCGCCGCGCTCTTCGAGCGCGCCGGTGATGGACTTGGCGACCTCGTCGACGCGCGAGGCGATCGCGTCCGAGATCAGCGCGATGTCATGGCGCAAATCGATCTGCACGCCGGAGATGGCGCTGCGGACCTGCTCGGCCTGGCCGACCAGATTGTCGCGCTGATGCGCGATGTCCTGAAGCAGGGCGCGGATGCGAACTTCGTTGTCGGAATAGGCGCGTTCGAGCGCCGCGACCTCGTTGGCGACCAGCGTCTCGAGCTCGCCGGCGCGCGCGATGGCGCGCTCGATGCCGTCGCCCATCGCCGCAACCTCGCGGCGGATGGCCTGGCCGACGGTCACCATGGAATCCGAAGCCGAGCCTTCCGGCTCGGAGAAGCGGATCGCAACCTGGGCCATAGCCTGCGCGACCGAGCTCATTTGCTGGCCGCGCCAGACGAGGCTCGCCAGGAAGAAGAACAGCATGATCGGCGCGAAGAACATCGTGACGAGACCGGCAATGGCCAACACGCCGCCGCTCTGGCCCATCGCGGCCTGGATCGATGGCAGGAAGCCGACCGTCAGCGCGGCGCAGGCGGCCAGCCAGATGACGGTGAAGATTGTCGCGCCGGTGTAGATGTTGCGGGTCGGGCGTCCCGTCTGCAACGTCTGCAAGAGCTGGCCGATGGTCGCACGGTCGTCATTGGCGGCGCGGCGCGAGGAACGCGGCTCCTCGATCTGGTCGAACATCGCGCGTTCGTTCGCGGCAGGGCGCGCGTCGAAGCTCGGTTCGTCGAACATCGGGGGAGCCGGTGGCGCGACCGGGGGCGACGTTTCGTTGCGCATCGAGGCGTTGCGGCTGGTGTCCGCGGCCGTGTCGCTGATGTTCAGGGCTTCCTGGATTGCAGAAAGCGCATCTTCTGTGGGGTCTTTGACCTTTTTCGGAGTGTTTGCCATGTTCAGTCCGAGCCCTCGTTACTTGTACGCGTCCCCCCGCGAGCTCTGCGCGCTACGCAAGCCCACAGTCCGGATCATGCCGCTTCCGCGGATCTCCGAGCCATCCCCACCCGGATGGCTTGTCCGCCAATTTCTCCAACATCCTATTGGCAGAGCGTCGCGAATGAAATGCCCGCGATTAAGACATTCTTAATCATCGTTAACAGGATCGCGCCGTAAGGCCTTAGCAATAAATGCAATTCTCCACCGGACTCGCCGGATTGCGGCAACTTTTCGTCAATAAACAGGCAGATTTGCGCAAAACGGCCGGAACATTTCGTTAACCATTTCCGTGCTTGGGTGGAGGGAACTTGACCGCCGGACCGGCGGACATCGCGCGATGCCGGGGCCTGCGCCATGATACCTGAACTGCGACGGATGGACTGGATGCCCTCGCCCCCGCTTGCACCCATCGACAGCCCGCTCGACCTCGATCATCTCTCCCGCATGACGCTCGGCGATTCAGAGCTGGAGCAGGAAGTGCTGGCGATGTTTGCGGAGCAGGCGGTCCGCCTGATCGCGGCGATGGCAGCGCTGCCGGCCGAGGCCGGCGCACTCGCCCACAAGCTCAAGGGCTCGGCGCGCGGGATCGGCGCCTTTGCTGTGGCAGACGCCGCAGCCAGCCTGGAGACCGCGATCCAGACCGGCCAGGGCCGGCCTCACGCCCTCGCCGCACTGAAAGAGGCGGTGACCGAGGCTCGCGCCGCCATCGAGGCGATCCTGAATCCTTAAGCCGACAGGGCCAGAACCGTGCTGTAGTCTTTTGTTTTGACGGGTCTTCTTCCCGCGAAGCGGTATTCGCGACTTCATCAAAACGCTATGGCGCCGGGCTGACCGACCCGTTATAGGACAGCCCGGACCCTCCTTCATTCCCTAGATCGCGGCAGCACGAGCACACATGGCGAAAATCCACTTTGTCGATCACAAGGGCGAAACCCGTACGGTGGACGTCGAGAACGGCGCGACTGTGATGGAAGCCGCCATCCGCAACAGCATTCCCGGCATCGAGGCCGAATGCGGCGGCGCCTGCGCCTGCGCCACCTGCCATGTCTATGTCGACGAAGCGTGGCGCGAGAAGGTCGGCAGCCCGACGCCGATGGAAGAGGACATGCTCGACTTCGGCTTCGACGTGCGCCCGAACTCGCGCCTGTCCTGCCAGATCAAGGTCTCCGACGAGCTCGACGGCCTGGTGGTGGCGACGCCGGAACGCCAAGCCTAACTCTGTTAGCTATCATGTGCTCGGCGGCGCGACCTGGATGCCGCGCTTGTGCCAGGGGCTGAGCTTCTCAAGCACTTCCGCGATCAGTGGCGTCGGCCGGCGCGACGCTTCGTCGATCATCACGGCGACCGATGTCGCCGATGCAATGCACTTCCCTTCCGAAAACACCACCTGCTCGAACGTTACCGACGTTCGTCCCAGCTTCACGACGCCGAGACCGAGCTCGATCGTGTTCGGCCAATGCAGCTCCGCGCGAAAATGGATGTCGAGCCGCACCATGATCCAGGCAAGTCCGGGCGGCGTCAGGCCGTATTCCGGGAGCTTCATCAGCGTGACACGGCCGGTCTCGAAATAGGTGGCGTAGACCGCGTTGTTGACGTGCTGGTTAGGGTCGAGATCGCCGAAGCGGACATTGTCGCTGAGGCGAAAAGGGTAGTCCTCCAGGCGCGGCGTCGTATCGAGGCGACTTGGTGCGTTCACCGATTGATCTCCGTCATATCGTTGCTGGTTACAGCCCAGTTATCCTGACCCGGCAAGTGGGCGCGGCCGCGGGGCGCTCCCGCTTTTATGCCTTCCCTGATCCATCCCCGTTGGCTAGACAGGCAGGGTCACCTCGGCCCAAAGGGCGCCGTCCCACCGAACGACCGATAAAGAGACGACATGAGCGACGCGATCAAAACCGATGTGCTGATTATTGGTGCCGGCCCCTGCGGTCTGTTCGCCGCCTTCGAGCTGGGCCTTCTCGACATGAAGACGCATTTCGTCGACATCCTCGACAAGGTCGGCGGCCAGTGCGCAGAACTCTATCCGGAAAAGCCGATCTACGACATTCCCGGCATTCCGCAGGTTTCGGGGCAGGGCCTCACCGACGCGCTGATGGAGCAGATCAAGCCGTTCCATCCGACCTTCCATCTCGGCGAGATGATCGAGACCGTCGAGAAAATCGGCGATCCGCTGTTCCGCTGCACCACGGACGCCGGCAAGGTGTTCGAATGCAAGGTGCTGGTGATCGCTGCCGGCGGCGGCTCGTTCCAGCCCAAGCGTCCACCGGTGCCGGGGATCGAAGCCTATGAAGGAAGCTCGGTGCACTACGCCGTGCGCAAGATGGAGACGTTCCGCGACAAGAACGTGCTGATCGTGGGCGGCGGCGATTCCGCGCTCGACTGGACGCTCAATCTGCATCCGATCGCCAAGCGCATCACGCTCTTGCACCGTCGCGACGATTTTCGCGCCGCCCCCCACAGCGTCGAGCAGATGCGCGCGCTGGTCGCTGCCGGCAAGATGGATCTGCGCCTCGGCCAGGTCACCGCGCTGTCAGGCAGCGAGGGCAAGCTGAGCGGCGCCACCGTGAAGGGCAACGACAACAGCGTGAGCGAAATTACTTGCGACACCATGCTGCCGTTCTTCGGGCTGACCATGAAGCTCGGTCCGGTCGCGAACTGGGGCATCGCGCTGGAGAACAATCTGGTGCCGGTCGAGACATCCGCGTTCGAGACCAATGTGCCAGGCATCTTCGCGATCGGCGACATCAACACCTATCCCGGCAAGATCAAGCTGATCCTGTGCGGCTTCCACGAGGGTGCGCTGATGTCGCAAAAAGCCCATCGTTACGTCTATCCAGAGAAGCGGCTCGTGTTCCAGTACACGACATCGTCCTCCAGCCTGCAAAAGAAGCTCGGCGTCAACTGATGGCGGCGGGCGATGCCCCATGTTCTGGTGCTGGAACAGTTCGCGAAATCGCCGTAGTCTGCGGCCATTGCAGTTGGCGGCTTAGCAAGGCGATTGGCTCAGCAAGGTGATGATAATGCGGACTCTCTTTTCCAGCTTTCGGCTGTTCTCGCTCCTCGCGCTCGCGATGACGCTCGGTGCGGTGAGCCCGGTTGTGGCGCAAGTGCAGCAGCCGACCGCCGCAGGCCTCTGGCAGAAGGTCGAAGACGGCAAGACGGTGGGATGGTTTCTCTTCATCGACCACAACGGTGTGTTCGAAGGAGTCATCGCAAAAACCTTCCCGAGGCCCGGCGACGACCCGAACGAGGTCTGCGCGAAATGCACGGACGATCGCAAGAACGCGCCGGTGCTTGGGCTCTCCTTCATCCGCGACATGAAGCGCGACGGCCTGAAATATGACGGCGGCAACGTGGTCAATCCTCGCGACGGCAACATCTGGAAGGCCAAGATGACGGTCAGCCCGGATGGGCAGACGCTGACGATGCGCGGTTTCCTCGGCATCTCCCTGTTCGGCAAGGACGAGACCTGGACGCGTCTTCCCGACGCCAACATCGCGCAGGTCGATCCCGCCATCGTCGCCAAATATCTCCCGGCGCAAGCAACCGCCGCGACCAAGCCCGTGCCCGTGCCCGCGGCGAAGAAGGGCGGCGCGATGATGGCGCCGGTGCCGAAGCAGTAGGGTCTACGTCACGCGCTGTGCCGCCTGAACTTCCGTAGCTCCACACACCGCCGTCATTGCCCGCGAAGGCGGGGACTCCAGTACGCCGCAGCCTCTCGGTGTTCTTGCGCGGTGTCCGTGGACCCCGTGCGCAATCGCGCATGCGGCCGGCTGAGACAGCGGAGAACTTGGCGCGCGAGCAGCGGTCATACCCGTCGAAAGACCAATGCGTGCCGGACGCGCGCCAGTAGTTCCCCGGAATGCGCGGTGGCGCCGGATTTGCATAGCTATCCGCAAAGCTGTTGGGGGATGAGTCGCCGTCCTTGACGCCTTCGCCGAGTCGCGGAAGGCGGACGGCAGCTATCGCCCCGCGGCGATGATCTCGATCCGCGGAGACGACATGAGACGTGCAATATCGTGTGCCGCCATGCTGCTGGTCCTGACGGTGCTGCTGACGGCCCCAATGATGGCGCGCGACGACGGGCGCTACGCCAACTCGCCATTAAAACCCTGGTTCGAGAGCCTGCACAGCGAATACGGCCAATGCTGCTCGGATGCCGACGGCTATATGGTCGCCGACGTGGACCGGGAATCCGACAAGGGCCGTTATCGCGTGCATCTCGACGGCGAATGGGTGGTCGTGCCCGACGGCGCCGTCATCACCGAGCCGAACAAGATCGGCCGCACCATGGTGTGGAAGCACTATACCGACGGCCATCCGCGGGTGCGCTGCTTCATGCCAGGCAGCATGACGTAGAGTGAAACGTCATCCCGGGCGACGCGCAGCGTCGAACCCGGAATGGCGTCGAGGCTTAGCGCGCCTCGTTGTTCGCGCTGACGTTCGCAAGCCGCTTCACGCGTGGCGACAGCACCGACATCTGCGCGGGCGAGGCGGGCATGCCGGCGACGATCATCGCGGGCGCAGTCGACTGCTCCTCGACGCCCGCGCCGCCGAGCACCTGGACTTGCGTCGCCGAGATCGGAAACGACGTCACTTCGTAAGAGGGAAGCTCGCCGGCGAACGCGCCTGACGAGTTGGCAATCATCGCTGCGGCAACGGCAATCATCGAAAGAACGCGCTTTGGAAAATCTCCGTGAGAAGTGGCAATCGGAGGTTAGGTCGCGGCGATGCCGCAACAGGTTCGCTCGTATGCGACCATTAGATCGCGGTCGCTGATCTATTTGATTGCGTGATGTCGAGCGACGAAGCGCGAAGGAAGTTTTCCGCGCCAATGTTTCCGGACGGTTTCGCGGGAGTGGTCGCGCGGTGACGCGTCGGTGCCCCACGTCCCGAAACGGCACCAATGCATCCACGCGGCGAGGCAGCGTCCGCGCGCGGCGCTCAGGTCACTGGCGCCGGATTGAACAGCGTCAAATCGTTGTGGATGCCCCAACGATCCGACCAGGGCTTGGTGCGGCCGCTGGCGACGTCGAGGATCAGGCGGAACAGGTCCCAGCCGGTCTCCTCGATGGTCTTCTCGCCGGTGGCGATCCCGCCGGCATCGAAATCGATCAGGTCCTTCCAGCGTCGCGCCAGCTCGCTTCGAGTCGCGACCTTGATCACGGGCGCAGCCGCAAGGCCGTAAGGCGTGCCGCGGCCCGTTGTGAACACCTGCAGCGTCATGCCGGAGGCGAGCTGGAGCGTGCCGCAGATGAAGTCGGACGCCGGCGTTGCCGCAAACAGCATGCCCTTCTGCGTCGCCTTCTCGCCGGGCGAGAGGACGCCGGTGATCGCGCTTGATCCGGACTTGACGATCGAGCCGAGCGACTTCTCGACGATGTTGGCGAGGCCGCCCTTCTTGTTGCCGGGCGTGGTGTTGGCGCTGCGGTCCGCGCCGCCACGGGCCAGATAGGAATCGTACCAGGCCATCTCGCGGACCAGCGCGCGGCCGACGTCCTCGTTGATGGCGCGCCGCGTGAGCAACTGGATCGCGTCGCGCACTTCGGTGACTTCCGAGAACATCACGGTGGCGCCGGCGCGCACCAGCAGGTCGGCGGCGAAGCCGACCGCAGGGTTCGCGGTGACGCCGGAGAACGCGTCGCTGCCACCGCATTGCAGGCCGATGACGAGATCGGCGGCCGGGCAGGTCTCGCGGGTGCGCTTGTTGAGGATCTTGAGGCGGGCCTCTGCCTGGGTCATGATTGCCTCGACGATGGCGCCAAAGCCGTCAAAGGCTTCGTCCTGCATGCGCACGATGGCATTGCTGACGCCTTCCGGCACCAGACGCTCGGGCGCAAGCTTCTCGCAGCCGAGGCTGATGACCAGGATCTCGCCGCCGAAATTCGGGTTCTGTGCGATGTTTTGCAGCGTGCGGATCGGAATCACGGCATCAGGCGCGTTGATGGCGACGCCACAGCCATAGGCATGCGTCAGCGGCACGACGTCGTCGACATTCGGATATTTCGGCAGCAGCTCGGCGCGGATGCGCTTCACCGCATATTCCATCGTGCCCTTGACGCATTGCACCGAGGAGGAGATGCCGAGGATGTTCTTGGTGCCGACCGAGCCGTCGGAATTGCGAAAGCCTTCGAACGTGAAACCTTCGAGCGGCGGCAGCGGCGCGGGAACGGCGGTGGAGATTTCCAGCTTGTCGAGGGCAGGGGCCTCCGGCATACGAATGCGCGCTTCGTCCACCCATTCGCCGGCCAGGATCGGCGCGAGCGCATGGCCGATTACCTCGCCATAGCGGATGATCGGGGCGTCCTGCGGGATGTCGACCAGCGCCGTCTTGTGTCCCTGCGGCACGAAGGCGCGCAGCGTCAGCCCGCTGGCGAAGCGGGAGCCGGCGGGAAGCCCGAAATCATTGACAACGATCGCGACGTTGTCGCGCTCGTTGAGCTTGATGTAGCGAGGCTGCTCTTTCGCTGCGACTGACTGGTCCATCTGCTTTACCTCGGAAACTCAAGTCGTAGGGTGGGCAAAGGCGCAAAGCGCCGTGCCCACCATGCTTCGTGCCGAACGTAAGCGGTGGGCGCGCTTCGCTTTGCCCACCCTACGATATCTTGCCCGTGGTTAGCCGGGATAGGTATAGGCGGTCTTCACCGTCGTGTAGAACTCGCGGGCATAGGAGCCCTGTTCGCGGGCGCCGTAGCTCGAACCCTTCCGGCCACCGAACGGCACGTGATAGTCGACGCCGGCCGTCGGCAGATTGACCATCACCATGCCGGACTCGCTGTTGCGCTTGTAGTGCGAGGCGTATTTCAGGCTGCTGGTGCAGATGCCGGAGGCAAGGCCGAACTCGGTGTCGTTGGAGATCGCGAGCGCCTCCTCGTAGTTCTTGGCGCGAATGACGGCGGCGACCGGGCCGAAGACCTCCTCGCGCGAAATGCGCATGTTGTTGTTGGCCTCAGTGAACAGCGCCGGCTGGAGGTAGTGGCCGGGCGTTTCGCGCTTGAGCAACTCGCCGCCCCAGGCGAGCTTGGCACCCTCGTCCTGGCCGATCTTTATGTAGCGCAGGTCCTGGTCGAGCTGGCTCTGGTCGACCACCGGGCCGATATGCACGCCGGCCTTGAGCGCGTCGTCCACCGTGAGGCCTTTCAGGCGCTCGGTCACCGCCGCAACGAAACGGTCGTGAATACCTTCGGTGACGATCAGGCGCGAGGACGCCGTGCAGCGCTGGCCGGTGGAGAAATAGGCGCCGTTGACGGCGACTTCGACGGCGGTCTTGAGATCGGCGTCGTCGAGCACGACCAGCGGGTTCTTGCCGCCCATCTCGAGCTGGAATTTCTTCATGTTGCTCGAGGTCACGCAGGCCTGCGCGATTTTGCGGCCGGTCTGCACCGAGCCGGTGAAGGTGATCGCGGCGACGTCGGGATGCTCGATCAGGGTCTGGCCGACCACGGAGCCCGAGCCGACAACGAGGTTGAACACGCCGGACGGGATGCCGGAGCGGGTGATGATCTCGGACAGCGCATGCGCCGAGCCCGGCACCAGTTCGGCAGGTTTGAACACCACGGTGTTGCCGTAGCAGAGCGCCGGCGCGATCTTCCAGGCCGGGATCGCGATCGGGAAATTCCAGGGCGTGATCATGCCGACGACGCCCATCGGCTCACGGGTGAGCTCGACGTCGATGCCGGGACGGACGGAAGCGCCCTTCTCGCCGATCATGCGCAGCGCCTCGCCGGCGAAGAATGCGAAGATCTGGCCGGCGCGCGCGACCTCGCCAATTCCTTCCGGCAGCGTCTTGCCTTCCTCGCGGGCGAGCAGGCGGCCGAGATCTTCCTTACGGGCGATGATTTCGAGAGAGATCTTGTTCAGCGCGTCATAACGCGCCTGGGGTGTCGACTGCGCCCAAGCGGGGAAGGCGGCCTTGGCGGCTGCGATCGCCTTCTCGGTCTGGGCCTTGTCGGCCTTGGCGTATTCGCCGACGACGTCGTTGGTGTTGGAGGGGTTGATGTTCTTGGTGACGGCGGAGCCATCGACCCATTCGCCGCCGATGAAGTTCTTCAGGATCGCAGTCATAGCTTCCTCCAGAGTTTTTAACGAACCAGGCAAGGACGCTTGTCGTCGAAGGTCCAGCCGGTGATCAGGTCCTGCATGGCAATAGCGTCATCGCGGGCGCCGAGTCCATGCTGCTTATAGAGGTCATGCGCGGCGTCGATGGCGGCCCTGTCGATTTCGATACCCAGGCCCGGCCTATCCGGCACCGCGATCTTGCCGGCCTTGATCTGGAGCGGCTCCTTCGTCAGGGCCTGACCGTCCTGCCAGATCCAGTGTGTGTCGATCGCGGTGACCTTGCCGGGGGCGGCGGCGCCGACATGGGTGAACATGGCGAGCGAGATGTCGAAATGGTTGTTGGAGTGCGAACCCCAGGTCAGGCCGTTGTCGCGGCAGGTCTGGGCCACGCGCACCGAGCCTTGCATGGTCCAGAAATGGGGATCGGCCAGCGGAATGTCCACCGCGCCGAGGCGCAGCGCATGGGACAATTGCCGCCAATCGGTCGCGATCATGTTGGTCGCGGTGGGCAGGCCCGTTGCGCGGCGGAACTCGGCCATGATCTCACGGCCGGAGAAGCCGCCTTCGGCGCCGCAGGGGTCCTCGGCATAGGCGAGGATGCCGTGCATGTCCTTGCAGAGGCTGATGGCCTCGTCGAGCGACCATGCGCCGTTCGGATCCAGAGTCACGCGCGCATTCGGAAAGCGCTTGGCGATCGCGGTGACGGCCTCGATCTCCTGCTCGCCGCGCAGCACGCCGCCCTTGAGCTTGAAATCGGCGAAGCCGTAATGGTCGTGGGTGGCTTCCGCGAGCCGCACCACGGTCTCCGGCGTCATCGCCTCCTGATGGCGGAGGTTGAACCATTCCGCCTTGCCGGTCTCGCCGCCGACATAGTCGAGCTTGGATTTGCGGCCGTCGCCGACGAAGAAGAGATAGCCCAGCGTCTCGACGCTGGTGCGCTGCTGGCCCTCGCCGAGCAGGGCTGCGACCGGCAGGTTGAGATGCTGGCCGAGCAAATCGAGCAGCGCGGACTCCACGGCCGTGACGGCGTGGATCATGACGCGGAGATCAAAAGTCTGCTTGCCGCGGCCGCCGGCATCGCGATCGGCGAAGGCGGTCCTGATATCGGCGAGGATGTTGTTCATCGCGCCGACGGTCTTGCCGATCACGAGATCACGGGCTTCCTGCAGTGTCTGCCAGATCTTCTGCCCGCCAGGCACCTCGCCGACGCCGGTGTGACCGGCATTGTCGGTGAGGATGACGATGTTGCGGGTGAAGAACGGCGCATGCGCGCCGCTCAAATTGAGGAGCATGCTGTCACGGCCTGCGACCGGGATCACCTGCATCGCGGTGACGACCGGTGCGCCAGTGATCTCGGTGTTGGCCATCGCAGGCTCCTCCCTGTGTCGTTTGTTATTCTGCAGCCTGTTGTGACGATCGGATGGCGGGCAGATTCTTCACCAGCGCCGTGACCTCCGCGATCTCCTGCTCGGTGAGATCGGTCAGCGGCGGGCGGACGGGGCCGGAATCGCGGCCGATCACCTTCATGCCGGCCTTGATGATCGAGACCGCATAGCCCTTCTTGCGGTTGCGGATCGCGATCAGCGGCAGGATGAAATCCTTCAGGCCGGCGTGGATCGTCGCGTGGTCGCGCTTGCGCACGGCGGCGTAGAAGTTGGTGGCGAATTCCGGAACGAAGTTGAATACGGCCGAAGAGTAGGTGGTCACGCCCATGTCGAGATAGGGCAGCGCGAAGGTCTCAGCCGTCGGCAGGCCGCCGATATAGGTCAGGCGGTCGCCGAGCTTGGTGTAGACGCGGGTCATCAGCTCGATGTCGCCGATGCCGTCCTTGTAGCCGACGAGGTTCGGGCAGCGTTCGGCGAGGCGGGCGAGCGTATCGGGCTGGAGGATGGCGTTGTCGCGGTTGTAGACGATGACGCCGATCTTCACGGAGGCGCAGATCGCTTCCACATGGGCAGCAAGGCCGTCCTGCTCGGCATGGGTGAGATAGGGCGGCAGCAGCAACAAGCCGTCGACGCCCGCCTTCTCCGCGCCGATCGCGATCTCGCGCGCGGTGGCGGTGCCGTAGCCGGTGCCGGCGAGCACGGGCACGCGGCCCTTGGTCTCATCCACGGCGATCTTGACGACCTGCGGAACCTCGGCCGCCGTCAGCGAGAAGAACTCGCCGGTGCCGCCTGCGGCGAACAGGCCTGCGACGTCATAGCCGCACAGCCAGTCCATGTTGGCGCGGTAGGTCGCATCGTCGAAGGAGTAATCCGCCTTGAACGGCGTGACGGGGAAGGAGAGGAGGCCGGATCCGATCTTCTGGGCCATTTCCTGCGGGGTCATCTTGCTCATGGGCGCTGCTCCCTGGTCTCGTGTTGTGGAGGACGCAAAGGCTGCGCGTCCATGCGACCGTGGTTTAGGAGACCCTTCGATGCGGGTCCAAGCCAAAGCCTATATCGACCAATGCGAAATCAGCATCAATCTTCCATCACCTCCGCCGAGGACAATTCGCTCGCGATCTTGACGAGCGCCGAGAGCAGCGGATTGTCGTCGTCGCGGCGCCAGACCATGAACAACTCGACCGGGACGCGGGTGCGCAGCTTCAGCGGCCGCAGGCGGACGTCCGCGATCTTCAGGCTCGCGGCCGCCGCCGGCACGATGGCGAGGCCGAGGCCGGCGCGCACCATGGCGAGGATGGAGTGGATCTGGCTCAGGTGCTGGACATAGCGCGGCAGGATGTCGGCGCGGGTGAATAGCGCCACCAGCACGTCGTGGAAGTAGCGGCTCTCATAGGGCGAATACATCACGAAGGGCTGGTTGTCGAAATCCTTGATCGTGATGGTCTCGGCATTCGCCAGCGGATGCTTTTTCGGGATCGCGGCGAGCAGGGGCTCGGCGACGACGCGGCGGCTGGCGATTTCGGGGCGCGCGATCGGGGGCCTGAGCAGGCCGGCATCGATCTGGCCCGAGGTCAACGCCTCGAACTGGTCGCCCGACACCATCTCCTTCAGCGAGAAGTCCACCTCGGGCAGCTTGGCGCGGCAGGCGGCGACGAGTTCGGGGAGGAAGCCGTAGGCGGCGGCCGCGGTGAAGCCGATCTTCAGCGAGCCGGACTTGCCGAGCGCGATACGGCGGGCGACCTGCGAGGCGCTTTCCGCAAGCTTCAGGATGCGCCGCGCTTCCGGCAGGAAGCTGCGCCCGGCAGGCGTCAGGCGCACCGAGCGGCTGGTACGCTCCAGCAGCGGCGCATCGATGATGTGCTCGAGCACCTGGATCTGCCGGGACAGCGGCGGCTGGGTCATGTTCAGCCGTGCGGCGGCGCGGCCGAAATGCAATTCCTCCGCTACCGTGACGAAACAGCGGAGCTGGTTGAGGTCGAACATCGATACATGCCTTAGATGGATAAGGCGTTTCCCCGGCGCTTCTAGCATCGATTACTCCCAAAACAAAGACGGCGGCCGTGAAGCCGCCGTTAAGTTGCCTGGTCAAGCTCCCATGGGGAGCCCTCAGGAGGAACGTTTGAGCACCACGCGCTCGATCTTGCCGACAACCACGAGATAGGCGAATGCGGCCACCAGCGCATTGGCGCCGACGAATATCAGCGCCCCGTTGAAGGAGCCGGTCGCGGCCAGGATGTAACCGATCACGATCGGAGTGCTGATCGAGGAGAGGTTGCCGAAGGTGTTGAACAGGCCGCCCGAGACGCCGCCGGCTTCCTTCGGCGAGGTGTCGGAGACGACAGCCCAGCCGAGCGCGCCGATGCCCTTGCCGAAGAAGGCGAGCGCCATGAAGCCGACCACCAGCGCTTGGCCGTCGACATAGTTGCAGGCGATGATCGACATCGACAGCAACATGCCGCCGACGATCGGGATCTTGCGCGCCATCGTCAACGAGCCGGTCTTGCGCAGGATCGCGTCGGAGATGACGCCGCCGAGCACGCCGCCGATGAAGCCGCACAGCGCCGGCAGCGTCGCGACGAAGCCGGCTTGCAGGATCGACAGGCCGCGCTCCTTCACGAGGTAGACCGGGAACCAGGTCAGGAAAAAATAGGTCAGCGTGTTGATGCAGTACTGGCCGAGATAGACGCCGAGCATCATGCGGTTGGAAAGCAGCTGGCGGATGTGGTCCCACCCGGAGCCGGCCTCGGGCGCGCGCTCTTGCTTCAGATCGTCTTTGGGCGCGTCGAGATCGACCAGCGCGCCGCCGTCCTTGATGTAGTCGAATTCAGCCTCGTTGATGCCGGGGTGCTCTTTCGGCCCGTAGACGGTCTTGATCCAGACCAGGCCCATGATGATTCCGAGCGCGCCCATCACGAAGAACACATAGCGCCAACCGTAGTCGTGCGCGATCCAGCCCATCAACGGCGCGAAGATCACGGTTGCGAAATACTGCCCGGAATTGAAGAACGCAGAGGCGGTGCCGCGCTCGTTGCTCGGAAACCAGGCCGCGACAATGCGGGCGTTGGCGGGGAAAGACGGCGCTTCGGCGATGCCGACGAGGAAGCGCAGGCCGAACAGCACGACGATCGCGGTGCCGGCGCTGAAGAAGCCGACCCAGCCCTGCATCGTCGTGAACAGCGACCAGACGATGATGCTGAAGGCATAGACGAGGCGGGAGCCGTAGCGGTCGAGCAGCCAACCGCCCGGCACCTGCGCGATCACATAGGACCATCCGAACGCCGAGAAGATGTAGCCCATCGCGACGGGATCGAGGTGCAGCTCCTTGGAGAGCGCGGGCCCCGCGATCGACAACGTGGCGCGGTCGGCATAATTGACGGTCGTGACCAGGAACAACATGGTCACGATGAACAGCCTGACGCGAGACCTTCTCACATCCGCTGCGGACATCACTGCGCTCATTGCGCGCCTCCTTAGAACTCGAAACGTTTCCCCACTGCGACTCCTAGAGGCGCGCGCGGCAAAGTGTCCAAGTTCAAGGCAGTATCGATCGATGCTGCTTTTGGATTGATGGAACGGCAGGTGGGAGGAACGATCGAGGTGACGGCGAACCCGATCCCACCACGCACGCCGTTGTCATTCCCGCGAAGGCGGGGAATCCAGTACGCCGCGACGTCTCGATTCAATCACGTCTGTCACGGAGTACTGGATCGCCCGCCTGCGCGGGCGATGACAGTGTGCGGGTAGAGGCTGCGCGCGTCTACTGCCGCGCGGCCGGCAGCAGCGGCGCGAGCAGCCCGCGTGTCACGCCCGGCGGTGCCGCATCCAGACCCAGCACGGCGCTTGCCGCCGGCAGCGCCGCGTCCGCCATCGCGGCGTGGCCTTCGGCGCTCGGATGCACGGCGCCGCCATAGACGGCGGAGAGCACGCCCCAGGTCGCGTCGTGGATGTCGGTCGGCTGGCTCGCCGCCGGCAAGCCTTGCGGATAGGTCATCGCGGCGAAATAGCTGTCGTTGGCGTCGCGGATCCACCGCGCGCGCGGCAAATAGGCGCGGAATTCGGAGGCACCGCGGCCGCACAGCATCGGCTGGCTCGCCGCACTCACGATATCAGGATTGAAGCTCTGGCCGTTCTCGGCAAAGCAGGTGCGGTCGAATTCGGGATCGTTGCCCGAATGCGCGCAGAAGCCGTGATCGGCGAACGCCGCCTGATGCGAATCCACGAAGGTCATGCGGTCGGCCTCGGGATCGCGGCACAGCGCGCCACGGGTGCAGGTGGCGAGCCCCTTGAGTTGCGGCAGGAATTCGGTGTCGACGAAGGTCGAGACGCGGGCAAGGCGCTGCGGGTCGGCGTTGAAGGACGGATGAATGTCGAAGCCGGCGCGGCCGCCGCGGCAGGGCACGCCGCCATCGGCGAGCGCCGGGTTGGCATAGGAGACGTAGACCACATGCGAGAGGTCGCCGCCGACCAGCGGCTTCAGCGCCTCGCGCAGCTTGACGAAATTCTGCGGCAGCTCGCGCGCCAGCGCATCGCGGGAATCATCGACGCTCGCCATCACGCCGGAGCGGCGGAATATTGCGCGCTCGGTTGCGGTCTCGACGATCACGTCGGCGACGAGGCCGGAGAAATAGACGTCGTTCGCGCCGACCGAGAGCAGCACGAGGTCGAGCGTGCGCTCGGGCTGGCGTTTCCTGGCGGCGGTCAGCGCCTCGCGCAACTCGGCGACCTGCGCGTTCACGCTGATGTTGCAGACCCCGGTCTTGCCGGGCGGGCATTCGCGGGCGCGTTGCGAGCCGAGCAGCCCGTCGCTGATGCTGGCGCCGGTGCAGGCGAGCGGCAGAAAGGTCACCGCGACGTGGGTGTAGCGTACCGCAAGCGCCAGCGCGGTGCGGGCCTGGTAGCTGTAGAGCGATCGGTGGCAAGGCGAGTTGAACCAGAGCGC
The DNA here is from genome assembly GCF_023073215.1 of Bradyrhizobium sp. 35. Classification (NCBI taxonomy): domain Bacteria; kingdom Pseudomonadati; phylum Pseudomonadota; class Alphaproteobacteria; order Hyphomicrobiales; family Nitrobacteraceae; genus Bradyrhizobium; species Bradyrhizobium sp. 35. The sequence continues at coordinate 299,087 of NZ_JADPJC010000080.1, forward strand.
GCTGTAGCGCTGCCAGTTGGCAAGCGTATCCGGCGCTTCGCAGGCGCGGCCGCCCTTGAAGCCGGCTCGGCTCGGCCGGTAATACTGCGCGCCGGCGGTGCCGAGATAGGAGCGGAAGCAAAAACCTTCGTCCGACAGCGCCAGCGGCCGGTCCGGATTGCCTTCACCCGAGGCGATGCTGTCTCCGAGGCCAGCGACGAAGATGTCGCGGACCTGGATCTCGGTCTGGACCCGCTGGGTCGGATCGGAGCCGGAGGAGACATCGACGCTCGCGACCGTCTGTTTGCCGTAGCGGACCCGCAGATTGATCGGCTCGGCGCAGTCGAAGGTGGATTGTTGCGGCCCGTCGCCGTCGTCGAACGACCAGGCGCAGGTGGAGCCGACCGGCACCGCGCCGGCGAGGCGCACGGTGACGGGATGGTCGATGGGGGTGAGGTAGTTTTCCTTCGTGTTGTCGCGGGTGCAGGGCTGGTTGACCCGGCCCTGGAGGTCGATGCAGAGCCGGTTGACCATGTTGCGGGCCCAGCCGCGGCCCTCGCTCTGGAGCTCCAGCGATTGCTCGGCGGCGAGGATGCTGCGGTTACGCGCGTTCTCGACATGGAGCAGGAAGTCGCGCTCCTCGCGGAACAGCCGGAATCGGTTGCGCACCTCCCAGCTGATCTGCATGGCGCCCGCGTCCTGCGCGGCCGCCCGCTCCGGTGGGAAGGCGGTGAGGAGCCCGGCGAGCAGCAGGGCACCGGCGAGGAAACGGCGATGGAAGAAAGGGATCATGGCCCGCGTCTTCAACGGCAAAGTTGAGGCGGAAATAAGAGAGCTGCTCTCCGCCTGCAACATTGGTCTGACGGTTTTGCGGGCCGGCGTCTAGCGGACTATCGTGGGAGCATGATCTTTTCGGAAAACCACTTCGCACTTTTCCGGATCACGCTCAGCGTTTGCTGGCCTGCCGCAGCGAACGCTCGCGCTCCATCGCTGCCACCTGCTTGGGCAGGTTGGCCTGCGCACAGGCCTCCGCCAGCCGTCGGCGCTCCTGCCAGGGCTCCACCACATTCATCCAGAGCTCGCGTGCGCCCATGATGGAGATGGCAAGACCGAACGGGATCACGAAATAGAGGATGCGGAAGACGAGGAGCGTGGCGAGAAGCTGCTCGCGGCCGAATTCGGGCAGCGCCACCAGCATGGCGGCGTCGAACACGCCGAGCGAGCCGGGGGCGTGGCTGGCGAAGCCGAGCAAAGTCGCCAAAATGAACACCACGGAGAGCGACAGGAAGTCGATCTGCGGAGTGGCCGGCACCAGAAGGTACATCGCCAGCGCGCAGAATCCGAGATCGACGACGCCAATCAGGATCTGCACCAGCGTCAGCGGCGCTGACGGCAGCACCACCTTCCAGCCCTTCTGGCCGAGTTCGCGGCGCTTCTCGCCCATGCACAGCCAGACCAGATAGGCGCCGATCGAGGCGAGGCCGCCGATCGCAATCAGCCGGTTGATCGACGACGGCAGCTGATCCATGTAGGAAGCGGCATCCGGATGGATGGCCATGCCGATCGAGAGCACGAAGATGTTACCGAGCCAGAAGGTCAGGCCCGACAGGAAGCAGATTTTTGCGACGTCGATCGCATTCAGCCCGTAATCCGAATAGATCCGGAAGCGGATCGCGCCGCCGGTGAAGACGGTGGCGCCGATATTGTGGCCGATCGAATAGGACGTGAAGCTGGAGAGCGCTGCGATGCGATAAGGCACGTGCTTCTTGCCGATCGTTCGCAGTGCAAAAAAGTCGTAGAAGGTCAGCGTACAGAACGCGAAGCATACGCAGATCGCCGCCAGCCCGATATTGCCGCGGGGGATCTCGGTCAACGCGGTCAGGATGACCCCGGTGTCGATGCCCTTCAGCGTCCGTACCAGTGTGGTGATCGCGAACGCGATGATGAAGACGCTCGCCGCAACGCCGAGTCGCCGCCAGCCGATCCATCTCTTGAAGCCGCGCTTCAGCGCGGTCAGCAGTCCGTGCATTCATCCTCCCGGCGGGGGGCAAGACCGACCAGGCCAGACATTGGCCGGTCGGATGCGATCAGTGCCCGATGTGGGCTTGGATCGCTAGGCATGATGTAGCTCATTTAAGGCAAAAACAGTGACTTGTGCAGCCCTTGACAAGGATAGGTTCTGCCTTGGACCAGCCACTTTGTCATACGCGGTTCACATCGGACGCGCGTTAAGCATATGAGTCGGGGGATCGGTCGCGTCCGTCCGTGACATAGTCTCAGATCCTGCATGGCCGGTATTGTTCCAGCGCAAGAGATGAGGGCTTTTTTGGAACGACGATGCCGTGCGCTGGTTAGTGCCGCATCAGCAATCGAACATGGCGGAATAACCGGCTTCTCCTGCAAGCCGGTGCCTCCGTGTTCCCACAACCCGAGAGGATCGGACCGATGGGATTGTTCACAAAAGACATCAAAACCATGAACGACCTGTTCGTGCATCAGCTCCAGGACATCTATTACGCCGAGCAGCAGCTCACCAAGGCTCTGCCGAAAATGGCGGATAAGGCGACCGATCCGCAGCTGAAGCAGGGCTTTTTGACGCACCTCGAAGAAACCAGGGAGCACGTCAAGCGCCTCGAGGAAGTGTTCAAGATGCACGGTGCGCAGGTGAAGGCGGTTGATTGCCCCGCGATCGACGGCATCATCGAGGAAGCCGACGAGACCGCCGGCGAAGTCGCCGACAAGGCGGTGCTCGACGCCGCGCTGATCAACGCGGCACAGGCGGCGGAGCATTACGAGATCGTCCGCTACGGCAGCCTGATCGCCTGGGCCAAGCAACTCGGCCGCAACGACTGCGCCAGCGTGCTCGCCAAGACGCTCGAGGAGGAGAAGGCCACCGACAAGAAGCTGACCACGATCGCCGAGAGCAAGGTGAATCTGCGCGCTGCGAGCTGAGGCCAGGCGTCGCCAGAATAGAGCGTCGCGCGGCCATCCGCGCGACGCTCGAACATGACGCATCCGTCACGCATCCATCATTCGATCCTTGTCGTAACAGGACGAGGGGCTGGAAGCGTATCGTTCGCATGGGGCTGCAACCGAGATGGCAGCATGCGAGTAAGCACCGCAAGATACGAAGCCTTCGAAGCCGGCGTGCCGCATTCCGGCTCCCGGCTTGCAACGTCCCTCACCCTTGCCGCGATGAGCCTTGGTTATGGCGTGGTGCAACTTGACGTCACCATTGTCAACACCGCGCTCGACGCGATGGGCAAGACGCTCGGCGGCGGCGTCGCTGAGCTGCAATGGGTTGTCAGCGCCTACACCATTGCGTTTGCCGCCTTCATCCTGACGGCCGGCGCGCTCGGCGACCGCATCGGCGCCAAGCGCGTCTTCATGGCGGGCTTCGCAATCTTCACCGCGGCCTCGCTCGCCTGTGCGCTGTCGCCCAATGCGACCGTGCTGATTGGGGCGCGGCTGGTCCAGGGCCTGGCGGCGGCGATCCTGGTGCCGAATTCTCTTGCCCTGCTCAATCATGCCTATCCGGACGACCGCGAGCGCGGCCGCGCCGTCGCGATCTGGGCGGCCGGTGCGAGCCTCGCGCTCACCGCGGGCCCCTTCGTCGGCGGCGCGCTGATCACGCTGGTCGGCTGGCGCGCGATCTTTCTCGTCAACCTTCCGATCGGCCTCATCGGCCTTTGGCTGAGTTGGCGCTATGCGACCGAGACCACGCGCGCGCCCTCACGCGAGATCGATCTGCCCGGCCAGCTCGCGGCAATTGGTGCGCTGGGGGCGCTCGCCGGCGCGATCATCGAGGGGGGCGCGCTTGGCTGGCAGCATCCGGCTGTGCTCGCGGCGTTCGCTTCAGCCGCTCTCCTGGCGGTGCTGTTCGTCTGGCGCGAGAGCCGCGCGACGCAGCCGATGCTGCCCCTGTCCCTGTTCGATCACCGGCTGTTCAGCCTGACCGCGCTCGTCGGCCTGCTCGTGAACGTCGCGATTTACGGGTTGATCTTCGTGCTCAGCCTTTACTTCCAGAGGATCAACGGCCTGTCGGCGTGGTGGACCGGTCTCGCCTTCGTGCCGATGATGGCGGTGGTGCTGCCGGTCAATCTGCTGGCCCCGCGCCTCGCCGAGCGTATCGGCCCGTGCCCGACCATCGTCGTCGGAGCCTGCGTCTCGGCGCTCGGCTGTCTCGGCCTGCTGTGGATCGAGGCCGGCACAAGCTATTGGGCGATCTTTGCGCAGATGATCGCGATCAGCAGCGGACTTGGGCTGCTGGTGCCGCCGCTGACCTCGACCTTGCTGGGCAGCGTCGAGAAGGCACGCTCCGGCATCGCGGCGGGCGTCCTGAACGCCACGCGGCAGACAGGCAGCGTGCTCGGCGTTGCGCTGTTCGGTTCGCTGGTGGCCTCGGAAGGCGCGTTTGTGACCGGCCTGCACCTGTCGCTGGTCGTGTCGGCGGCCGTGCTGCTGCTCGCCGCCGCCGTGATCGGCCTCGGCGCGCCTTCGCGCGGATGAACAATCCGAGCGATTGAACACAGCTTCCGTTCACCATCCCCGAAACAGGCACGTAGCCGGTTACCGACTGTCCATCTCTGTCGGTTCAAGTGTGGGTCGATAGGGGCCCGCAATGCATCAAGTTCTCTACTGTCTCACCGAGGAGCACGACTGGCGGCTCGTCGCGCTTGGCGGCGCGGTGTGCCTGCTCGCAAGCGCGGCGGCGATCAGCCTGTTTCACCGGGCGCGCGCGACGCACGGCTCCGGGCGTCTGGTCTGGATCGCCCTGGATGCCGCCGTCAGCGGATGCGGCATCTGGGCGACGCATTTCATTGCGATGCTCGCCTACGGGCCGGGCGGTGCCGGCGCCTACAACATCCCGGTGACGATCCTTTCCCTGATCTTCGCGATCTCCTTAACCTTCGTGGGGCTGAGTCTTGCGGCATCTTCCGTGCGCGCGCCGTGGATCGTGCTCGGCGGCGCCATCGTCGGCGCCGCGGTCGCGACGATGCATTATACCGGAATGGCGGCGCTGGAGATGCCGGCACGGGTCGACTGGATCGGGAGCACGGTTGCCGCCTCGGTACTGTTCGGAATTGTTTTCGCGGCGCTCGCGCTGTTCGTCGCTGCGCGGCGCGACGACCTCTTCCACGCGCTGACCGCAAGCACACTGCTGACGGTCGCCATCGTCGCACATCATTTCACCGCAATGGGCGCTGTCGTTCTGACGCCGGATCCGACGCTCGCGATCAGCGGGTTATCGATCCCGCCGGCCTCGTTGTCCTTTCTTACCGCGGGTGCCGCAGTTGCGATCATCGCGATTGCGCTGGTGGCCGCGCTGCTCGATCGCCGCGCCAAGGGCGAACTGGGCCGCCAGCAGGTCGTGCTGGATACCGCGCTCGAGAACATGTCGCAGGGACTGTGCATGTTCGATGCGGACGGCAAGATCATCCTGTTCAACGAGCGTTATGCTGCGATGCTTGGCCGCACCGATATCCTGCTCACCGGCCGACTGCTGGTCGACGTGCTGCGGGAGGAGCAGGCGAAGGGTCAGTGGCAGGGCGATGCCGGCGAATTCTTCGCGCGCCTCGTCGCCGACGCCCGCGAGAGCCGCACCACGACCGACATCGTGACCAGGTTCGGCCGCTCCATCCGGGTCGTCAACCAGCCGATGCAGGGTGGCGGCTGGGTCGCCACCTTCGAGGATATCACCGAATGGCTGGAGGCCCAGGCCAAGATCTCGCACATGGCCCGCCATGACGCGCTGACCAGTTTGCCGAACCGCGTGCTGTTCCACGAGCAGCTCGTGCAGGGACTGCGCCGGACCGGATCGGGCGACCAGCTCGCCGTGCTTTGTCTCGATCTCGATCACTTCAAGGACATCAACGACTCGCTCGGCCACCCCATCGGCGATGCGCTGCTCAAGGAGGTCGGGCGCAGGCTGAAGGTCACCGTCGGCGAGAGCGACACCGTGGCGCGGCTCGGTGGCGACGAATTCGCCGTGGTCCAGATCGGACGTTCCGAGGAAGCCGCGGCAAGGTCCCTTGCCGGCCGCCTGGTCGAGGTGATCTCGGCGCCTTACGAGATCGACGACCATCAGATCATCATCGGTGTCTCCATCGGCATCTCGCTGTCCCCGCAGGACGGCGACAATCCCGATGAACTGCTGAAGAACGCCGACCTCGCGCTGTACCGCGCCAAGGCGGATGGTCGCGGCACCTATCGCTTCTTCGAGACCGGCATGGATGCGCGCGCACAAGCACGGCGTCTGCTGGAGATGGATATGCGCGCGGCGCTGCAACGTGACGAGTTCCAGCCGTACTACCAGCCGATCCGCGACGTCGCCAGCGGTCGCGTCGTCGCGTTCGAGGCGCTGCTGCGCTGGAATCATCCGCAGCGCGGCCTGATCGCGCCCCTCAGCTTCATTCCATTGGCCGAGGAGACCGGCCTCATCATCCAGCTCGGCGATTTCGTGCTACGCTCCGCCTGCACCGACGCCGCGACCTGGCCTGACGATGTCGACGTCGCGGTCAACCTGTCGCCCGTGCAGTTCAGGAACCCAAATCTGATCGCATCCGTGACCGAGGCGTTGGCGTTGTCGGGCCTCGACGCGCGCCGTCTCGAACTCGAGATCACCGAATCCGTGCTGCTGCAGAACAGTGAGGCGGCGCTGACCACCCTGCACGAGCTGCGCGCAATGGGCGTGCGCATCTCGCTCGACGATTTCGGCACCGGCTATTCGTCCCTGAGTTATCTGCGCAGCTTCCCGTTCGACAAGATCAAGATCGACCGCTCCTTCGTGTCGGAACTCGCGACGCGCGAGGATTCCATGGCGATCATCCGTGCCGTGACTGGCCTCGGCCGCAGCCTCGGCATTGTCACCACGGCAGAGGGGGTCGAGAACGACGGGCAACTCGAGCTGCTCCGGCGCGAAGGCTGCACCCAGGCGCAGGGCTATTTGTTCAGCAAGCCGCGGCCGGCTTCCGATGTCGCGATCATGCTGGACCGACCGCCGTTGCGCGCAACCGCCTGAGGTTAGCCGCGGCGCAGTGCGAAATGCGCGCCGCAGAACGCCATCACAGCACCGAGGCCCAGCGCGGCAATTCCGGCCAGCACGCCCGAGACCGTCGGCACCGGGCTCGGCGCCGAGGCCACCTGGCCAGCACCCGCAAGCAGCAGCACGCCGACCGCGATCAGGAATTGTCGCATCCGTTGCGGGATCTGGCCCGAGACGGCGCTCTGCATCAATGTCGCCGTGAAATAGCCGCCGGAGAAGCCGACGGAGGCGATCAGCCACCAGGCGATCGCCGCGCCCGCCGGTATGAACTCGTGCGTGTCCGAGTGCCAGAGGCCGCCGAGGTCGAGCCCGTAGCGCGCGCCCAGCATGTGCACGGCGAGCGCGAGCAGCACGCCGGAGATCACGGCGGCGCCGAGAATCAGGCGGCGCGGAAAAAAAATCGTCTCAGCCATGGCTCGCTTGTAGGATGGGGCAGGGCGCTCACGCAAGCGGATCGCAGAGTGGATCGCCCGGATAGGATCGATTGTGAAGATGCGGGATTCGGGAGCTGAGATGGCTGCGGGTGCGAGCTATGCCTACAAGGCGTCGCTGATCGGCTCGGCGCATCGCTTCGAGCTGACGGAGGAGGGGCTGTCCTGGCACATCGGCAGCCGTTCGGGCCTGTGGCGTTATGGCGAGATCAGTGCAATCCGGCTGTCGTTCCGCCCGGTGTCGATGCAGCAGCACCGCTTTCGCGCCGATGTCAGCCATGCCAGTGGCGGCCGCATCGCGATCCTGTCGACGAGCTGGCAGACCGCGGCCCTGATGGCGCCGCAGGACAATGGCTTTCGCAACTTCATCGTCGCGCTGCACGCGCGCATGGCGCAGGCCGGCAGCCGCGCCGAATTGACCGCGGGCCTTGGCCGCAGGACCTACGCGACAATACTGGCTTTTCTTGCGGTGCTTGCGGTGGCGATGACGGGGCTCCTGGTCCGCGCGCTCGCGATCGGCGAATTCGCCGGCGCGCTGTTCATCATCGGTTTTGCCGCGCTGTTCGCCTGGCAGATCGGCGGTTTCGTCCGGCGTAACCAGCCGCGGAGCTACAGCTTCGATCGCCTGCCGAGAGCGTTGCTGCCCTAAATGCCTTGCCTTTGGTGCAATGGGCCGCAATCAAACGTGACTTCGCGTCGTTGCGGCGGTGTCGCATCGTGCTGCCATGTCAACCCTGGATCGCAGCACGCGGAGGCCTTCGGCGGATGAGATCTCCGAGATCAACCGCGCCCATCTCATCGAGACGCCGCTGCAGCCGGCGGACCTCCTGTTCATGTTCGGCACCCGAGAGGACGTGGCGCTGCGGGCCGATACGGCGGGGCGACTGTGGCGCCAGGGCTATTTTCGCTGGTCGATTGTCAGCGGCGGCGTGACGGCGGGCTCGGAGCAATCCGAGTGCACGATCATCAAGGCGGCGATGGTCGCGGCGGGCATTCCGGCCGACCGAATCCTCGAGGAGCATCGTGCCCTAAACACCGGCGAGAACGTGATCCTCTCGCTGCCGATCATCGACGCGGCGCTCGGGCTGCACAATGTCCGCCGCGTGATCTGCCTCGGCAACACCTGGACCGCGCGGCGTTATCCGATGACGCTGCACCGGCACTGGCCGGAGGTCGAGAAAATGCTGCTCACGGTCGACAGCTTTGCGACGTCACGCGCGCTCTGGCACACCGATCCCGAATTTTGCCGCCGCATGCTGCATGAATGGGACAAGATCGAGCCTTACAAGGCGAGGGGCTTCATCGCGGAATGGCCGGCGGCCTGAGCTTGGGGCAAGCGCGCGCTACTCCGTCGAGTCGAAATCCTCTTCCTTGGTGCCGAGCAACGACACGAGCGTGCGCAGACCGGAATCGAGCTGCTCGAACGAAGGCGGAGCGAGGGCGAGCCGCACTGCGTTCGGTGCGTGGCCATGGGCGATCGCGAAGGTCGAGGACGGTGTCAGCGCGATGCCGCGCCGGGCTGCCGCGGCGACGAAGGTCTGCGAGCGCCAGTGCGCCGGCAGCGTGAGCCAGAGATGATAGGAGCGCGGATCCGCGGCGAGCTGGTAGCCGGCGAGCAGCCTTGCCGCGGTCTGCTGGCGGCGCGCGGCGTCGATGCGTTTCAACCGCGTCAGCTCGGCGACGGTGCCGTCGGCCATCAGCCGCTGTCCGGATGCCAGCGCATGGCCGGACGCGATCCAGCCGCCGGTGCGGACCGCGCTCATCACGCTCTCGCGCAATCGCGGCGGCGCGACCAGGATGCCGAGCGCGAGGCCCGGCGCGACCTTCTTGGAAAGGCTGTCGATCACGATGCAGCGGTCGGGGCCGAGCGCGGCCAGCGGCGTGTCGTCGGCCAGGAAGCCGTAGACGGCATCCTCGATGATGGTGAGATCGAGCTTCTCGGCGACGCGCATGATGTCGGCGCGCCGCGTCGCATTCATGGTGACGCCGAGCGGGTTCTGGATGATGGGCTGGAGATACAGCGCCGACAGATGCGCCTCGCGATGCGCCTTCTGGATGGCGTCGGGGCGCGCGCCAAATTCGTCGATCGGAATCGGGACCAGCGTCACGCCGAGCCGCGCGGCGATGCTCTTGACGTAAGGATAGGTCAGCGCCTCGACGCCGCAGCGGCCGCCGGTGAGAACGAGGGCTGCGAGGGCGGCCGCGAGCGACTGCTTGCCGTTGGCGGTGAAGACGATCTGCTCGGCCTGTGGCGCGAAATCCTTGCGCGCGAGATAGGCGGCGGCCGCATTGCGCGCGCTCTTGGTGCCGGTGCTGGTGGAGACGCGCAGCGCGGATTCGAGCGCGTCGACGCGCTCGAGGCCTGCAAGGCTCTTGGCGATCATCGCCCATTGCTGCGGCAGCAGCGGGTAATTGACCTCGAAATCGATCCGCGCATCGCGCGGCTCGCTCAGCGCCTCGACCTCGCGCCTGATGGCGCCGGAGATGAAGGTGCCGCGGCCGACCTCGCCGACGACGAGGCCACGGCGGAGCAACTCCGTATAAACCCGGCTCGCGGTCGAGACCGCGATGCCACGGTCATAGGCAAAATTGCGCTGCGGCGGCAGCCGGTCGCCCGGCCTTAACGTGCCGTTAGAGATATCGAGAGCAATGGCATCGGCAAGCTTCACGTATTCGAACTTGGACATTATTGCACCGAGAGCAATGTTTCACTTGCTCCGAGTAGTGTACTGGAGCATTTAAGTTCCATCAAGCTTCACGATTGAGCCGAGGAGAGCGAGAGCAATCCGAGGCAAATGAGGTGCAGGCGCTCGGGCGCTTGCGCCAACGGCATCCGCTTCGCCGCGTGGACAACAGGCCGGAGAAGGACAATGACCACGATCTCGCAGACCGCCGGGCGGAGTTTACGCTCATCCTCGTCGGACGGATTTTTCCGCAAGCTGGCCAACGGCGCCTATGCGCTGTTCGACCGCCTGGAGCAACGCTCCGCCGTCAAGACGCTGAACGATCTCGATGACCGCGCCTTGCGCGACATCGGCATCACGCGCAGTCAGATCGAGGACGCGGTCTACGGCCAGGCCAAAGCAGAGCTGACGCGGTATCTGTAAAGCGCTTCGCTCTTGTCCCGGACGCGCTGCGTCCGGGGCACCACACTGAGTTTTCAGGCACACCTGCTTCAACATCGTCATTGCGAGCGCAGCGAAGCAATCCAGAATCCCTCCGCGGAAAGACTCTGGATTGCTTCGCTGCGCTCGCAATGACGGCGTTTGTGGGTAGCACTGTCGCTCCTTGAGTTCGCATCTCACTCGCAGACACACCTTCGCATCCTCGCGGCGCATTTCGCCCGAGCTTTGCTTCGCCGTCTCACCCTCAAATGAAAGAGGGCGCAGGGAAGACCGGGCGCCGGCTGGCACCCGCGGTCCACTGTGCGAAGTTGCAGTAGGAAAATCTGCACAGCGGCATACAGGTGAAGCCAAAACGTCCGGCCTTCCCTGCGCAGCGGTTTTACGGCTTATGCCGTGCTCTCCCCGGGGAGCGATGCACTATTGCCCCCGTCGCCTCATGGATGGCTGATGCGCGAACCCGGTCGGGCCGCCACATCACCACAAGACTTGACGCACAGACCCCGGGCGTCAGGACGACACGGTTTTGCCGTACGCTGTCAGCACCGGTCGTGTGCGCGACGCCTTCGCTCACGGTTGCCCGCCCTGCGAAACCATTCGCGCCGGTGTGGCCCAGCGTCCGCCGCTGTCCGGCCCGCGTTCGTGACGATCGCGATACGCCCCTCTTCCTTGGGCCGGGTTGCGGTGACACATACGTGATTTCCGAATTTCGGTAAAGTGGAATATTTTCAGCGGCGGGCGTTGACTGACAGCTTGGGTGTTTTGCCCGACGGGCAATGCAAGGGCTTTGAGCCGGACGGAGCGCAGCGCAATCCGGGATTCCATCCATGCGGGCACAGCGGCCCCGGATTGCGCTCTGCTCACTTTTGAGACTTGCCGATCAGAAACGATAGTTTACGCCGACACGGGCGATGTCGACGCTCGACTTGATATCGACGCGACTCGTGATGACGCCGGTTAAGCCGGCCGGTGATTGAAGCGAGCCAGTTAAGTTATAGCCGTTCGTGCCGAAGCCCATGTGCAGATACTCGCCCTTCACGGACCAACCTGCCCCAAGGGAATATTCGAGGCCGCCGCCGACCACGTAGCCCACCAAAATGGCGCGGTCAGAAGCGTTCATGGAGCCTAACGGTCCATAGGTAAGCGGGAAAAGGCTGGTGGGGATACTGCCCGTAGCACTCGCGCTCAGCTTGGTTTCAGCCAACGCTATACCGCCAGTTGCATAGAGCAAAGCCGGCCCAAACGCATAACCCACTCGGCCGCGGAACGTCGCGTACCAATCGGTGCTGACGGAAGCGCTGCCGTTGAAATTGCTGCCGATGGCGGGCAGAATGGCAATGGCCGAATTGCCGATGCTAGTCTTTGAATTGAGATACTGCCAATCAGCCTCGATGCCGAGCACCGTCTGCTCGATTTGCCAGTTGTAGCCGGCCTGGATACCGGCGGTGATGCCATTACCGTTGTCAGATACAGCGTTGAAGCCATATGGGGCCGAACCGCCGTTCGAGTTCACGAACGTCCCGATGACGTTTGAAGCGCCGTAGTTGCCCCAGCCGTAACCAACGTTGCCGCCGATATAGAAGCCCGTCCAGTTGCCCGCCTGCTGGGTGATAGCCGGAGCCTTCCCTAGCATACGGATCGGCGCCAAGTCGGCAGCCTGGGCCCTGATCGGGCCGAGAGCGACGGTCGAGAGCAACGCGAGCACAAACTTTCTCATCTAATAGAACTCCCTATGTTGGGCCGCCCCCCGCGGCGCGCCCCTTATGAGGCAAAACCGAGACAGCATCAAAGCGCGATCGAATGCGCAACTTGAGTTATCCTTGCCATAGTGCTGGAGACCTTTTGCAACCCAACTGCGCGGCTCGGCGAAGCGGAGCCGAGGGCCTCTTGACCAGTTGCCTCGCGCTGCGGCGATCGGCTTAGCGCGTCGGCAGCGGTCCCGGCTTGCGAAAGCCGCGCACCCCGGCAAAGCGGAGCACCTCGCCGATTCTCTGGAGAACCCGATCCATGGTCTGCGGCGCGCTCTTCCACTCCACCTTGATCACCTTGACGACCACCACGGTGTCAATTCGCCGACCGCCACGTCCAACAGCGACTTCGCGTAGGTGGTCATGCTGTTGCGGTATGCGTTGCGTGCTTGTGCCGCCATTGTCCCTGTGGTTTTCAAGCAGCTGGTCCAGCACCGTGCTTGAAGGTCGCGGTGTGCAATTTGGCGGCGCGGGCCGCCGCCGTCGACGTAGTTCCCTGGCATTTTAGGCCGCGCACGAATGTCGCTGACAGCCGATCCCAGGTCCGCATGATCGGTCGGCAGCAACCGGAAATAGGGTAGCTCGGACGCTCCATCCGGGCTACGAGTTGCGCCCAATGACGAAGTTGGTGCGGTGCCTAGTGCCTGACCACCAGCACGGAGCATTTTGCGTAGCGCACGACATGCCCGGCATTGGAGCCGAGGAAATAGGTGCGCATCGCCGGCCGGTGCGAGGTCATCACGATCAGCTCGGCCTTCATGTGAACGGCTTCCTCCAGGATCTCGTGATAGATGCCGCCCTGGCGCACCACGCTGGAGATGCGGGAAGGCTCGATGCCGGACTCGCGTGCGACGATGGCGAGGGCTTCTTCCGAGGTCTGGCGCTGCTGCTCGTCGAAATCGGCCGGCACGTATTCGGCCAGCATCACCGGCGTCATCGGCAGCACGTTGAGCAAGCGCACCACGCCGCTCCAGGTCTGCGACAGCGTTGCCGCGGTCGCGATCGCCGGCTTGGCGAGGTCTGTGTCGGCGAGGTCGATGGGCACGAGGATGGACTTGAACATCTGCGCCTCCAAATCTTCCAGTCAGGACGTTTTGCCGGCACGTCGCGCGATCAACCCGATCGAAGTAGCCTTAGCTTCGAAGCAGCCTTGGACTGACGAACAGCACCAGCCTGCCGCGGCGGTAAGCCACGTCACCCCAATCCTTGACGTCAAACTCGAAGATCGCAAGCCCCGACGTGGGCAGATTGTCGGCGAGCGCCTTGGCGGCGGCCGGATCGCCGCCGCCCGTCAGCATCAGGGCGATCTCGTGCATGCCCGGATTGTGGCCGACCAGCAGCAATTGCCTCGGATCAGCCGGGATGGTTGCAGTGCGAATGGATTCCAGGATCTGGGCGGGATCGGCGGCGTAGAGTTCCGGCAGGACCTCGACCTGCGGCGCTGCGACGCGGTCCTTCATGGTCTCCCAGGCAATGTCCCAGGTCTGCCGAGCCCGGACGGCATGCGATACCAGTACGGCCTCGGGAAAGGGGGGATGGGCGGCCATCCAGTCGCCGATTTCGGCGGCATCCTTGTGGCCGCGGTCGTCGAGCCGGCGGTCCTGGTCACGGCCGCTCGGCGCGTCAGTCTCGGTCTTGGCGTGACGCAGCAGCATCAAACGGCGCATGGCACTCTCGAATCGTTACGCGTTCCAGAATAATCTACAGGTGCCGGTTGAGGGCAAGGTGACAAGGGCCTGCACAGTCCTCTAAAGCGCGATGAGATTAGGACAATCCCCATCGCGCTTTAAATTTTTGTTTTGAGCATGATCTTTTCGGAAAACCGCTGCACACTTTTCCGGATCATGCTCTAAGAAACGGCATGAGCGAGACTTTCACAAGCGTGTCCCAGGAAGAAGCCGGCTTTCGTGAACGCGCGCGACTGTCGTTTGATCTCGACGCCGATATCTGCGTGATCGGGGCGGGGCTTGCAGGGCTCTCCATTGCGCTCGAGGCGGCCCGGCTGGGGGCCAGCGTCGCGGTGCTCGAGGGCCGCCACATCGGCTGGAACGCTTCCGGCAATCAACTCGGCACCGTGATGCCGGGCTTCGCGCTGCCGCTCGCCGAGCTGATCGAGCGCATCGGCTTCGAGGATGCGCGGGAATTGTGGACACTGTCGAAAGAGGGCGCCGAGTTCGTCCGGGCCAACGCCACCGAAGAGAACATGCCCGGGATCGGCCCGACCGACGGCGTGCTCGAGGTCTCCAACGTCGATGCCGGCGACCGGCTGATCAGCCGGTTGCAGATGCTGAACGAGGATTTCGACACCGAGGCCGAGGGCTGGCAGGTCGATCGCGTCCGCGCCGCACTCAAGACCGATCGCTACTTCCACGGCGTGCATTATCCGAAGGCGTTCCAGGTCGACGGGCGCAAATATGTGCACGGCCTCGCGGCGCTGGCGCGGCGCGCAGGCGCCCGCATCTTCGAGGACACGCCGGTCGTCAGCATCGATCATTCCGGCATCCGCAAGCGCATCGTCACGCCCTCGGCGCGGCTGCGCGCCACCCATATCGTGCTCGCCGGCAACATCCATCTCGGCGCGCCGTTGCGGCGCCTGTCGGAGACGCTGCTGCCGGTCTGGCGCTATGCCGGCATCACCGCGCCGCTCGGCGAGCGCGTGCACGAGATCATCGCCTTCAAGGGATCGGTGATGGATTCCGACGGCGTCGATCATTTCCGGATCGTCGATGGCGACCGGCTGATGTGGGAAAGTCCGGAGACCACCTGGGCCGCACGGCCGCAGCGCTTTGCAGGCAGCGTCAGGCGGCGGATCCGGTCGATCTTTCCCCAGCTCGGCAATGTCGAGATCACCGACATGTTCGGCGGCGCCACCGGCCAGACCGTGCATGGCATGCCGCAGATCGGCCAGTTGCGCAAAGGCCTCTGGGTCGCAAGCGGCTTCGGCCGCCAAGGCATGAACACCTCGGCCATGGCCGGGCAGATGATCGCCCGCAGCATCCTGTGGGGCGACGAGCGCTGGAAGCTGTTCTCGCCGTTCGAGCTGGTCTGGGCGGGGGGAACGACCGGGCGGGTTGCCGGGCAACTGGTCGGAATCTGGGGCAGGGCGAGTTCCGCCGCCGCAGGCTCGCTTGCCCGCTATCGCGAGCGTGCCAGGGTCAAGGACCGGGAACGCGAGGCGCGGCTGGCCGAAGCCAACCGGGCCGCCGGGACCGGTCCGCGCCGTCCGCCGCCCGGGGTTCGGCCGGCCCCACCGCCGAAGCCTGTGGCGGAAGCCGTGGAACCAGTCCCGCAGGACGACAGCGCCTCGCGATAAGGTGAGAAAAACTCCGCCCGGAAGTGTAACGTCGGCGGTTAGAGCCCGTATCTCAGGGCGTAGACGCTCCCGCATGGAGAATGAGATGTTTGACCGCCGCATCCTGTTGACGACTGTCGCCGGCCTGTTCGGCCTTGCGGCCTTCCGCTGGCTCAGAGCATCGCCGGCTGAGGCTGGAGAGAAAGCCGCGCAAAAATTCGAGATCGAGAAGACCGACGCCGAATGGCGTGCCCAGCTCACGCCGCAGCAATATGAGATCCTTCGCAAGGAGGGTACCGAGCGGCCGGGCTCCAGCCCGCTGCTCAAGGAGCACCGCAAGGGCGTCTTCGCCTGCGCCGGCTGCGACCTGCCGCTGTTCGCCTCCGACACCAAATTCGAGAGCGGCACGGGCTGGCCGAGCTTCTACCAGCCGATCGAGGGCAATGTCGGCAAGACCGAGGACCGCACCTACGGCATGCTCCGCACCGAGGTGCATTGCCGGCGCTGCGGCGGCCATCTCGGCCACGTCTTCGACGACGGTCCGAAGCCGACCGGATTGCGCTACTGCATCGACGGTTTCGGGCTGGTCTTCCATCCCGCGGCGGCGTCCGCAACCTAGCTTTCGTCCCGGCAATTGTTGCCGGTCCCGGCAATTGTGCCCCGGTCATCAGGCCGGGGCTTTTTCGTTAAGTCATTGATTTTATGATAAAACCCGCATTGGCATAGCCCTTGCGACAGTCTCCTCCGACTGCGGCCATGGTCGACCGGCCGCCGAGATCGGATCTGGAGACAAAGTTATGGGTATCTTCGATGCAATGAACACCTCGGTGGGTGGCCTGCAGGCGCAGTCGTACGCGCTGCAGAACATTTCCGGCAACATCGCGAACTCATCCACCACCGCTTACAAGGGCATCGGCACCAGCTTCGTCGATCTCATTCCCGACTCCTCGGTCCCGAGCAAGCAGGTCGCGGGCGGCGTGACCGCCAACGCCAAGGCCACCATCACCACGCAGGGCACAATCTCGGGCTCCAGCGTCGCCACCAACATGGCGATCACCGGTGACGGCTTCTTCTCGATCCAGAAGGCGACGGGCGTCGTCGACAATGCGCCGGTGTTCAGCGGCGTCACCTATTACACGCGGCGCGGCGACTTCCAGCTCAATGCCAACGGCAATCTGGTCAACGGCGCCGGCTACTATTTGATGGGTGTCACAGTCGACCCGAAGACCGGCAACCCGCAAGGCAACGTTGCGACGGTCCTGAAATTCCAGAACAACTTTATCCCGGCGCAGGCGACGACCTCGATCCAATACGCTGCGAACTTGCCGACCCAGCCGAACACCGTGGCGAGCACGACGGCGGCAACCAAGACGCTGCTGGCCGCCGGCGGACTGAACCCGTCGGACTTCGCCGCCAACCCGCTGCCGGTCGGCACGCCGCCTCCGCCCTATGCAAACGCCACGACGTCCGGCGCTGCCGCGACCGGCAATGTCCGCTCGGCGTACTCGTCGACCACGGCGACCGGCACAACGGCGCTCCAGAACAACTCTGCGGCGGTCGCATCGACCACAACTTCGCTCGACAACGCCCTGGGTACGCATCTCGCCTCCACCACCCTGACCGCGCTGAGCGGCCAGGTGCTCAACATCAACGGCAACACGGTCACGTTCAACGGCGGCACCACCGTCACGACGGTCGGCAGCAACACCACGATCGGTCTCGGCGCGGGCACGACGGCCACGGTGGCCAGCATCCTGAGCGCGATCCAGACCGCCGGCGGCGCCGGCGTTACCGCATCGCTCAGCGCCAGCGGCAACATCGTGATCTCCAGCGGCACGAGCACCGACGTACCGGTTGGTAGCGGCCAGGCGGCCACGGCGCTCGGCATCAGCAGCGTGACGCGCGGCGGCAACGTGCTGTCCTCGCCCGCGATCTCGGGCGCCACGGTGCTGAGCGGCGCGGCGGCGGCCGGCGGCGCCGAGGTGATCACATCGGGCTTCTCCGCCGGCGACGTCATCACGGTCAATGGTCAGCCGCTGACCTTCGTGGCCGCCGGCGCGTCAGGCCCGAACCAAATCAACGTCACCGACAACATCACGATGCTGCTCGGCAAGATCGACGCTCTCTCCGGTGCAACGGGGTCGTCGGTCAGCAGTGGCGGCGTGATCACGTTGAACACCGGCACAGCTTCCAACCTTTCGGTGGCGAGCTCCAACAGCGCCGCCTTCGCCGCGCTCGGCTTCACCTCGACCATCACCAAGAATCGTGACGGTGGTGGCGTTGCCGGCACCGGCGGCGTGATCGGCAATGACATCGCCACCTTCACCAAGGAATCGATCAGCGGTGGCGCGGTGACCGCCTACAACGCAGCCGGCACGCCGGTGAACCTGCAATTGCGTTGGGCCAAGACCGACAGTGCCTCGCTTGGCGCGGGCCATGCCGATACCTGGAACATGTTTTACCAGACTGACCCGAATGCGACCGGCACGACGGTCGGTTGGGTCAATACCGGCCAGGCCTTCACCTTTGCCGCCGACGGCTCGCTGACCTCGCCGAGCGGATCGGGTATCACCATCAACAATGTCAGCGTCAGCGGCCAGTCGCTGGGCTCGGTCTCCTTCAACATCTCCTCGGGCGGGCTGACGCAATATGCCAGCACCAGCGGCGCGGTCACCATCAACACCATCACCCAGAACGGCTACGCCGCCGGTCAGCTTCGATCGGTCGCCGTCAACAACAACGGCCTGGTGGTCGGGACCTTCTCCAACGGTCAGAACCTCGACCTCGCACAGGTCTCGTTGTCGCATTTCAACGGCACCAATTACCTGAAGGCGCAGGACGGCGGCGCCTACGCCGCGACCGAACAGTCGGGCCCTGCCATCGACGGTGCTTCCGGTTCGATCAGCGGCTCGTCGCTGGAAGGCTCGAACACCGACATCGCCGACGAATTCACCAAGCTGATCGTGACCCAACAGGCCTATTCGGCCAACACCAAGGTGATCACGACGGCGAATACGATGGTTCAGGATCTTTTGAACGTGTTGCGCTGATTGGGGCGTGACGTAACCAAAGGCGGCAAGTCAACATGGGTTTGAGTTCAGCCCTCGCCAGTGCGATGAGCGGTCTGCGTGCCAATCAGGCTGCGCTCTCGATCGTTTCGTCGAACGTCGCCAACTCGCAGACGCCGGGTTACGTCGTCCAGACGCCGAACCAGATCGAGGTCACCACCGGCGACTTCGGCTCGACGGTGACGACGACCGGCGTCAGCCGCGAACTCGACACCTATGTGCAGAAACAGCTGCGCACCGAGACCGGCGGCAGCGGCTACGCCGACCAGATGGCGAACATCCTGAAGCAGCTTCAGAATGTCTATGGCACGCCCGGCAACAGCGGTACGCTCGAAACCGCGCTGAACAGTTTCACCACGGCGCTGCAGGCGCTGTCGACCAACGCGGGCTCGTCGTCGGCGCAAACGGTTGCGCTCGGCGCCGCGCAGACGCTGGCGCAGCAGCTCAACCTCACCACCAAGGGCATCCAGTCGCTGCGCTCCAACGTCGAGCAGGATCTCAGCACCTCGGCGCTAGCTGCCAACGCGGCGATGCAGCAGGTCGCCGACATCAACTCCCGGCTCCAGGGCCTGTCGGAACACGACCCCTCTGCTGCGACACTGATGGACCAGCGCGACCAGGCCATCAATAACCTGTCGAAATATGTCGACGTCCACGTCACCACCGACGGGTCCAATCAGGCCAACATCTACACCACCACCGGCATCCAGCTGGTCGGCGCCGGGCTGGCGTCGCAATTCACCTTTGCGTCCGCCGGCGCGCTGTCGGCGACTTCGCTCTACAACATCGATCCGGCCAAATCCGGCGTCGGCGCGTTCAACATCAAGCTCCCGAACGGATCCTCGGTCGACGTCATCGCCAACAACGTGGTGTCTTCGGGCCAGATCGCGGCCGATCTGAAGCTGCGCGACCAGACGCTGATGCAGGCGCAGAACCAGATCGACCAGTTCGCCGCGACGATGTCGAGCGCGTTGTCGGACAAGACCACGGCCGGCAGCCCGGTCACCGGCCCGCCGGCCGGCTTCGATCTCGACCTTGCCGGGGCGGCGCCGGGCAACAGCGTCAACTTCACCTACACCGACACGACCACCAATACCAAGCGGCAGGTCACGCTGGTCAACGTGACCGATCCGGCGGCGCTGCCGCTCCAGAACCCCACCAACGCCAATCCGATGCAGATCGGGGTGAACTTCTCCGGCGGCATGGGCGCGATCGCCTCGGCGCTCAACACCGCGCTTAACGGCTCGCATCTGTCGTTCGCCGCCGCCCCGTCGCCGGCAACGGCGACCACATTGCGGGTTACCGACGACAACAGCGGCCTCGCCAAGGTCAATTCGGCCTCGATCACCAAGACGATCTCGTCGCTGACCTCGGGCAATCCGCAACTGCCGCTGTTCACCGATGGCGGGCAGGCGCTCTACACCGGTGCGATCACGGCATCGGGCTCGCAGATGACCGGCCTTGCCGGACGCATCGCCGTGAACACGCAGCTCACCACCGACCCGACCAGGCTGTCGGTCTACAACACCTCGCCGGTGACGCCCACCGGCGACACCACGCGCTCGGACTATCTCTATTCGCAGCTCACCTCGGCGGTGTTCTCCTATTCGCCGCAATCCGGTCTGGGCTCGGCGAGCCAGCCCTTCACCGGCAGCGTCTCGAACTACCTCCAGCAGTTCCTGAGCGTTCAGGGCAATGCCGCGACCCAGGCGACCCAGCTCCAGCAGGGCCAGAGCGTCGTGGTCTCGACTCTGCAGGCCAAGTTCAACTCGACCGCCAGCGTCAACCTGGACTCGGAGATGTCGAACCTGATCCAGCTCCAGAATGCCTATGCCGCCAACGCCCATGTCATGTCGGTGGTGCAGAGCATGATGAATACGTTGCTCCAGGCTCAAGTGTAACAAGTAACAGGGCTCTGAAACATGTCGATCAGCAGCATCAACTACTCCTCGTCGGTTCTCGGCTCGCAGATCCGCAACATCAACCAGCAGCTCACCGACCTGTCGACGCAGCTCTCGACCGGCAAGCTGTCGCAGAACTATTCCGGGATGGGCACCAACGAGGGCTTTGCAATCGCCGGGCGCGCGCAGCTCTCCAACATTGCCGCCTATACCGACACGATGACCAACGTCAACGTCAGCATCAACCTCGCCAATACCGCGTTGCAGTCGCTGACCACGATCCGCAACACGGTGCAGACGGGCTCGGCCAACACCGCGCAAGATCTCAACGTCAACGGCCAGACGGTTGCGCAGAACACTGCGGCTGCGCAATTCGGCTCGATGGTCGGCGTTCTCAACACGCAGTCTGGCAACCGCTATCTGTTCTCCGGAACCGCCTTCAACACGCCGTCGGTCGCGAATGCCGGCGACATCATCAACGGCACCACGACGCAGGCGGGCTTCAAGACCGTCATGGCGGAGCGTCAGGCCGCCGACCTCGGCGCCAACGGCATGGGCCGGCTGGTGCTGACGACGCCACAGCCGACGCCGAGCTCGGTGAAGGTGTCCGAGGACTTCGCGGCATCGCCATTCGGCCTGAAGATCGCCGCGGTCTCCTCGACGCTGACCGGCGCGACGGTCACCGGCCCGAGCGGCTCGCCGGTGTCGTTCTCGGTCGACCTCAACGGCGTCAATCCGAAAAATGGCGACAAGCTCAGCGTGCAGTTCACGCTGCCCGATGGCTCGACCGAGCAGATCGACCTGACGGCGTCCACCGCGACGCCGACACCTGTCGGCAGCTTTGCGATCGATCCCGGTAACCCCAATGTCGTTCCGGTCGTTCCTCCGGACCCGAACATCACGGCGACGAACCTCAACACCGCGCTGAACACCGCGATCAAGAAGCTCGCCGGCACCTCGCTGGTGGCGGCGTCCGCTGTCACCGCCGGGGACAATTTCTTCAATACGGCGGGATCCGCCACTGCCAATGTGGCGGCCACCGGCAATCTGCGCTCCTATACCTCCACGACCGGGACGGGCTCGGTCGCGTTGCAGGACAGCGCATTGGCGATTGCGTCTACGACCACGTCGCTCGATTCGTCGGCGACACCCCATCTCAACGGGACCATTCTCAACGCGCTCGCCAACGCTCCGACCGGTACCACCCTGACCATCACCGGCGCGAGCGGCGCCCACACGATCACCTTCGACCCTACCGTCACTACCGTCACCACAACGGCCAGCGGCAATACCACTATCGGACTGGCTTCGGGCAGCGCCGCGAAGGTGTCTGATATCTTGAATGCGATCGCGACGGCCGCCGGCATCCCCGCCGCCAACGTAACTCTGAGCGCCGGCGGCAATTTCCAGATCGCGACCGGCACCGGCACGGACGTGGCGGTCACCGGCGGCGCGGCGGCCACGGCGCTCGGTCTCAGCAGCGTGACGCGCGGCAGCGTGGCGTCGACGCCTCAGATCACCGGTTCAACTGTGCTGAGCGGCATTGCGACTACGGGCGGCCCGGAAGTCCTCTCAGCGGCGTTCCAGGCGGGGTCGGCGGGTCCGCCTGCCGTTAATCCCGATACGATCACGGTGAACGGTCAGACGCTGACTTTTGTCGCCTCGGGCGCCAGCGGCCCAAACCAGATCAACATCACCGACAACATCACAACTCTGCTTGGCAAAATCGATCAGATCACCGGCACCACGAAGCCGTCGACGATCCATGGCGGCGTGATCACGATCAACACGGACGATCCCGGGAGCCTCAATATCACGAGCTCGAACAGCACGGCGTTCGCGGCGCTCGGCTTCACGACCTCCCCGGTCACGGCGGCAAAGGCTCCGCTGCGCGTCGGCTCGTCGCCGCTCGGCTCGGCGACGACGCTGGTGAACGGCTCGGCCACCACCGTGCAATGGTACCTGGGCAATGACGGCCCCGGCTCGCCGCGCTCCACCGCGATGGCCCGGGTCGACGATTCCGTCACGGTGCAGTATGGCGCGCAGGCGAACGAGGACGCGATCCGCAAGGAGCTGCAGGCGGTCGCCGTGTTCGGGACGTTCTCGACCTCACCGACCGGGCAGTATTCGGGCGGGCAGGTCGCCGCGCTGAGTCTGCGGGTGACACAGGCCCTGACGAAGCAGCCAGGCGAGCAGCGCATCGAGGACATCCAGACCGACATCGCGATGGCCCAGAACACCATGAAGGACGCAGGCACGCGCCAGACCCAGGCCAAGGCGCAGCTCCAGACCATCATCGACCAGGCGGAATCAGCCTCGCCGGACCAGGTCGCGAGCGAGATCCTGTCGCTCCAAAATGCGCTCCAGGCGTCCTACCAGGTGACCTCGAACCTCGCGCAGCTCTCGCTCGTCAAGTTCCTGTAAGCGGGCGTTAAGGCGCCGTTAACCATGCCTCTTTACCTCTTGGTGAGGATTGCAGCGGGGCGGAGCTGACGATGTCGGAGAAGATGAAACTGGTGGTGGCCACGCCATGTTTCGGCGGGCAGGTGACGAGCATCTATGCGAGCTCGATCTTCGCGCTCCAGCGCGCCGTGCACGGCATGGCCAATCTCGAGCTCAAGGTTCTGCTGCGCGACGGCGATGCGCTGATCACGCGCGCGCGGGCCAATCTCGCTGCGATGTTCCTGGACGATCCCGAAGCGACGCACTTCCTCTTCATTGATGCCGATATCGGCTTCAAGCCGGAGCAGGTGTTCCGGCTGATCGAGTGCGGCGCGGACGTCGTCGCCGGCTGTTATCCAATCAAGCGGATCAACTGGGACAAGGCCGCGCGGGCGATCCAGTCCGGCCGCGCCGACGTGCCGGCCGCATCGCTCGACTACGTGCTCGAGATCGAGGACCCCGACCGCATCGTGGTAGTGAACGGCTTCACCCGCGTGCGCTACGCCGGCACCGGCTTCCTGATGATCCGGCGCTCCGTGCTGGAGGCGATGTGCCGCCATCCGGACTACGCGGCCCTGCAATTCTTCCGCGAGCATTCGCACGATACGCTGGCGGCGAGCCAGAACCGGTTTGCCCTGTTCGAATGCATGATCGATCCGGCGACCGGCACCTATCTGTCCGAGGACTTCGCCTTCTGCAAGCGCTGGACCGACATCGGCGGCGAGATCTGGGCCGACATCGAGAGCTCGCTCGATCACGTCGGACCGTCGGTGTTCCACGGCGACATCACCTCGCAATTCGCACCGGCGCCGGCGGCGGCGGCCGATGCGGCGTGAGCCTTTCGGGATGAGCGCCGGCGCATCCCGTTTGTCAGCCAGCGAGCGCGCGTCCGACGGCGGCTCGCGCTATCGCCTGCGCGATCTCTTCACACCACTGGATACGCTGCTTGCCTCCGGCGGAGATCCGCGGCTGGCGCTCGATCCGAACGACCGTGTCAACGCCTATGGCTGCGCGGCTTCGCCGGAGCCGGAGCTCTGGAATTTCGCCTCCGCGACCGCGTCGACGATCTCGCAGATGGCCTACGACCGCGCCGCGCTGGCGCGCGAAGAGCTGATGCACAAGTGCCTGTTCGACGAGGTCGAAATCGCCTTCGACGCCCGCTGCGAGGACATGCGCGAGGAGCTGCGCGGCCACCTTGCGCTCTCGTCGCGGATCGACGTCGTGTTCTCGCCGTCCGGCACGGACTCCCAGCTTCACGCCCTGTTCGTAGCGCGCGCGGTGCTCGGCGCGGCGCCGGTGACGATCGTGGTCGGCGCCGACCAGACCGGAAGCGGGACGCCGCATACTGCACGCGGCCACCATTTCAGCACGATGACGGCAGGCGGCATGGCCGTGCGCATAGACGGCGCGGTGACGGGGCTCGCCGGCGACAGCATTGCGGTGCCGCTGATCGACATGGCGGCCGGCATTGCGATGCGCACCGATGCCGATGCCGCGGTGCTGCATGCGGTCGAGACCAGCCTCGCGCAAGGCCGGCGCGTTTTGTTGCAGATCATGGATTCGTCAAAACTCGGTTGGCGTGCCCCAAGCGAGGCGTGTCTCGACGAGATCGCGCGGCGCTGGCCGCGCAAGGTTCAAATTGTCGTCGATGCCTGTCAGGCGCGGCTCGGTCGCCGGCGGCTGCGCGCCTATCTCGACCGTGGTTACATGGTGCTGATCACCGGCTCGAAATTTTTCGGCGGACCGGCCTTCAGCGGTGCGCTGCTGTTGCCGAAAGGCCTGTCGCGGTCGATCGGCCGGATGAGCCGGATCGCGCCTGGCATCTTCGACTATGCCGGTCGCTGCGACTGGCCGGTGGCGTGGACGATGCTGCGCTCGCGCTTTGAGCGCCGGCCGAATTTCGGTCAATGGCTGCGCTGGGAGGCCGCGCTCGCCGAGATCGGCAGCTACTACGCCGTGCCCGGGGCCTTCCGCGCCAGGATGCTGGCCGAGCTCGCAGCCGGCATCGACAGCATGATCGCGTTGTCGCCGTCGCTTCGTGCCATTCCAACCGCGATCGACAAGTCCAGAGCAGACGACGGGGAATTCGTGCAAGCCACGATCTTTCCGTTCACGCTGCTGCGCGGCGGCAAGCCGGTCTCGCTCGCCGAGACCAGCGCCGTGCATCGGGCGCTGGCGTGCGACATGGCCGAGGAGATCAGCGGCAGCGCGGCGGACCGGCAAGTGGCCGCCCAGCGCTGTCTCGTCGGCCAGCCGGTCCGACTGGAGCGGCAGGACGGTGCGCCGCAGGCCGTGTTGCGCCTCTGCGTCGGCGCACGATTGGTGACCGAGGCATGGTCGCCGGATACAATGCAGGCGCAACGCAATGTGCAGCACGTTCTTGATCGCATCGCCCATGTGCTGGTGAAGATCGAGCTGCTGCTTGACCGTGGCGCGGTTGCGGCCGTGCCGACAAAGTCCGCGTTCGAGGTGTGAGATGCAACATCCAGTTTCCGCGCCGAGCGGCGTGACCGCGCCGACCTATGCCGACCGCATCGGCTTTGCGCAGTTGACGCGCCGCGCCTTCGAGGGAGGTGACCTGCATCCGTTGCGCGAGCGGCTGCTGGCGCGGATCGAGGAGGGAACGGCGGAGGCCGGCGAAGGCCTCGATCTCTCGCTGATTGCCCAGCTTCTCGGCGAGAAGGAGGCTGGGCTGGTGATCCAGACCGAGGTGCTCTCCTTCCACCAATTGTTTCGTACGCCTTGCGCGGCTCCAAAACCCCGCCTGCGCGTGCTCGCGCTCGCCGCCGATATCGACATGGGCGGCAACACGCCGATCGACTTCCTGCTTGAAGATTCCGACATCGAGCTGTTGACGCTCTACGTTGTCAAGGGCATCGGCCTGCCGGATACTCTGCCGGAGCACGACGTCGCCATCGTGATCGCATCCGATTCCGAGGAGTGCCGGGAGGCGCTCGCGCTGATCGAGAAGGCCGCGCCGCACTGGCCGAAGCCGCTGCTCAATCGTCCCGATCTCATTGGCAATCTCGATCGCGACAAGCTGTATCGTCTGCTGACGGGCGTGCCCGGCCTCGACATTCCCGTGACCGCCCCCACGACGCGTGCGCAATTGTCGGAGCTTTCGCAAGGCAGGATCGTTTGCGAGGAGATCACGGGCGAACTGCGCTTTCCAATGATCGTGCGGCCGCGCGGTACGCATGCCGGCGTCGGTCTCGCGAAACTCGACGATGCTGGAGCGCTCGCGGCCTATCTCGCGGAGCGACAAGAGCAGGACTTCTTCGTCGCACGTTTCGTCGACTATGCGAGTCCGGACGGGCTCTACCGCAAATATCGTCTCGCGATGGTCGACGGCGAACCTTATGCCTGCCACATGGCAATTGCCGATCGCTGGGACATCTGGTATCTCAACGCCTTCATGGCGTTCAGCGAGGAGAAGCGGGCCGAGGAAGCCGTCTTCATGCTCAACTTCGACCATGCGTTCGCGGCGCGCCACAAAATCGCGCTGGACGAGATGAGCAGGCGCGTCGGCCTCGACTACTTCATCGTCGATTGCGCCGAGAACCAGAACCGCGAGCTGCTGGTCTTCGAAGCCGACAATACCGCCGTCGTGCACAACATGGATCCGCCGGCCGTGTTTCCGTACAAGTCGCCGCAGATGCGCAAGATCTTTGCGGCATTCACGGCGATGCTGTCGCGGCATGCACAGGCCAGAGAAGAGAGTGCGGCATGAACGAGCTCATCCGCAACACGCAAAGCTCCGTCACGCACACCTCGCTCGATCCGCAGGACTGGAGCGATTTCCGCGCGCTCGCCCATCGCATGCTGGACGAGACGATCGACGGCATCGCCAATATTCGCGCGCGCCCGGTGTGGCAGCCGATCCCCGACGAGGTCCGTGCGGCATTCAGGACGGACGTGCCGCGCGATGCCAGCGATCTCGCCGATGTCTACCGCGAATTCGCCGAGCATGTCGCGCCTTATGCGACCGGCAATGTTCATCCGGGTTTCATGGGCTGGGTGCATGGCGGCGGCACGGCCGTCGGCATGATCGCCGAGATGCTCGCCGCGGGCCTCAACGCCAATCTCGGCGGGCGCGACCACATGCCGATCGAGGTCGAGCGCCAGATCGTCGACTGGATGCGCCGCCTGTTCGCGTTTCCCGAGAGCGCGAGCGGCATCTTCGTCACGGGCACGTCGATGGCCAATCTGATGGCGGTGCTGGTCGCGCGCACCGCTGCGCTCGGCGCGCTGGCGCGGCAGTACGGCATCGGCAACGATGGCGCGCTGCTTACGGCTTATACTTCGCGGGCCGCGCATGGCTGCATATCGCGGGCGATGGATATCGCGGGATTTGGGAGCGACGCCCTTCGCAAGCTCGGGGTCGACGCGGATCATCGCATCGACGTTGCCGCGCTCCGTGCGCAGATCGCTACCGATCGCGAGGTCGGCTTCAAACCGTTCCTCGTCGTCGCCTCCGCCGGCTCGGTCGATGTCGGCGCGATCGACGACCTCAAGGCCGTCGCCGCGCTGTGCCGCGAGGAGGGACTTTGGTTTCACGTCGACGGGGCGTTCGGTGCGCTCGCAATTCTTTCGCCCGAGCTCGCACCGCTGCTCGGCGGCATCGAGCTTGCCGATTCCATTGCGCTCGACTTCCACAAATGGGGCCAGGTGCCCTACGACGCGGGCTTCCTGCTGGTGCGTGACGGGGAGCAGCACCGGCGGGCCTTTGCCCAGCCGGCGGCTTATCTGAGCCGCGAGGCGAGGGGGCTTGCGGCCGGCGCGGTCTGGCCGTGCGATCTCGGCCCCGATCTGTCACGCGGCTTCCGCGCGCTGAAGTCCTGGTTCACGCTCAAGACGTTCGGTACCGACAGGCTGGGCGCGGTCATCGCGCGCAGCTGCGCGCTGGCGAAATATCTGGAGACGCGTGTTCTCGCCGAGCCGCGGCTGGAACTGCTCGCACCGGTCAATCTCAATATCGTCTGCTTCCGTTACCGCGCCGCAGAAGAGGTCAATCGCGAGATCGTCGCCGACATCCAGGAGTCCGGCATCGCAGCGCCGTCGAGCACGACGCTGGACGGCAAGTTCGCGATCCGCGCCGCGATCGTCAATCACCGCACCGACGAGACTGACATCGATGCACTGGTCGCGGCCGTGCTGGAGTTCGGCGGTCGGCGCAGCCGCGACGCTGTGATCGAGGTCGAGGCGCCGCCGCTCGCGGCACAGTAGCTCGATGCATGTCTGAAACGACAACGGCCCCGGAGACGATCCGGGGCCGTTGTCGTTCGGCGTCCTGGTCGTTCGCGCCGGCGTGGCTGCGCGAACGCGTGGATCAGGCGGCGGTGCTGACCTCGGCCTGGATTGCTTCCGTCTTGGGATGGGTGGCCTCGAACTGGCCACGCAGCTTCGCTTCATAGGCGATCAGCTTGCGGGCGTCCTTGAGTGCCCGGTAGAGGTCGCCGTTGAGGATGTTATTGTTGATGCCTTCGATGATCGGCCAGGAGCTTGGCACCGCGGTGACGATGTCGCGCACCAGGTTGAAGTAGGTACCGTGCTGGGTCTGCGGATCCGGCGAGATGTACATGAGCTGGACCGCCAGATAGACGAGCTTGGCGGGCGTTTCGGCGGTCTCCGGCGTGAGGATGTCGCGCTCGCGCAGGATCGGCACGTTGTCGCCGTCGATCAGAAGGCGGGCGCGCTGGTCGGTGTTGGTTATCACGCAGTTGCCGACGATGATGCGTTCGTGCGGTCTGAGCTCGACCTTGAGGGCCATGCCTGTTCTCCATCAACGCTTTCGTAACCGAGCGTGTGTTGCGGCGGGTCAGGGCGCAATACTCCATCAAGACTAGTTAACGAGTTGTAAATCCCGGCCATTGCGGCGGAAAAGATCAATCATATCAACGCCGAAATTAACAGGCGGAGCGGCGTCACGGGCCTGCTTATCGGCCGAATCGCGCGCCGACTCAGCAAAAGTGCCGATTTCATTTCATGTTTCGTTAGAGGACTCCGCCCCACGGTCCGCCGGTCGCTGGGTCAATCTCGATCCAAGCAGACGCGTAACAGTAGCGTCGTTTACCAGAAAGGTAACAGAGTCATGTCCGGTATCGTCCTCTCCTCATCGGTTCGTCAGAACCTGCTCTCCCTCCAGTCCACCGCTGATCTCCTCGCCACCACGCAGAACCGTCTGTCGACCGGCAAGAGCGTCAACTCGGCCCTGGACAATCCGACCAACTTCTTCACCGCACAGTCGCTCGACAACCGCGCCAGCGACATCAACAACCTGCTCGATGGCATTGCCAACGGCGTGCAGGTGCTGCAGGCCGCCAACACCGGCATCACCTCGCTGCAGAAGCTGATCGACAGCGCGAAGTCGATCGCCAACCAAGCGCTGCAGACCACCGTCGGTTATTCCTCCAAGTCCAACGTCTCGACCACGATCTCGGGCGCGACGGCTTCGGACCTGCGTGGTACCACCAGCTTCACGAGCGCGAGCGCGCTGAGCAGCGTATTGTACGACGGTACAGCTGGCGGTACGCACGCTGCTGGTTCGGGCATCACGCTGGGCGGCGTTGTCGGCACCGATACTGGCACCGTCATCAATGCGGCGACGACTGCTGCCAAGCTTCTGAACGGTGCGGCTGCTGGCGATGCCAACGCTGGCGTTGCGGCAGGTGACACGCTCACCGTCAACGGCAAGACCGTCACGTTTGTTGCCGGCGACCAGCCGGCCACGGTGCCGACGGGTCTCACTCAGGTTGCCGCCTCTGCCGGCGTCACGACCGGCAACGTCTACACGGATGCCAGCGGCAATGTGTCGGTCTATCTCGGCTCCACCACGAAGGCCTCGATCGGCGACGTGTTGACGGCCGTCGATCTGGCGAGCGGGGTGCAGAGCAACGTTGCCGGCACTTTGACGCTCAACGCAGGCCAGACCGCATCATCCGTGAACGGCAGCGGTGCGCTTCTCTTGAAGAGCACGACAGGTTCTGATCTGAGCGTGACCGGCAAGGCCGACATTCTGAAGGCCCTTGGCCTGACCTCGGCGACTGGCGCAGGCAACGTCACGGCCACGGCGACCCGCACTACGAGCTCGGCGACCTTGTCGTCATTCGTTTCGTCGGGTTCGACCCTGAACGTCGATGGCCATGTCATCACGTTCAAGGATGCGCCGACGCCGGCTGCGGCTTCGCTTCCCTCGACGCAGGGCGTGTCCGGCAACGTCGTCACCGACGGCAGCGGCAACTCGACGGTCTATCTGCAGAGTGCGACGATTGCCGACGTGCTGAAGGCTGTCGACTTTGCCACGGGCGTGCAGACCTTCACGCTGAACGGCAGTGGCGGTGGTGCGCTTGCAACGGCAACGGGCCAGACCAACTCGTCGATCAACGCCTCCGGCCAGCTCAAGATCTCGACCGGCGTCAACGCCGACCTGTCGATCACCGGCACCGGCAATGCACTGCAGTCCCTGGGCCTCGCCGGCAACACCGGCACGTCCTCGGCGTTCACGGCGGCCCGTACTTCCGGCACCGGCGGCATCAACGGCAAGACCCTGACCTTCAGCTCGTTCAACGGCGGCACGGCGGTCAATGTCACCTTCGGCGACGGCACCAACGGCACGGTCAAGACGCTCGATCAGCTCAACACGCAGCTCCAGGCCAACAACCTGTCTGCGACGATCGACGCCAACGGCCTGCTCACGATCACGGCGACCAACGACTATGCGTCCTCGACGCTTGGGTCGTCGGCTGCCGGTGGTGCAATCGGCGGAACGCTGACCACCGCGTTGACGTTCTCGACCGCCTCCGCGCCTACGGCAGACCCGGTTGCCCAGACCGCCCGTTCGAACCTGGTCAACCAGTACAACAACATCCTGAACCAGATCGACACGACCTCGCAGGACTCCTCGTTCAACGGCGTCAACCTGCTCAACGGCGACCAGCTCAAGCTGGTGTTCGACGAGACCGGCAAGTCGAGCCTCAACATCACCGGCGTGACCTACAACTCCAAGGGTCTCGGCCTCGCGGCGTTGACCAGCGGCGTCGACTTCATCGACAACTCCGCGACCAACAAGGTGCTATCGAACCTGAACGCGGCGTCGAGCACGCTGCGCTCGGAAGCCTCCGCTCTGGGTTCGAACCTCTCGGTGGTGCAGGTTCGTCAGGACTTCAACAAGAGCCTGATCAACGTGCTGCAGACCGGCTCGTCCAACCTGACCTTGGCCGACACCAACGTCGAAGCGGCCAACAGCCAGGCGCTGTCGACCCGCCAGTCGATCGCGGTCTCCGCGCTGTCGCTGGCCAACCAGTCGCAGCAGAGCGTGCTGCAGCTGCTCCGCTAATAAGCGGACAACATCGCAAGCAGAACAGGGCGGCGGGGCTTCGGCTCCGCCGCTTTCTTTTTTGCCGCGATGAAGACGTCGTGCAGTGAGACGTAGGCGATGCATTCGAATGCATCCAATTGCTCACTCTGAGTTATGGTTGACAAGTAGCAAACACGCCGGCGCTGCACGAAAAAGCATCATTCTATCATGACGATACACAATGGCGTGATCCGGCTTTGATCGCGCATATGGTGAATCTGCACAAGGAGTGCCGCGACACGCTTCATGCTTTGTTAGCCCCAAACGTTCACCGTTCCGGCATCGATTAATCCTAATCGAAGTTTGTTGCGTTGCGTACCAGAAGGGTAACATTCAATGTCCGGTATCGTTCTCTCCTCATCGGTTCGTCAGAACCTGCTCTCCCTCCAGTCCACCGCTGATCTCCTCGCCACCACGCAGAGCCGTCTGTCGACCGGCAAGAGCGTCAACTCGGCCCTGGACAATCCGACCAACTTCTTCACCGCACAGTCGCTCGACAACCGCGCCAGCGACATCAACAACCTGCTCGATGGCATTGCCAACGGCGTGCAGGTGCTGCAGGCCGCCAACACCGGCATCACCTCGCTGCAGAAGCTGATCGACAGCGCGAAGTCGATCGCCAACCAAGCGCTGCAGACCACCGTCGGTTATTCCTCCAAGTCCAACGTCTCGACCACGATCTCGGGCGCGACGGCTTCGGACCTGCGTGGTACCACCAGCTTCACGAGCGCGAGCGCGCTGAGCAGCGTATTGTACGACGGTACAGCTGGCGGTACGCACGCTGCTGGTTCGGGCATCACGCTGGGCGGCGTTGTCGGCACCGATACTGGCACCGTCATCAATGCGGCGACGACTGCTGCCAAGCTTCTGAACGGTGCGGCTGCTGGCGATGCCAACGCTGGCGTTGCGGCAGGTGACACGCTCACCGTCAACGGCAAGACCGTCACGTTTGTTGCCGGCGACCAGCCGGCCACGGTGCCGACGGGTCTCACTCAGGTTGCCGCCTCTGCCGGCGTCACGACCGGCAACGTCTACACGGATGCCAGCGGCAATGTGTCGGTCTATCTCGGCTCCACCACGAAGGCCTCGATCGGCGACGTGTTGACGGCCGTCGATCTGGCGAGCGGGGTGCAGAGCAACGTTGCCGGCACTTTGACGCTCAACGCAGGCCAGACCGCATCATCCGTGAACGGCAGCGGTGCGCTTCTCTTGAAGAGCACGACAGGTTCTGATCTGAGCGTGACCGGCAAGGCCGACATTCTGAAGGCCCTTGGCCTGACCTCGGCGACTGGCGCAGGCAACGTCACGGCCACGGCGACCCGCACTACGAGCTCGGCGACCTTGTCGTCATTCGTTTCGTCGGGTTCGACCCTGAACGTCGATGGCCATGTCATCACGTTCAAGGATGCGCCGACGCCGGCTGCGGCTTCGCTTCCCTCGACGCAGGGCGTGTCCGGCAACGTCGTCACCGACGGCAGCGGCAACTCGACGGTCTATCTGCAGAGTGCGACGATTGCC
Organism: Bradyrhizobium sp. 35; assembly: GCF_023073215.1. NCBI lineage: Bacteria > Pseudomonadati > Pseudomonadota > Alphaproteobacteria > Hyphomicrobiales > Nitrobacteraceae > Bradyrhizobium > Bradyrhizobium sp. 35. The sequence goes on from NZ_JADPJC010000080.1 coordinate 331,989, forward strand.
GACGTGCTGAAGGCTGTCGACTTTGCCACGGGCGTGCAGACCTTCACGCTGAACGGCAGTGGCGGTGGTGCGCTTGCAACGGCAACGGGCCAGACCAACTCGTCGATCAACGCCTCCGGCCAGCTCAAGATCTCGACCGGCGTCAACGCCGACCTGTCGATCACCGGCACCGGCAATGCACTGCAGTCCCTGGGCCTCGCCGGCAACACCGGCACGTCCTCGGCGTTCACGGCGGCCCGTACTTCCGGCACCGGCGGCATCAACGGCAAGACCCTGACCTTCAGCTCGTTCAACGGCGGCACGGCGGTCAATGTCACCTTCGGCGACGGCACCAACGGCACGGTCAAGACGCTCGATCAGCTCAACACGCAGCTCCAGGCCAACAACCTGTCTGCGACGATCGACGCCAACGGCCTGCTCACGATCACGGCGACCAACGACTATGCGTCCTCGACGCTTGGGTCGTCGGCTGCCGGTGGTGCAATCGGCGGAACGCTGACCACCGCGTTGACGTTCTCGACCGCCTCCGCGCCTACGGCAGACCCGGTTGCCCAGACCGCCCGTTCGAACCTGGTCAACCAGTACAACAACATCCTGAACCAGATCGACACGACCTCGCAGGACTCCTCGTTCAACGGCGTCAACCTGCTCAACGGCGACCAGCTCAAGCTGGTGTTCGACGAGACCGGCAAGTCGAGCCTCAACATCACCGGCGTGACCTACAACTCCAAGGGTCTCGGCCTCGCGGCGTTGACCAGCGGCGTCGACTTCATCGACAACTCCGCGACCAACAAGGTGCTGACCAATTTGAACTCGGCGTCCAGCACGCTGCGCTCGGAGGCCTCGGCGCTCGGTTCGAACCTGACCATCGTGCAGGTGCGTCAGGACTTCAACAAGAACCTGATCAACGTGCTGCAGACCGGCTCGTCCAACCTGACCTTGGCCGACACCAACGTCGAAGCGGCCAACAGCCAGGCGCTGTCGACCCGCCAGTCGATCGCGGTCTCCGCGCTGTCGCTGGCCAACCAGTCGCAGCAGAGCGTGCTGCAGCTGCTCCGCTAATAAGCGGACAACATCGCAAGCAGAACAGGGCGGCGGGGCTTCGGCTCCGCCGCTTTCTTTTTTGCGAGCGTTCTAGGGGCCCTGATGAAGTTCGGAAAAGTAACCCGCGGTTATGGTTAATGGAGCGTAAGCACGAAAAATCGCCAGTAGATTCAGTCGGATTTCAGGGCGCGCCAACGCCTCCATTCGGTTTATGGTGAGCCTGCGCTTATGCAGACCACACCCGTTTCACCCTTTGTTAGCCATGTCCGCGCAGGCTGTGCGCGTCACTCGATCCGAAGCGATCGAACGAAGACGCGTAAACCAGAAGGGTAAGAGTTATGTCCGGTATTGTTCTCTCTGCGTCGGTTCGCCAGAACCTGCTGTCTCTCCAGTCCACCGCCGACCTCCTCGCCACCACACAGAACCGTCTGTCGACCGGCAAGAGCGTCAACTCGGCCCTGGACAATCCCACCAACTTCTTCACCGCGCAGTCGCTCGACAACCGCGCCAGCGACATCAACAATCTGCTCGACGGTATCGCGAACGGCGTGCAGGTGCTGCAGGCTGCCAACACCGGCCTGACCTCGCTGCAGAAGCTGATCGACAGCGCCAAGTCGATCGCCAACCAGGCGCTGCAGACCACCGTCGGCTATTCCTCCAAGTCGAGCGTCTCGACCACGATCGCCGGTGCGACGTCATCTGATCTGCGCGGCACCACGAGCTTCGCCAGCGCAGTCGCGAACAGCAACGTGCTGTACAGCGGTGCTGCGGGTGGTGTGACCGCCGCGACGTCCGGCGCCACGCTGGGCGGCATTCCAGGGACCGATACCGGAACGGTCATCAACGCTGCGACGACTGCTGCCAAGCTTTTGAATGGCGCGGCCGCGGGCGATGCCAACGCTGGCGTTGCGGCAGGTGACACGCTCACCGTCAATGGCAAGACCGTCACATTCGTTGCGGGCGATCAGCCTACAACGGTGCCTACCGGTCTCACTCAGGTTGCCGCCTCTGCCGGCGTCACGACCGGCAACGTCTACACAGATGCCAGCGGCAACGTGTCGATCTATCTCGGCTCCACGACGAAGGCCTCGATTGGCGACGTGCTGACGGCGGTCGATTTGGCGAGCGGCGTGCAGAGCAACGTTGCCGGTACCCTCACCGGCAATGCGGGCCAGACTCCCTCGTCGGTCAACGGCAGCGGCGCGCTCGTGTTGAAGAGCACGACTGGTTCCGACCTGACCCTGACCGGAAAGGCCGACATCCTGAAGGCTCTTGGCCTGACCTCCGCCACCGGTGCCGGCAGCGTCACGACCACGGCTTCCCGCACCACGAGCTCGACGACGGTGTCCTCGCTCGTCTCGTCGGGTTCGACGCTGAACGTCGATGGCCATGTCATCACCTTCAAGGACGCGCCGACACCGTCCGCTGCTTCGCTGGCCGCCACCCAGGGCGTGTCCGGCAACCTTGTCACCGACGGCAATGGCAACTCGACCGTCTATCTGCAGAGCGGTACGATTGCCGACGTGCTGAAGGCCATCGACTTCGCCACGGGCGTGCAGACCTTCACGCTCAACGGCAGCGGTAGCGGCACGCTCGCGACGGCCGCCGGCCAGACGGCTTCGTCGATCAACACCTCCGGCCAGCTCAAGATCTCGACTGGCGTCAATGCCGACCTCTCGATCACCGGTACCGGCAATGCCCTGTCGGTGTTTGGTCTGGCCGGCAACACCGGAACGGCCTCGGCGTTCACCGCGGCCCGCACCTCCGGAATCGGCGGCCTCGCTGGCAAAACCCTGACCTTCACTGCCTTCAACGGCGGCACGGCGGTCAACGTCACCTTCGGCGACGGCACCAACGGCACGGTCAAGACACTCGATCAGCTCAACTCGCAGCTCCAAGCCAATAACCTGGCTGCGACCATCGACGCCAACGGTCAGCTTACCATCACCGCGTCCAACGACTACGCGTCTTCGACGATTGGCTCGACGGCAGCTGGCGGTGCGATCGGCGGAACGTTGACGACCGCGCTGACCTTCACGACGGCCTCCACTCCGGTGCAGGACGTCGTGGCCCAGTCGACCCGCGCTAACCTGGTCTCGCAGTACAACAACATCCTGAACCAGATCGACACCACCTCGGTCGACTCCTCGTTCAACGGTGTCAACCTGCTCAACGGCGACCAGCTCAAGCTGGTGTTCGACGAGACCGGCAAGTCGAGCCTCAACATCACCGGCGTGACCTACAACTCCAAGGGCCTCGGCCTGGCGTCGCTGACCGTCGGTCTCGACTTCATCGACAACGCCGCGACCAACAGGGTGCTCACCAATCTGAACTCGGCCTCGAGCACGCTGCGTTCGGAAGCCTCGGCGCTCGGTTCGAACCTCTCAGTCGTGCAGATCCGTCAGGACTTCAACAAGAACCTGATCAACGTGCTGCAGACCGGCTCGTCGAACCTGACGCTGGCCGACACCAATGTCGAGGCGGCCAACAGCCAGGCGCTGTCGACCCGCCAGTCGATCGCGGTCTCCGCGCTGTCGCTGGCCAACACCTCGCAGCAGAGCGTGCTCCAGCTGCTCCGCTAATAAGTGGCTGAAATAACAAGATAGAGCGGCGGGGCTTCGGCCCCGCCGCTTTCTTTTTGGCGTGAAGCCGTGTGAAACCGGGGGAGGGGGCGCTAACCCCGCATTAACCGTATCCCTTAAACCGGCGTTAACCATACTTTAAAGGACAGGCTCTAAGACTGGACAAAAGCCCGCTTCCAGACCCGCGTGGCCGATTCGTATCCGGTTCAAGAGGAAGACCTGCCAATGTCCAACATCGTTCTCTCGGCGTCCGTTCGCCAGAACCTGTTGTCGCTGCAGTCGACGGCCGACTTGCTGGCCACGACGCAGGAGCGGCTGTCGACCGGCAAGAAGGTCAACACCGCGCTCGACAATCCCACCAACTTCTTCACGGCGCAGGGACTGGATAACCGGGCGAGCGACATCAGCAACCTGCTCGATGGCATCAACAACGGTGTCCAGGTGCTCCAGGCCGCCAACACCGGCATCACCTCGCTGCAGAAGCTGATCGACTCTGCGAAGTCAATCGCCAACCAGGCGCTGCAGACCACGGTCGGCTACTCAACCAAATCGAACGTCTCCACCACGATTCCCGGTGCGACGCCCGCCGATCTCCGCGGCACGACCTCCTATGCCAGCGCGACCGCCAACAGCAACGTGCTTTATACCGGCGCACCTGGCGGCGTGACGCCGGTAACGTCAGGCGCCTCGCTCGGTGCGTCGCTCGGATCGACCGCCGGCACACTGACCGGCGCGGTTGCCAAGGCAGCCGACAACGCCACGAACCTCGCCGGCACCAACACGCTGATCGGGGCGACCGCCGCGACCACGTTCGGATCGTCGCCGGCAGACGGCGACTCGATCACCGTGAACGGTAAGACGGTCACGTTCCGCACCGGTGCTGCACCTTCGGCGCAGCCGACCGGCTGGGGCCTCGACCCGAGCGGCCATATCGCCACGGACGGCACTGGCAATTCGATCATCTACATGGGAACGACTGGCGCTCCCACGGCTACGGTCAATGACCTCCTCAGCGCGGTGGACCTTGCCAGCGGGGTCAAGACAGCGACGATCAGCGCAGGCGCCGCCACGATCGCGACGAGCGGCGCGACAGTCGGTACGGCCCAGACGCCGTCGTCCATTGCCGCGGGCGCGGTTACGCTGAAGAGCTCGACCGGTTCCGATTTGAGCGTGACTGGCAAGGCCGACTTCCTGAAGGCGCTCGGACTGACCTCGGCGACCGGCGCAGGCAATGCCAGCGTGAGCGCCAACCGCCAGACGACTGCGGGTTCGCTCGGCAGTCTCGTCAAGGATGGCTCGACGCTGAACATCGACGGCCACACCATTACCTTCAAGAACGCCGAGACGCCGCAATCGGCCACGAGCGTGACCTCCGGCGGCGTCAGCGGCAACATCGTCACCGACGGCAACGGCAACTCGACCATCTATCTCCAGAGCGCGACGCTGACTGACCTGCTCAATTCGATCGACCTTGCTACCGGCGTGAAGACCGCCAGCATCTTCCTGGGTGCCGCGACGCTCTCGACCACCGCAGGCCAGATCCCGTCGTCGGTGAATACCAGCGGCCAGCTGGCGCTCTCGACCGGCATCAACGCCGACCTCTCGATCACCGGCACCGGCAATGCGCTCGCCGCATTCGGCCTCAGCGGCAACACCGGAACGGCGACCGCCTTCAGCGCGGCGCGCACCTCCGGCGTCGGCGGCGTCAGCGGCAAGACGCTCACCTTCAGCTCGTTCAACGGCGGCACGCCGGTGAACGTCACCTTCGGTGACGGCACCAACGGCACGGTCAAGACGCTCGACCAGCTCAACGTGCAGCTTCAGGCCAACCATCTGACGGCGACGATCGACGCCAACGGCGTGCTGACCGTCACCACCGTCAACGAATACGCCTCTTCGACACTCGGTTCCACGGCCGCGGGCGGCGCGGTCGGCGGTACGCTCACCGGTGTGCTCGCCTTCACCACCGCACAGCCCCCGATCCAGGATCCCGTCGCACAGACGGCGCGCTCCGGTCTGGTCAGCCAGTTCAACAACATCCTGGCGCAGATCGACACGACCTCGCAGGACTCCTCCTTCAACGGCGTCAACCTGCTGAACGGCGACACGCTGAAGCTGGTCTTCAACGAGACCGGCAGCTCGACGCTCGGCATCAATGGCGTGGTGTTCAACGCAGCGGGGCTCGGCCTCAGCAATCTCGTCCCCGGCACGGACTTCATCGACAACGGCGCAACCAACAAGGTGCTGACGAGCCTGAACGCGGCCTCGAGCACGCTGCGCTCGGAAGGTTCCGCGCTCGGCTCCAACCTCTCGATCGTGCAGGTGCGCCAGGACTTCTCGAAGAACCTGATCAACGTGCTGCAGACCGGCTCATCCAACCTGACGCTCGCCGACACCAACGAGGAAGCGGCGAACAGCCAGGCGCTGTCGACCCGCCAGTCGATCGCGGTGTCCGCGCTGTCGCTGGCCAACCAGTCGCAACAGAGCGTGCTGCAGCTGCTCCGCTAATCTCGCAGCGCAAGATACTGAATCGGAATATCGCGGCGGGGCTCATGCTCCGCCGTTTTCATTGAGATCGGTAAGGCAGGATTAGCCGAGATTGATGCGCATCATGGAAGCGTGTTTACAGCATGCATCCGCCCATCTAGCTTCACGACGAAGGACTCCGGGCCCGTATTTATCCGGAGCCCTTCCAAGCACTCACGTAAGCAAATCTTAAGCGGTGCTGCCTAGGGTCGGGAAAGAAATCCTTAAGCGCGTTCAACGGGCTAGGTAACCTCCAGGGTGTGATTGATGTCGAATTCCGCTGCCTCGGCCTACGCGCGTGTTGCAACGACCACCGCATCTCCTCGCGACATCGAAGCGCAGACCCTGCTAAAGGCCGCGAACAAGCTTCAGGATGCGATCAACAGCGCCGAGCCGTTCAGCGAGCAGACCACGCAGGCCCTGATGTTCAATCGCAAGCTCTGGACGATTTTCCTGAGCGAGGCCATGCGCGAGAACAATCCGCAGCCGATCGACGTCCGGCAGAGGATCGCCAACATCAGCGTGTTCGTGCTGAGCCAGACCGCCGCGCTGCAGATGAGCCCGCAGTTCGATCACTTCCGTCCGCTGATCGAGATCAACCGCAATATCGCCGCTGGTCTGTCCGGCCGTCCGTGATCGAGCACGGCTCGTTCCTTCAACACCAAATTATGCTGACGTATACCGACAAGACGCAGATCAGGAACGTCGTCACCGGTCCCGCGACCGGTGCGAGCGATCTCGATGTTGCCGTTGCGACGCTCGACGCCTGATGGTCAGGCGCTGCGGTCCGTGCTGGCCGGACGCGAGGGCTCGGATTTCAAATCCTGCGCATGGAAATAGGCCCGCCGGCGCAGCATTGCTTCGTCGGGGAACTGGTTGACCACCGCGTCGGTCCTGTCGTTGACGACCTGGAAGACGAACGACGCCGCCGCCTGGTCGAACACGACCTGGCGTGAGACGTTCTCGTTGCTTCGCAAATCATTGCGTGCAGGCGCGCTCGCCTCGCCAGCGGCCACTGTCTGGCTCACGGGCAGATCGGTTTGTACGGCCTCGTTCGCCGCCGCATTCGACGTCGCTACGATCTGCACGGCAACCGGTATCCCCACCGGCCTGATGCTGAAATCTGTACTCATGGCAGCCTCCTGGTTGCCTCACGTGAGTCAAATCCCAACCCCTCTCAATACGCAACCATGGAACACCGGGATTGAACATCCGGTAAGGAAACGTGCCTAACCGCGCGACGATGTTGCCGCGCGGTTTTTCGTAAAATTGTGGCTTGTTGTTGCGCGCGCTCAGAGCGAGCGGCTGACCGCGAGCGGCGTGATGTGGCGCGGGCCCGGCGTGGCGCGTCGTCCCGCGGCCGTATAGGTGTTCGGCACGTTGCGCTTCTGGATCTCGGCGTTGACGCCGCGCACGACGCTCTCCGACACGGCGTGAGCGGTTGCGAGCACGGTGAGGTTGACCTGGAGCATCGCGCGGAATGCATCGTGGTGCCGATGCAGCGTCGAGAGCAGCTCGGGCGCGGATTTGGCGAGCTGGGCTTGGTTCGCCTTCAACTGGGTGACCGCGCCGACATAGTTTCGCGACAGCTCCTGCTTCTTGCTCTCGAGGGTCATCGCCTCGCGGACTTGGCCGGCGCGCACGAGCTCGGTCTCGCGCTCGATCAGACCGAGCAGGGCGCTCATCGCATCCATCAACTGCTCGGCGATCTTGCGCGCCTCGGCGCTGCTGGGTGCGGTGTTCGGGCGCTGCGCTTGCACGGGCTTACGCGAGGCGTTGAAATGATTCATCTCGTTTGACCTTATGCCGTGCGGATCGTTTTTGCCTGCTGCATGATCAGGGTGCGATAGACGTCGGTTGCGATGCCGACGCCGCCGGCGTTGGCGAAGTTCTTCGAATATTGCTCGGTCAGCATCGAGCGCCACACGCCGGTACCAGGCGTGTCGCCGAACGGGCCTTCGCCCTTCAGGCCCGAGGTCATCTGCGAGAACATGCTGTTGAGGAACATCGCCTCGAAGTCGGTGGCGATCTTCTGCGCCTTGGCCTGCTGTTTCGGCGAGACCTTTTGCAGTGCCGCGGCGAGATCGAAGTCCGGCCGGCCGTTGCGGCTCTCTACCGCGAAGGCGGAGCTGGCGAGCCGTGCGGTGTTGACCATGCCGGTCTGCATCACATCACCTCGATGTCGGCTTCGATCGCACCGGCGGCCTTGATCGCCTGCAGGATGCTGATGAGATCGCGCGGGCCGATGCCGAGACCGTTGAGGCCGTCGACGAGCTGCTGAAGCGAGACGCCGTCCTTGACGACAGCGAACTTCTTGCCGTCCTCGGTGACGCTGACGCTGCTGCGTGGTGCGACCACGGTCCGCCCCCGCGACAGCGGGTTGGGCTGGCTGACCTGCGGGCTCTCGGAGATGGTGACGGTGAGGTTGCCCTGTGCGACCGCAACGGTGGCGACGCGGACGTCGCGACCCATCACGATGATGCCGCTGCGTTCGTCGATGATGATCTTGGCGGCGAGATCCGGATCGACCTGGAGCTGCTCGATCTCGGTGAGAAAGGCGACGACGTTACCCTTGAACTCCGGCGGGATCGCAAGCTGCACGGTCGATGGGTCGATCGGCTCGGCGGTCTTGACGCCGAGATAGTCGTTGATCGCGGCGGCGATCCGCTTGGCCGTGGTGAAGTCGGCATTGCGTAGCGCAAGCCGGACGTTCGGCAGGCGATTGAGCGCGAATTCGATCTCGCGCTCGATGATGGCACCGTTGACAATGCGTCCGACGGTCGGCACGCCACGCACGATTTTCGCCGCCTCGCCCTCGGCCTGGAAGCCTGAGATCGCGAGCGAGCCCTGTGCGACCGAATAGACGTTGCCGTCGGCGCCGAGGAGCGGGGTGACGAGCAGGGTGCCGCCCTGGAGATTCTTGGCGTCGCCGAGCGCGGAGACGGTGACGTCCATGCGCGTGCCCTGGGTGGCGAAGGCCGGCAGATTGCCTGTCACCATCACGGCGGCGACGTTGCCGGTGCGGATGGTGGCGCCGCGGATGTTGACGCCCATGCGCTCGAGCATCGCTTGCAGCGACTGCTTGGTGAAGGGGATGTTGTTGAGGGTATCGCCGGTGCCGTTGAGGCCGACGACGAGGCCGTAGCCGATGAGCTGGTTCTGCCGCACGCCTTCGATGTTGGCGAGATCCTTGATGCGCGATGTCGCGCTCGCAGAATTGACCGAGAGCACCAGCGCTGACAGCGCGGCGCAGGCCACCCCCACAAGTCTCACCCAACGAACGCTTGGCATCCTCTGCTCCCCGAGGCTCCTCAAATCAAAGGACCATCACGACACTCCCATGACGAGCTGGTCCGACGCTGTCCTTGCGAGCGCTGTGCCAACTCGGGGCAGCGGGGGTAGGTCGCTGAATAGGTTGAATAAATCTGTTTCGAGCGACCTCAGCCTGTGTTGTCCCTGAGGAGCGAAACTGCCGCCTGTCGGCAGATTTTGCCGGGCTGTTTACGGGCCGTTAACCATAAAACGGCGAATGTGGCGCATCGATCACCCGGATTGCTTCCGATGCGCATCTACGGACCGAACGGCACCACGCTTGGAACGCCGGCCAGCCAGGCCAGGCGGACGAGCTCCGGCACCTTCGTGCTGCCCGACACCTCGTCGGCGCCGGAGACGCGAGGCGCCGCCGCACCGAAGGCGGCCGCCAACATCGACGGGCTGCTCGCACTGCAAGGCATCGAGGAGGATCCCGTCGAGCGTCGCAAGCGCTCGGTCGTGCGCGGAAAGACCGCGCTCGACGTGCTCGACGATCTCAAGATGGGGCTCCTCTCCGGCAAGCTTGATGCCTCGACCGTGATGCGGCTGCGTGACGCTGCGACGAACCTCAAATCGTCCTCCGGCGACCCCGGCCTGGATTCGGTGCTGTCCGAGATCGAGCTGCGCGTCGAGGTCGAGCTCGCCAAGGCCGGGCAGGCGTAGCGTCTTTACGCCGCTTCATCCTTCAACTGCGCGTCATAGCGGCGCTGGGAGGCAAGCACGTCTTTCAGATTCTGTTCGGCCCAATCGCGCAGCGGATCGACGGCGGCGGCGAGCGTCACGCCGAGCTGCGTGATCGAGTATTTCACGGTCACCGGCACGGTTGCGATGGCGTGACGCTTGATCAATCCGTCGCGCTCGAGCGACTTGAGAACCTGGCTCAGCATCTTCTGCGAAATGCCTTCGATCGTGCGGCGCAACTGATTGAAGCGCATCGGATCCTCGCGCAGCAGCAGCAGGATCAGCACCGCCCATTTGTCACCGACGCGGTCGAGGATCTGTCGCGTGGGGCAGTTCGCTGCATAGACGTCTGGCTTCATCGTCGGGTCCTCACGATCCATTCGCTCATTGCCGGCCGCCGCCGGTTACTCCCGTGTAATCAGGTAAGCACAAAGTGCTCTCTTAACACCAGCGCTCTTTGCGATATTTAGTTACCGTTGGTTACTACAGAAGCAAAGGAGCCTTCCATGAAAATCGCAGTTGCCGGCGCCTCGGGCCGGGCCGGGTCGGAGATCACCAAGGAACTGTCCCGCCGCGGCCACGCGGTTACGGCCATCGCCCGCAACCCGGAGAAGATCGCGGTCCTGCCGAACGTCACGCCGACCAAGGGGGATGTGCTCGACCAGCCAGCCCTTGCCAAGCTGTGGGCCGGGCACGACGTGGCCGTGAGTTCCGTGCACTTCCTGGCCAGCGACGCGCTCAAGCTGATCGGCGCGGCCAAGGACTCCAAGGTCGGCCGTTACCTCGTCGTCGGCGGGGCCGGCAGTCTGGAGGTAGCTCCGGGCGTCAAGCTGGTGACAACTCCCGGTTTTCCGGCTCAGTACAAGGCTGAGGCGGAGGCGGGTTCAGCCTTTCTCGACCTGCTGCGGCAGGAAAAGGAGCTGAACTGGACCTTCATCTCGCCGTCGGCCCTGTTTATCGAGGGAGAGCGCACCGGCAAATTCCGGCTTGGGACGGATCAGCTTCTCGCAGATGCGAACGGAAAGAGCTGGATCACCTTCGCGGATTACGCCATCGCGCTCGCCGACGAGATCGAGCGGCCGGCCCATGAGAGGCAGCGTTTCACGGTCGGCTACTAGGCCGTCGGCCGCTCCCGGGCCCTCCAGGATAAACCTTCCTGTGCAAGGGCTTGGGGGCGCCGGTCGGGCGATCAGGGAAACATTGTCTGTCACAGGAGGCCGCTATATAACGCCCCGCTCAGCGGACCCCGTTCCGTGTACGAGTCGTTGCTTAGACAGATAGGCCGCCCTTGGAAAAGTTGAAAAACTACCGACCGACCGAAAAAGAGCCTTTCATGAACGACAGGCAGAAGGAGTACTTCCGCCTGAAGCTCCTCGCCTGGAAGGATGAGATCCTCAAAGAGTCCAAGCTCACCCTGCAAGCCCTGCAGGAGGAGAATGTGAACCACCCCGATCTCGCCGATCGGGCATCGTCCGAAACCGACCGCGCCATCGAACTCCGTGCCCGTGACCGCCAGCGCAAGTTGATCGCCAAGATCGACGCCGCGCTCCAGCGTATCGAGGACAACACCTACGGCTATTGCGAGGACACCGGCGAGCCGATCTCGTTGAAGCGGCTCGAGGCCCGTCCCATCGCGACGCTTTCGGTGGAGGCGCAGGAGCGCCACGAGAAACGCGAGAAGGTCTATCGCGACGAATAGAGTCCGAGCCGCAGCGATGCGGCTCTTTGTTTTTTGAACGCAAGGTGCGCCTTTTCGCGCCGTGATCAGCATTTTGCCTGTCGCTTGCAACCGCGCGTTTCGGCGCGCGGGCGCAATCGCGAAAAGTGAATCGCGATCAATGGGCTAGACTCAACTCCTCCGAGCTCACGTGAGTTCGGAGGAGAAACAGCCTTCACTTCAGGTGCGAGAGGTTTTGCGAGTCGCATCAAGGACATCGACTCGAATGCTGAGGCGCTGATCCAGCAGCTTCATACATTGCTGCAATCAGGCCTGTTGCGACGCTACAAGGCGTGCATCCCCATAAAGCCCGGACCAGCTCAATATTTCCTTAAACGCCGGCGCCGCCCGTGAGGCTTGCCATGATGTGGACGATCAGCGTCCGCATCTCATCTAGCCTGGGCTGGCATGACCTGCTGCCGCGCGGCGCCCTGCGCTTGTCACGCCCCGGCGGGGATGCTGAAGTGCCGCCCTCGATTGTGGTGTGTAGGAGCCGGCGCCGATGGACAGAATTCTCGCAGCCGCAAAGGCGATCGCGCTGGCGCGCCGCAACCATGCGCCGCTAGCGGCGCTCGAAGTTCCTCCGGCCGATGAAGCCGAGGGCTATCAGGTCCAGCGGGCGCTGCACGATCTGCTGCTGCCGCATGCCGGCCCGCTGGTCGGTTACAAGATCGGCTGCACCAGCCAGGTGATGCAGGATTACATCGGGATTCCACACCCATGCGGCGGCGGCGTGTTCCAGAAAGGCGTGCACGACAGCGGCGTGCAGCTCGCGGCTGCCGACTATGTCCGCGTCGGCGTCGAATGCGAGATCGCGGTGCGGCTGAAGCGCAATCTCGCCGCCGGCGAGGCGCCGTTCACGGCCGAATGGGTCGGCGAAGCCGTCGAGGCCTATCATCCCGCGATCGAGATCGTCGACGACCGCTATGTGAAGTGGGAAACGATGGGCGCCCCGACGCTGATCGCGGACGATTTCTTCGCCGCCGGCTGCGTGCTGGGTAAGCTCGTGCCGCGCTCGTCGGTGCCGGACCTGAAGGCCATCAAAGGCCGCGCCATCGTCAACGGCGAAGAGGTCAGCCACGGCACCGGCGCCGACGTGCTCGGCCATCCCCACAACGCACTCGCCTGGCTTGCCAACCATCTCGCCGCCGAGGGCAAGGGGCTGCACGCGGGGCAGCTGGTGCTGACGGGGAGCCTGGTCAAGACGCTGTGGCTGAAGGCCGGCGACAAGGTGCGAATGGAGCTGGACGGGCTGGGCGTGGTGGAGGCGGAGTTTACGTAGGCTCTGCGGGCACCGCGTCGTCATTCCCCGCGAAGGCGGGGAATCCAGTACGCCGCGGCTTCTCGGTTCATCGCTGACGTCTCGAAATACTGGATCGCCCGCCTTCGCGGGTGGTGACAGTCGAGGGGGCGGAGAGGGGATAGCGGCGTCGCTACAATCGCGCGTCGCTGAGCGCTGTATGCAGCCATCGCCAAAATACATGCGGCCCTCGCCAGGGGAGCTAGCGAGGGCCGCGTCGTACATCGTCGTCCGCGCCTAGGTTCGCGAACACGATGTGGGAGCTCGGGAGAAGCTAGAAGGGCAGCAGCACGTCCATGACTTGCTGGCCGTAGCGCGGTTGCTGCACGTCCATGATCTGGCCGCGGCCGCCGTAGGCGATGCGGGCCTGCGCGATCTTGGTGGAATCGATGGTGTTGTCGCTCTGGATGTCTTCGGGACGGACGATGCCGGCGACGATGAGCTCGCGGATTTCGTAGTTGACGCGGATCTCCTGCTTGCCCTCGACCACGAGGTTGCCGTTCGGCAGGACCTGGGTGACGACCGCCGCGACGTTGGTCTGCAACGCTTCCTTGCGGTCCACGCTTCCTTTGCCCTCGCTGGACGCGGTCGAGTCGGCGGTGAGGATGCGGCCGGGCAACACCTTCTGCGCTTGGGCCCCCAATGTCTTGGCGCCGATGAAGTCGGTGATCCCGGAATCTTCCTTGTTGGTGCGGCTGCGCTGGGTGTCGTTTTCGATATTGGCCTTGTCGGTGATGTTCACGGCCACCGTCAGGATGTCGCCGACCTGATGGGCACGCTGGTCCTTGAAGAAGGCCCGGCTGCCGCTGCGCCACAGCGAGTTCGGATTGTAGGAGGCGACCTCGGGCTTCGGCATCGGCATCTGCACCGGCTTGTAACCGGGCTGCGTCGTCGGATTGTCGATCGCCGACAATTTCGGCTGCTCGCCGATCTGCGACAGACGGTCGATCGAGGAGCAGCCGCTCGCCAGCGCGCACGTCGCCAGCAGCAGGGCAGAGATCGCGATGCGACGGGGACGAAAAGCCGAACTGAACGTGGACATGACTTACTCTGACTTGGCTGGAGCTTGCGAGACGCGAACTTGCGGGATCTGGGCTTGTGCGATCTGGGCCGGGGATGCCGGGGCTTGGACCAGGTTCCGGACGAGGGCTGCGGTATCGACGGGGGCGGGCGCCTCGTCGCGCTTGAGCGAGGAGGTCTGTTCGACCGCGGCCGGCATCGGCGCGGCCTGGCTGGCGCCCTGGACCGTCACCTGGCCGCGGCCGGTGACGACGCCGCTCAGCGTGCGCTTGGTCTGCAGGTTGAGCACGCTGATGGTATCGCCCTCGGCGCCGCTCTCGATCGCCTTGCCGCGCGTGGTGAGATAGATTCCGGGAACCTGGTAGATGACGGTGACGTTCTGGTCGCGCTGCACGAAGTCGGGCTTGACGATGTCGGCGACGCGGATCGGCGTCCCCGCCCGCATCGGCCGGCGCAACTGCATGCCGAGCGTGCGATCGCGCGAGGCGGCCTCACCGGTGACCTCGGCCTTCGGCCGCCGCTCCATGGCGACATCGGACGCCTTCAGGAGATCGACGCGGTCGATGTCGCGCGTCAGCACGGCCACTTCCACCGTTTCGGTCGCGGTGCCGGTGAAACGCAGCTTGGTCGGTGCCGGATTGTTGTCGTTGTTGATCTCGAAGGCGATGTCGAAACGGCCGCTGCGGGCGTCGTAGCGGGTTGCCACCGGCTGCAGCACGCCGGTGTTGGAGGCATCCAGCCGCATGTCGGCAATGCCGCGGTCGAACGTGACGGTGATGTTGGCGGCATCGCCAAGTCCAAAGCGGCGCTCGAGCGCCGAGGCGACCGCGGTCTCGAGGTCCTTGTTCACGAGCGTGCGGGCGAGACGGGTGACCTGGACCTCCTTGATGTCGCCGGTCATCACGCCGATCACCTGCTTTGCGCGCAACACCGCCAGCACGTGGGCGACCGGCAGCGCACCGGTGGTGCCGAGATCGGGTGAGCGGTAGACCGGGATCAGCGCGGCCGAGCCGGCATTGTCGATGAGATCGCCGACCCGCACCACGTCCGAGGTCACGGTGATGCTCGCGCGCAGCGTCGGCGTCGCGATGAAGTCGTCGGCGGCCCGTGCGGGCAGCGCCAGCACGAGGAGAGCGGAGATCGTGGCGAGGGTGGTGCGGATCATAGTCATCACCTCAGCGGAACAACGCCGTGGTCGACTGCATCATCTGGTCGGCGGCGCTGATCACCTTGGCGTTCATCTCGTAGGCGCGCTGGGCGGCGATCAGGTCGCTCATCTCCGAGACGACGTCGACATTGGCCTGCTCGAGGCTGCTCTGGGTGATGTTGCCGAAACCCTCGGAGCTCGCGGTACCGTCCTGCGGCGGGCCGGAGGAGGGCGTCTCGGTGAACTGATTGTTGCCGACCGGCTGGAGGCCCGCTTTGTTGACGAAACGGGTCAGGCCGATCTGGCCCTGGACGGCCGAGGTCGACGAACCCGGCAGCGTCACCGAGACCTGGCCCTGCACGTTGATGGTGAGGCCCGAGGCGTTGTTCGGGATCGTAATCGTCGGTTGCACCGGGTTGCCCTGCGCCGTGACGATGCGCCCCTGATTGTCCATCTGGAAGGTGCCGTCGCGGGTGTACTGGTAGCTGCCGTCGGGCATCAGGATCTTGAAGAAACCTTCGCCCGTGATGGCCATGTCGAGGTCGTTGCCGGTCTGCGACAGCGTGCCCTGGGTCATGCTGCGCGGCGTGCCGACGGTCTTGACGCCGCCGCCGATGTCGACGCCGACCGGCAGGATGGTGCCCTGGTCGGACGACTGGGCGCCGACCCGGCGGACGTGTTCGTAAATCAGATCCTGGAACGCCGCGGTCTGCTTCTTGAAGCCGGTGGTGCGCAGGTTGGCGATGTTGTTGGAGATCACCTGAACGTTGAGTTCCTGTGCCGCCATTCCGGTTGCTGCGGTGTGAAGCGCCTGCATGTCAGTTCTCCCTCAATCACGCCGGAACGTCGGCGAGCTTCTCGATCGCCGACTTGTGCATGTCACTCTGCTGCTGGAGCAGGTTGGCGATGGCGGTGTAGCTGCGCATGACTTCGACCATGCGGCTCATCTCACCGACCGAGTTCACATTCGACTTCTCGACATAGCCCTGCTGCACGGTCGACTTGGTGTCGGCCTGCGGGACCGCGGAGCCGATGTCATAAAGGTTGGCGCCCAGCTTGGTCAGCTTGGCCGGATCGTCGAACGAGGCCATGCGGATCTTGCCGCGGATCGAATCGTTTTTGGCCGTGCCCTCGAGCACCGTGACGGTGCCGTCCGGCGCGACGTTGATGTCGTGGTCGGTCGGCTGGAAGGTGATCGGGCCGCTGGTGCCCAGCACGAGGTTGCCGTCGGAGGTGACGAGCTGGCCGGTGCTGTTGAGCGAGAATTTTCCGTCCCGGGTGTAGCGCTCGGCGCCATTGGCCTGAACCGCGAAATAGGCGTTGCCGCTGATCGCCATGTCGAGCGGATTCTTGGTCGGCTCCATCGGCCCCTGGCCAACGTCGCGGAAGGTGCCGCGGTCCTGCACATAGGAGACCCGGCGGTCGGAGCCGACGAAATTGTCCTCACGCGCGTTCGAGTTGAGGTACTCCTCGAACAGCGAATGATCGGCCTTGAAGCCGTTGGTGTTGGCGTTGGCGACGTTGTTGGCGATGACATCCATCTGCCGTTCCAACGTCATCTGTCGTGACAAGCCGATCAGAAGCGCGTTCTGCATCGGAAATCTCCCCTGAGTGAGATCTGCCAGCTCGCTCTCCCAAGCGCATTGGCCGATCCCGTGAACGAGACCTCGGGTTCTCCCAAACCTTGGGTCTCGGTCCTTTCTCAGCGAAACTCGTGCCAGGCGGGAAAATTATGTACTTTCAATAACTTGTCTGTTTTTCCAGGATGCGGGGAGGCGGCAGAAAGGGTCTGTTAGCCATGTTTGCCCGGCAGATTTTTCCTAGTGAAGGCCCAATCGAAAGGTTCCGTTAACCATTATTACCGTAGCGTTTGCGCGTAAGAGGAGCACTGCGCTGGGGCATTTGTATCGCGTCACTGTCTGCCAGGAGCTTCGCTCTTTCGACCCCTTTGAGAGATGAGCGAGCGCGGCGATCATGGCAGAGAATGAAGCGGAAGGCGGCGGAGCCGCTGAGGGCGCGGAAGCCGCTCCGCCCAAGAACAAGTTCAAGCTGATGATCATGGTGGTGGGCCTGCTCGCCGTTCTCGGCGGCGGCGCCGCGACATGGTTCTTCTTTTTCCGTCACGGCGACGACGAGCATCACGCCGAGGCGGCGCCTCCGCCGAAGCCGCCGGCTTTCGTCGAGGTTCCCGACATCATGGTCAACCTCGCCGGCGCGCCGGGCGAGCGCGTGCAATATCTGAAGCTCAAGATCGTGCTGGAGCTGAAGGAAGAGAAGCAGGTCGAGGCGATCAAGCCGACGATGCCGCGCATCACCGACATCTTCCAGACCTATGCGCGCGAGCTGCGCTCCTCCGACCTCAACGGTTCCGCCGGCATCTTCCGCCTCAAGGAAGAGCTGACCAAGCGCGTCAACGCCGCGGTCGCTCCGGTCCAGGTCAGCGCGGTGCTGTTCAAGGAAGTCGTGATCCAGTGAGCATGACGGGCTAGGGATCATGGCAGGCACCGACCAACCAGACCAGGATGCAATTGCCGCCCAATGGGAGGCCTCGCTCGATTCCGAGGATCCCGCTGAGGCCGCGAAGGCTGCTGCCGAAAACGAACTATCCGAGACCATGGCCCTGCAATGGGCGGCCATGGTCGAGGATGGCAGCCGCGATCTCGGCGCCGGCAAGAATTCCGGCGAACGCGTGCTGTCGCAGGAGGAGATCGACAACCTCCTCGGCTTCGCGGTCGGCGACGTCACGCTCGACGATCATTCCGGCATTCGCGCCATCATCGATTCGGCAATGGTCTCCTACGAGCGTCTGCCGATGCTCGAAATCGTCTTCGACCGCCTGGTGCGATTGCTGACGACCTCCTTACGCAATTTCACCTCCGACAACGTCGAAGTCTCGCTCGACCGCATCACCTCGGTGCGCTTCGGCGACTACATGAACTCGATCCCGCTGCCCGCCGTCCTCACCGTCTTCAAGGCCGAAGAGTGGGACAATTTCGGCATGGCCGTGGTCGACTCCAGCCTGATCTACTCGATGATCGACGTGCTGCTCGGCGGCCGCCGCGGCTCAAGCCAGCTGCGCATCGAGGGCCGGCCCTACACCACGATCGAGACAGAGTTGGTCAAGCGGCTGGTCGAAGTCGTCATGGCCGATGCCGAACAGGCGTTCCGGCCGCTGTCGCCGGTGACCTTCACCATCGACCGGCTCGAGACCAACCCACGTTTCGCCGCGATCAGCCGTCCTGCCAACGCCGCGATCCTGGTGCGCCTGCGCATCGACATGGAAGATCGCGGCGGCAACATCGAGCTGTTGCTGCCTTACGCGACCATCGAGCCGATCCGGGGCGTCCTGCTCCAGATGTTCATGGGCGAAAAGTTCGGCCGCGACCAGATCTGGGAAGGCCATTTCGCCACCGAGATCGTCCAGGCCGAGATCTCCGTCGACGCCGTGCTCTACGAAGCCGACATTCCGCTCAAGCAGCTGATGCGGTTAAAGGTCGGCGACACGCTGCCGCTGGACATGCGCGCGGATGCCAGCGTCACCGTGCGCTGCGGCGACGTCACCATCACCGAAGGACGCATGGGCCGGGTCGGCGATCGCGTCGCGATACGGGTGACGAAACCCTTGCGCAAGCCAAGTACGACACTTGCGATGTTCGAAAAGGTCGACGAGCAGAACAAGATGATGGAGGCCCCATGAACCACTCCCTGGGAATGGCGATCGAGACGCTGGTGGCTATCCTGCTGATGCTGACCATCGTCTACTGCGTCACGCTCAACAAGCGACTGACGCGGCTGAAGGCGGACGAGCATTCGCTGAAGGCGGTCATCGGCGAGCTGATCACCGCAACCGAGATCGCCGAGCGCGCGATCGGCGGGCTGAAGCTCGCCGTGCGCGACGTCAACGAGAACCTGGGCAGCCAGCTTGCGTCGGCGACCCAGATGTCCGAGCAGCTCTACAAGCAGCTCGGCGAAGCCGACAACGTGGTGCGGCGCCTGTCCAAGATCGCAGTCGCTGCGCGCCCCGTGACGAACCCGGAAACGGTCGCCGCGCCCGCAGCCAAGCCTTCATCGGCGAAGGCGGTGGCGGCTGCGGCCGAAGCCTTCTCCGAGCGCCGACGATCCAACGGTCTTGCGGCATAAAGTCAGGGTATGAAGTCTTTTCGCAACATCCGCGTCATTCCGATCGTGCTGGTTGCCGTCGCTGGCCTGGCCACGCTGAAGGTCACGGGTCTTGTGATCAACGGCGGCTATGTCTTCGACTATAAGCCGAGCCAGACCAAGAAGTCGTGGGCGCAGGAGAATCTGAACTTCCCGGCCAGCCGCGAGGATCCCGATATCACGGGCTCGACCCATGGCGCGCCGAAGGAGGCGCCGAAGCCGGCCGCACCCGACACCAAGTCCGAAGGCGCCGCGGTCAAGGAGGAAGCCCAGCCGCAGATCTCCGCCTCGGAGCGCGCGATCCTGGAACGCCTGCAGTCGCGCCGCCAGGAGATCGAGGCCCGCCAGCGCGAGATCGACATCCGCGAGAGCCTGTTGAAATCCGCCGAGAAGCGCATCGAAAACAAGGTCGAGGAGATGAAGGCGGTGGAAACCCGTATCTCCGCAACCCAGGCCGAGCAGAAGGCCGCCGAAGCCCAGCGCATGAAAGGCCTCGTGACCATGTATGAGGGCATGAAGCCCAAGGACGCCGCGCGGGTCTTTGACCGGCTCGAGATGGGCGTGCTGATCGAGATCGCCTCGCAGATCGCGCCGCGAAAAATGTCGGACATCATGGGATTGATGTCCCCGGAGGCCGCCGAGCGGCTGACGGTCGAGATGGCCCGCAGGGCCAATGGCGGCGGCGATCAGTCCGCCTCTGCCGGCGAGCTGCCCAAGATCGACGGCAAGCCGACGCAAAAGCCGAATTGAGGGCTCATACTTAAGAAGTCCTTAATTGCCAAAATCTACAGTCTGGGCAGGGGTCGGCAGCAATGCCGGCGTGGACCGTCGAACCGGAAGTAATGCCGCCAATGGCGCGAGAGGCTGCCGCTGGATTTGTGTCGCGAGCCCGCGCCCTGGCGCGGAGGCTGTCGCGTCATGTCCGCGCGGCGCCGCTGCTGGCAGCCAGTCTGCTGATCGGCTTCACGGCGCCTGTCCGGGCGGCCGACGCGATCAGGGGCGAGGCGACTTTCTCGGCCAGCGGCGGCTTTGCCCGTCTCGTGATCAAGCTCGGGGAGGACGTCCCCTCCGAGGTGACGACGGCCGGCTCCATTCTCGTCATCCGTTTCGACCGGGCGGTCGACGTTCCCGTCGATCGCGTCCCGGAAGGCGCGCCCGACTACGTCAACTCCGCCCGCCGCGATCCCGATGGCGGCGCCATCCGCCTGTCGCTGGCGCGGCGCGTTACCGTCAACACCATGAATGCCGGCGAACGCACCTTCATCGACCTCTTGCCGGAGGGTTGGAAGGGGCCGCCGCCGAGCCTGCCGATGGACGTGGTCAAGGAACTCGCCGAGCGCGCGCGCGTCGCCGAACGCGCGCTGCGCGCCCAGCGCGCCGCGGCGGAGAGCAAGAAACGGCCGCAGATCCGCGTGCGCGCGTCGGTGCAGCCGACCTTCGTCCGCTTCGTGTTCGAGATGCCGGATGGCGTCGGCGTATCCTCCGTGCTCAATGAACAGAAGCTCACGCTGGCCTTCAACGCCAACCTGAATTTCGATCTGGCGGACGCGGTCGTCGCAGCGCCGCCGAACGTCGCCTCGATCAAGCAGAAGGCCGACATCGACCAGACCAGTGTCGAGATCGCGCTGATCGGCGATTCCGACGTGCATTCGTTCCGCGACGAGAAGAACTACGTCGTCGACATCTCCTTCCAGCCGGACAAGGGCAAGATGACCACGTCGGCGGAAGCTGCGATCGCGCAGGCCAAGCCCGCCGCTCATGGACCGGCGCCTGCGCCTGAAAAGCCGGCGGCCGAGAAGCCGAAGGACGCGCATCGCGAGATCGCGCCGCCGACGTCCGAGACGATCGCGCGCGAAGCCAGGATCGATGCCAAGCCCGAGGTGAAGCCGGAAGCGCCCGCTGCCATGCCGCCCGCTGAAGCGCCGAAATCGGTGCCGGCTCCTGCATCCGAAGCCGCGCCCGCTGCGCAAGCGCCCAAGGAAGCGCCCAAGGAAGTTTCGAAGTCTGTCGCGCCAGTTGCAGACGCTGCGGTCGCACCCGCCAAGCCGGTCATGGCCGAAGCGCTTCAAGAGGTCGTGAAGGATGCTGCCAAAGAGCCGGTCAAGGAGCCCGTCAAGGCCGCGCCAGCAGAGGCGCCCGCTGCGCCGCAGCCGACCGGTGCCAGCGTCGATGTCCGCCGCGACAGCGACGGCCTGCGGGTAACTTTCCCGCTTCAGGTCGCAACGCCTGCGGCGGCGTTCCGCCGCGGCGACACCGTCTGGCTGGTGTTCGATACGGCAAAGCCGATCGACGTCGAGGCGATCCGCACCAAGGGCGGCGCGATGATCGGCGAGGTCGGCCGCGTCCCGCTCGAGAAGGGACAGGCGGTGCGCATCCGTCTCACCCGGCCGCTGGTCTATTCGCTGTCGAGCGAGGAGGTCGGCAAGCAGACCAACTGGCTCTTGACCCTCGCCGACAAGATCCAGGCGACGCCGCTGCCGCTGATGATCTCGCGCAACATCACCGACCCGGCGCTCGCCAACATCGCGATCCCCTTCGCCAATCCGGGGCTCCTGCACAAGCTCACCGATCCCGATGCCGGCGACACGCTCTATGTCATCACCGCGCAGCGGCCGGTGCGCGGCTTCATCAAGCGGCAGGACCTCGTCGATCTCGCGCTGCTGGAATCCGCGCATGGCATCGCGATCCGGCCGAATTCCGACGAGGTCGGCGTCGAGGTCGGGGCTGACAAGGTCATCCTCGGCAAAAAGGGCGGGCTAACGCTGTCCCCGGTCGACATCTCGGCCGAGCGCGCGCCGACCGCAGTGCGGCCGGTCTTCAGCCCCGAAGGTTGGCGCAAGGGCCAGTCGGAAAATTTCATAGCGCGCCAGAACGAGCTGATCACGGCGATCGCCAACCTCGAACCGGCGATGCGTTCCCTGCCGCGGCTCGACCTCGCGCAATTCTACATGTCGCGCGCGATGTATCACGAGGCGAAGGCCGTCACCGAATTGATGCTCGCCGATCCTCTCAACAAGGAGGAGAGCGGTGCGCTGATCATGCATGCGATCGCGAGCATCCTGATCGGTCGGCCGGCGCAGGGCCTGAAGGACCTCGCCAACCCCGTGATCGGCAACAGCCACGATTCCCAGCTCTGGAAAGCGCTCGCCTATGCGCGCCAAGGCAAATGGGCGGACGCGCGCGAGAAGTTCAAGAACGTCGAATTCGCCATCGCCTCGCTACCGCTCGACATCCAGCGCATCGTGACGATGGAGGCGATGCGCGCTTCGCTCGAGGTGAAGGACTATGCCGGCGCCTCCAAGCGCCGCAGCGAGCTCGAGGTGGTCGGCGTCTCGCCCGAGGCCGCGCCCGGCTTTGCCGTGCTGCGCGGCCGGCTTGCCGAGGCGCTCGGCCACGACAAGGACGCGCTCGACGACTACAAGTTCGCCGTCGGCTCGTCCGATCGGCCGGCTGCGGCCGAGGCCAAGCAGCTCGAGGTCGCGCTGCGGCAGAAGCGCGACGAGATCGGCAAGGAAGACGCGTTGCGCGAGCTCGAAACGCTCTCGATGACCTGGCGCGGCGACTCGATTGAGGTCAAGACGCTGCAGATGCTGTCGCAGATGTTTGCAGAGAACGGACGCTACCGGGACGCGCTCACCGCGGCGCGCACCGCGACAAAGCTGCAGCCGAACGCGGAAGCCTCGCGCCAGGCGCAAGACCTCGCCTCCGACCTGTTTACGCAGCTCTTCCTGGGACCCAAGGGCGACGAGCTGCCGCCGATCGAATCGCTCGGGATGTTCTACGAGTTCCGTGAGCTGACGCCGATCGGCCGCCGCGGCGACGAACTGATCCGACGCCTCTCCGACCGTCTCGCCTCGATCGATCTGCTCGACCAGGCCGCCGAGCTCCTGCAATACCAGGTCGACCATCGCCTCGAAGGCGCGGCGCGTGCGCAAGTCGCCGCGCGCCTCTCCATGATCTATCTCGCCAATCGCAGACCCGACATGGCGATCACGGCGTTGCGCGCGAGCCGGATCAGCGACCTCTCAGGCGAGCTCAGGCAGCAACGCCTGCTGCTGGAGGCGCGTGCACAGAGCGACGTCGGCCGCCACGATCTTGCGCTCGATATCGTCTCCAACGTTACAGGCCGCGAGGTGCTGCGCCTACGCTCGGATATCTTCTGGGCGGCGCGGCGCTGGCGTGAATCCGCCGAGCAGATCGAGCTCTATTACGGCGAGCGCTTCCGTGACTTCAAGCCGCTCAACGCGGTGGAGAAAAGCGACATCATCCGCGCCGCCGTCGGTTATGCGCTCGCCGACGACTCGATCGGCATGTCGCGCTTCCGCGAGAAATATGCGCCGCTGATGAGCGAGAGCGCCGATCGGCTCGCCTTCGACATCGCGAGCAAACCGACCGGCGCTTCCAGCGCCGAATTTGCCGATATCGCCAAGCTGGCTGCCAGCGTCGACACGCTCGACGGCTTCCTGCGCGAGATGAAGCAGCGCTTTCCCGACGCCACCGCCCGCGCGCCGGCCTCTCCACAGGCCAAGGACGAGTCCGACCACACCGGCTCGCTGCCCACGATCCCCGTCGTGCGCCAGATCAAGATGACGCGATAGGATCGCCGCTCCTTCTTGGCCTCGCGACAGGTACCCGTGAGCCAGCTCTCAAGTGACGGGCAGGGCCGAAGACTATCGCCCGCGTACTCATCAACCCGATCAGTCCGCGAGGACGTAGGCCTTGTCCATTCAGTCTTTGAGACCGGACATGGCCCGTTTGCCTTTGCTAGTCGGCTGAGGGCTCCAGGTCCATTGTGAGAAACATATGCTCCGCGAACCGATCTTAGGGCGTAGAAACAGGGGAAGCCGCTAAGGCCAGCAAGCGACGTTAACGGGCCTAATTGAGCTTTGCCCGGACCTGATAAATTGCCGAGCCCAAGCTCGAGGCAAGCACTAGCACAAGACCAAGCCCGATCATGGGGTTGCTTGCGATCACCGCCGCAAGCGATACGCCTAGCGCCGCGGCCAACATCTGCCAGAAACCCAACAGGGCCGAGGCAGCACCGGCGCGATCGCCGAATGGCGAAAGAGCTTGCGCGCTGCAGAGCGGATTGACCATGCCCATGCCCAGCAGGAATACACATGCGCCGACAAGAAATGGCAAAAAGCGCCCGTCGAAAAGCGCGAATAGCAACACCATGCCGCCGCCGACACAGGCCAGCGCGAGACCGATGCAAATCGATCGGTCGAGACCAAGGTGCGGAACAATTTTTGTAGCGATAATGCCAGCACTAAAGACGATCATGACAGTGCCTGCGAAGAACAGGCCGAGTTGCATGGGTGTGAAGTCGAGGCCTTCTATCAAGACACGCGGCAACGCCGAAAACATTGCAAACAGCGCACCTAAGATGAGGCTAACAGTTGCGGCAGGAACCAGGAAACGGCGGTCAGTCGATAGCGACCAGTAATTCTTGGCGATAGTCGAGGAATTGAACTCGGCGCGTGGCGCGTGGTGCGTTTCTCCGAAAGCCGCAAGAAATGCCGAAGCGGCGACGACGGCAAAGATTCCGACGAACACAAAGGCTGAACGCCAGCCAAAAAAATGATCCAGCGCGCCACCGACCAGGGGCGAGAATCCGGGCGCCGCGGCCATTGCAACCATAACAAAGGTGAGCACGCGCGCTAGCTTTTCGCCCTGGAAAAGATCTCTTGCGATAGCTCGCGAAAGGACAGACGTGGCACATGCGCCACCGGCCTGCACAACGCGACCAATCAATAGTGCCGCCAAATCATTGGCTAACGCGCACCATATGCTACCTGCGAAAAATACAGCAAACCCGATCATCACGGGTATGCGCCGGCCGAAACGATCCGATAACGGACCGACAACGAGTTGTCCGACCGCGAACATGGCGAGGAATATGGTGATAGCTGACGTTACCTGAGCGCTGGTGACGCCCACCGCGACGGCGATACTCGGTAGCGAAGGCAACAGAATGTTGGTGGCCAACGTGCCACTCGCAGACAACGCAGCAAGAACGGCGACCTGAAGACCAAGCGGCACGACCCGAGCGAGTAGATGGTTTTCGATGTTGCTGGTCATAAGCCGCTTCGGATCTAGGGATGACGACCATCATATCAATGACCCATTGAATGCGCAACCTGAGCATATTTCCGATATGTCACGAGCCGCCGAACGCGCTGACGATGGCAGGCTTCCGTCTTGCGCTGGTAAGCTCAAGTGCACGCCTACAAGCATCGGGCTAGAGAGGATGGGGTCGCTGACCGCTGCCCAGGACCGCTACCCCCCGTAACTCTGCACCAGACTGCCTGCCACCAGCGACCAGCCGTCGACCAGCACGAAGAAGATCAGCTTGAACGGCAGCGAGATCGTTGCCGGCGGCAGCATCATCATGCCCATCGACATCAGCACGGACGCGACGACGAGGTCGATGATCAGGAAGGGAAGGAACAGCAGAAAGCCGATCTCGAAGGCGCGCTTCAGCTCCGAGATCATGAAGGCGGGGACGAGGATGCGTAAGCCTAGATCGTCGGGGGTTGCCGGCGGCGGCTCGCCGGAGAGATCCAGGAACAGCTTGAGGTCCTTCTCGCGCACGTTCTTCTGCATGAAGCCGCGCAGGGGGACGGAGGCGCGCTGGAGCGCGTCCTCGACGCCGAGCTGATTGGCGACCAGCGGACGGATGCCTTCGTCGTAGGATTTTTGCAGGACGGGTCCCATCACGAAGAAGGTGAGGAACATCGCTAGCGCGATGATCACCGAGTTCGGCGGGGCGGTCGCGGTGCCCATTGCGGTGCGCAGCAGCGACAGCACGACCACGATGCGCGTGAACGACGTCATCATGATCAGGATCGACGGGGCGATCGACAGCACCGTGAGCAGCGCGATCAGCTGGATCGCGCGCTCGGTGACGCCGCCACCGCCAGCGCCTCCGCCGCCGAGATTGATGCTGATGTCCTGCGCATGTGCCGGCATCGCGAGCGAAGCCGCGCCGATCAGGACAGAAAGAAGAAAAACTCTACGCGGGAGGGCCGGCAGCCTCACGAAGACGGCTTCGGACGGCCGAGCAACGAGGCCATCTCGTCTTCGAGATTTTCAAAGCTGGTCTTTTCCGGAGCCGGCTTTGCGGCAGGTGCCGGTGGCGCCGGCGGCTCGCTGCGGGCCACACGCGGAGGAGCGGCCGGGGGCTCCGGGGCGACCGGTGGGGCAAGCGTCTCGCCGGCGGGGCGGCGCAGCGCAGCTTCGAGCCGCTGCGCCATCTCGGCGAGATTCTGCTCGGCGCTCGATGGCCCCCCAGGAGCGGACGCCGGCGGCGGAACGGGCGGAGCCTGCGGCACAGGCGGAGGAGGCGCGGCTACGCGCTCGGAGCGCACCGGAGGCGCCTTTACCGGCTCGCTCTGGCGCGGCGGGCGCGGCATCAGAGGGGGTTCGTTGCGCGCAACGCGCGGCGGAATAGGTTCGGGACGCGGCTCGCGCTCGGGGCGCGGCGCGAGCGGCTCGGAGGTGAAGCCGGCCAGTGGCGGCTCGTTGCGGCGTTCGGCCAGCCCGGGAGCGGGCCGGCGCACTTCGTCGGCGAAGGAGGGACGCGCGGGCCGCGGTGGCGGCTCGGGCATGTGCGGCTCGGGATGATCGAGCAGCTCGGGCCGCGGTGCTTCGTCGGCCCAGCTGCTGGTATCATGCATCGGCGCAAGACGCGGCGGCTCGGCGGCATTGGAACGCTGCGGGAGCTGGTCGCGGCCGGGTGCTGCGCGCACGATGTTGGGTTCGACGACGATGTCGGTGGGGCCACCGATCATCAGAAGATGCTCGACATTGTCACGCCGGACCAGCACCAGACGGCGGCGGCCGTCGACCGCGGCGGCATCGATCACGGCGAGCCGGGGCATCCGGCCGCGCTGGGTGTTTGCGCCAAGCCGGCTGGTGGCGAATCGGCGAACCAGCCATGCAGCGACGCCGATCAACGCCAGAACGACGATGAACGCGACGATGAAGGTGATAGGGCTGCCTTGCATACTTGTCCCCGACAAATGGCGCTTGTCTCGGGGCAGTGGTCAGATGCGCCAACCACCGGCTTACGTTGCCCCAAACTGCGATTTCTTAACGTCCCACGGCAAGTTTTGCCGTCCCCAACTCTTAATAACCCATGAATCGCTCGATCCAAAACGACTTCTTGACCTGTGAATGCGCCGCCAAGCGGTTGGGTTAATGCCGCTTTTGGAGGCGTAGAATCACGGGGCACGCGCAGTGGTGTCCCGCCGGGGGACAACTGCCTGCGACCTCCTTAACCGGCTGTTAACCATACAGGCGGCAAATTCTGCCTACTTCGGACCTGGTCCGAGAGGCGGAAGGAGCCGCAACGATGTCCATCAACGATCTTCCGGTGCTATCGGCGCTTCGCACCAAGATGCAATGGCACCAGGAGCGCCAGCGCGTCTTGTCCGAGAACGTCTCCAATTCCGACACGCCCAAATTCCGTCCGCGCGACCTGGTCGAGCCGAAGCTGGACAAGAGCGGCGCCGTCACGGGTTCGATGGGTCCCTTGGCGCTCGCCCGCACCAGCGGTTCCCACATGGCGCCGTCAGGCGCGGCCTCCGGATTCGACCAGAACAAGAATGCGGGTTTTGAGACCCGCCCCGCGGGCAACGCCGTCAATCTCGAAGAGGAGATGATGAAGGCCGCCAGCAACCAGATGGACTATGCGGCGGCGACCTCGCTCTATTCGAAGAGCCTGCACCTGCTCAAGACCGCGATCGGCAAAGGCTAGAGCTGGAGGAAGCGCATCATGGCGAATGACAGCAGCGACTTTGCCCGTTCGATGGCGATCGCGACCTCCGGTCTGCGGGCGCAGGCCGGGCGCATGCGGGTGATCTCGGAGAACATCGCAAACGCGGATTCGACCTCGCAGACCGCCGGCGGCGATCCTTACCGGCGCAAGGTGCCGACGTTCTCCTCGGCGCTCGACCGTACACTCGACGCGCAGGTCGTCACCCTCGGCAGGATCAAGCCCGACCAGTCCAATTTCCGCACCAAATACGAGCCGAACAATCCGGCGGCGGATGCGACCGGTAACGTCAAATATCCCAACGTGAACTCGGTGGTCGAGATGACCGACATGCGCGACGCGCAGCGGTCGTACGAGGCCAACCTCAACATCATCAGCGCGACGCGCCGGATGATCCAGCGCACCCTCGACATCCTCAAGAGCTGAACAGGACATTTGAACCATGGCAACACCGACAATTGCCGCCAACGCCTATGCAAACCTCGCTCGCGTGCTGGAGAACAGCGGTGCCGGCAAGGGCAGCGAGCCGAGCGGGCAGTCCTTCGCCTCTCTTCTGAAAGATACTGTCGGCAGCGTCCTGGAGTCCGGCCGTAAATCGGACGCACAGACGGTGGCGATGGCCGCCGGCAAGGCCAACGTGATGGACGTGGTGACGGCGGTCGCAGATACCGACGTCGCCGTGTCCACGCTGGTCTCTGTCCGCGACCGCGTGATCGCGGCCTATGAAGACATCATGAAGATGCCGATCTGATTTTATCCATCGTCATTGCGAGCGTAGCGAAGCAATCCAGAATCTTTCCGCGGTGGCAGTCTGGATTGCTTCGCTTCGCTCGCAATGACGAGGAGAGGTTCGTGTCGTCCTCATCAAGCGGTGGGGATGAGACTTGAATAGAGGACTGTGCAATGACCGGACCGGAAACCCTCGACGTCGCGCGTGATGCGATCTGGACCATCGTGATCGTGTCGTCGCCCCTGATGGTGGTTGGCCTCGTTGTCGGCGTCGTCGTGTCGCTGTTCCAGGCGCTGACGCAGATCCAGGAGCAGACGCTGATCTATGTGCCGAAGATCCTGGCCATCTTTGCCACGATGCTGTTGGCATTGCCGTTCATGGCCGACGCACTGCATTCCCACATGCTGCGGATATCGTCGCGAATCATCGGCGGCTGAGGCACTATGCGCCCATCATGCGCATCGACGTCTCGCTGCTGCCGGCGCTTGCCGCCTCCTTCATGCTCGCCTTTGCCCGGGTCGGCGCGATGGTGATGCTGTTGCCGGGGCTGGGCGAGACCAATATCCCGACACGGATCAAACTGTCGATCGCGCTGCTGCTCACGCTGATCATCCTGCCGCTGCATCGCAACGCCTATCAGGTCGATATGGGCTCGATCGCGCCGCTGCTGGTCCTGATGCTGCATGAGATCGTGATCGGCATCGTACTGGGGGCGACCGCGCGGGTGACGTTGTCGGCGCTGCAGGTCGCCGGTGCCGTGATCGCACAGCAGATGGGGCTCGGCTTCGTCACCTCGGTCGATCCGACGCAGGGACAGCAGGGCGTGCTGGTCGGCAACTTTCTGACGATACTGGGGGTGACGCTGCTGTTCGCCACCGATAGCCATCATCTGGTCATCGCGGCACTGAACGACAGCTATACTATCTTCGCGCCCGGCGAGACCGTATCGAGCGGCGATGTCGCTGCGCTTGCGACGCGCGCCTTTGCCGCCGCGTTCCGCCTGGGTTTGCAACTTTCCGGCCCGTTCCTGGTGTTCGGCCTCGTCTTCAACATCGGGCTCGGCGTGCTGGCGCGGCTGATGCCGCAGATGCAGGTCTATTTCGTCGGCGTGCCGCTCTCGATTTTCGCCGGCTTCCTGGTGCTCGCCGTGGTGCTCACGGCGATGATGGGCACCTATCTCGACTACTTCATCGGTGTCATGCACCAGATGATGCCACTCAAGTGACCAGGTGATCGATGGCGGAAGACAACGATCCAGAGAGTCAAACAGAAGACCCGACGCAAAAACGTCTCGAAGAGGCGCTGGAACGCGGTGACGTCGCCAAGAGCCAGGAGATCAACACCTGGTTCATGATCGCGGGCGCCACGCTCGTGGTTTCGAGCTTCTCGGGATCAGTCGGCAGCGGGCTGTTGGCGCCGATGCGCAACCTGCTCGCCAATTCCTGGATGATCAAGACCGACGGCAGGGCGCTGCTCGCCCTGATGCAGCAGATCGAAGGCGCGGTGCTCGCGGCGGTGGGCGTTCCGCTGCTGATGCTGGTGCTGGCGGCAATTGCCGGCAACATGCTGCAGCACCGCCTGGTCTGGTCGGCCGAATCCCTCAAGCCCAAGTTCAGCAAGCTGTCGCCTGCCGAAGGCCTCAAGCGCATCTTCGGCAAGCAAGCGGCGGCGAACTTCCTCAAGGGTCTCGGCAAGCTGATCGTGCTCGGCGCGGTCATGACCGTGATCCTGTGGCCGGAGCGGCATCGCATGGAGGCGATGGTCAGGCTCGATCCGGCCGCCCTGCTCGGTGCCTCCACCAGCCTGACCATTCATCTGCTCGGCGCGGTAGTCGCGGCGCTCGCGATCATCGCCATCGGCGACTATTTCTTCCAGTATCGCAGCTGGTTCCAGCGCCAGAAGATGTCGCTCCAGGAGATCAAGGAAGAGTACAAGCAGTCCGAAGGCGATCCGCACATCAAGGGCAAGCTCAGGCAGCTGCGCCAGCAGCGCTCCAAGAAGCGCATGATGGCGGCGGTTCCCAAGGCCTCGGTGATCATCACCAACCCGACCCACTATTCGATCGCGCTGTCCTACGAGCGTGGCATGTCGGCGCCGATCTGCGTCGCCAAGGGCGTCGACAACCTCGCTTTCAAGATCCGGGAGATCGCGCGCGAGCACGACATCCCGATCGTCGAGAACGTTCCGCTCGCCCGCGCGCTCTACGCCACCGTCGAGATCGACGAGGAAATCCCGACCGAGCACTACCATGCGGTCGCCGAAGTCATCGGCTACGTCATGCGTCTGAAGAGCGGATTCGGTGCCAGCCGGCAATAAAACCCCTGAAAAGTACTGGAAATGGCCGTAATCTGGGAATCAGCGTACCTTTCGCCCATGCTGCCCTTGCGCCTGCGGGTCCGATTCAGGCAGGGAGGACCCTGCGCGCCCTGTAGCGCGTTGATTCTCTGCCGACAGGCTGTGCCAGCTTGAGATGACTGCCGAGACCGACCACGACCTCACACGCGAGCCCGTTGCGGCGCACGAGCCGTCGCCGCGCTCGGGCAGCATTGCGCTGGTGCTGCTGGTGGCCGCCGGCCTCGTCGCCGTTGCCGTCGGGTTGATGACGCTCGGGCGCGCGCAGGCCCAGCCCTATATCCTCGGTATCCTCGCCGTGCTGGCGATGGTCGGCCTGTTCAACCTGTTCGCCTTCGCCGCCGGCATCATCCGCTTCGCCGATCGCAATCTCGACGATCCCGTGATGGGGCGCATCGCCGACCACGCCTTCGACGGCCTCGCCGTGACCGACCCGCGCGGCCATGTGGTCTATTCCAATGCGGCCTACCTGACGCTGACCGGCGCCGCCGGTCCGCAGGACGTGCGCCCCGTGGAGCGCGTCTTCATCGGCAACCCCGACGTCTCCGAGGCGGTGTTCCGCCTGTTGAAAGCCGCGCGCGAAGGCAAGCGGCAGCAGGAAGAGGTCCGCATCTCCGGCAATGACGGCAGCCAGGGCCGCTGGCTCCGCATGCGGGTGCGGCCCCTCGGCACCGGCAAGCGCGAGACGAGATACGCGGTGTGGTCGATCGCAGACATCACCCGCGACCGCGAGCGCCAGGAGGACGTGTTCCAGGAACTCCAGCACGCGATCGAATATCTCGATCACGCGCCTTGCGGTTTCTTCTCGGTCAATCCGGCCGGCGAGCTCGCTTATGTCAATGCGACGCTGGCGAACTGGCTCGACTACGACCTCGCCGAGATCGGCTCGGGCGGGCTGAAGCTCACCGACATCGTCTCCGGCGACGGTGCTTCGCTGCTCACCGCGATCGTGGCGGTGCCGGGCGAGGTCAAGACGGAAGTCTTCGACATCGACCTGCGCATGCGTACCGGCAAGACCATGCCGGTTCGGCTCTATCACAAGCTCGCCTTCGGCGCCGACGGTGCGCCGGGCCCGTCGCGCACGCTGGTGATCAGCCGTGCCCGCGACGAGCGCAGCGATCCGGATCGCGCCGCCGAAGTGCGCTTCATGCGCTTCTTCGACCATACCCCGATGGCGATCGCGACGGTAGACCGTGGCGGCAATGTCGTGCGCGCCAATGCGCGATACGCCAAGCTCGGGCAGGCACTGGGGCTCGACAGCGCCAGCAAGTCGATCTTCCGCGCGGTCAATTCGCGCGACCGGCACCTTTTGATCGCGGCCATCAACCAGGCTGCGGAGGGCCAGGCCGACGTCGCGCCGGTCGAAGTGGCGCTCGAAGGAACCAGAGAGCGCTGGGGCCAGTTCTTCGTCACGCCGGTGGATGCGGCCGAGAACGACGCCGAAGTCGCCATTGTGCACATGCTCGAGACCACCGAGCGGCGCGCGCTGGAGAACCAGATCAACCAGTCGCAGAAGATGGAGACCGTCGGCCAGCTCGCGGGCGGCATCGCCCACGACTTCAACAACGTGCTCTCCGCCATCATGATGGCGAACGACTTCCTGCTGAACGCGCACAAGCCGACCGACCCGTCGTTCCAGGACATCATGCAGATCAAGCAGAACGCGACGCGGGCCGCCACGCTGGTGCGGCAGTTGCTGGCGTTCTCGCGCCGGCAGACGCTGCGGCCGCAGGTGCTCGACCTCGGCGATGCGCTCTCCGATCTCGCCATGCTGCTGCGCCGGCTGATCGGCGAGAAGGTCAAGCACGAGACCATCCACGGCCGAGATCTCTGGCCGGTCAAGGTCGACGTTTCCCAGTTCGAGCAGGTCATCGTCAACCTCGCGGTCAACGCGCGCGACGCCATGCCCGACGGCGGCAAGCTGATCATCCGCACCGCAAACGTCACCACCGAGGAAGCGGCCAGGCTGGCCTACAAGGGCATGCCAGCCGCCGACTATGTGCGGATCGAGGTCGCCGACACCGGTACCGGCATTCCCGCCGACATCCGCGACAAGATCTTCGAGCCGTTCTTCTCGACCAAGGAGGTCGGCAAGGGCACCGGCCTCGGGCTCTCCACCGTCTATGGCATCGTCAAGCAGACCGGCGGTTTCATTTACGTGGACTCCGAGCCCGGGCAGGGCACCTCGTTCCACATCTTCCTGCCGCGCCATCATGCCGAGCCGGAGGTGCAGGTCGAGCAGCCGGCGCCGGTCGTTGGCGCCAGCAATGGTGCCGCGAAGGAGGCCGGGTCCGTGGCGGACGCCAAGCCCCGCACCGATCTCACCGGACAGGGCACCATCCTCCTGGTCGAGGACGAGGAGGGTCTGCGCGCGCTCAACGCACGCGGGCTGCGCTCGCGCGGCTACACCGTGGTCGAGGCCGAGAACGGCGTCGAGGCGCTGGAGGTGCTGGAAGAGCAGAGCGGCGGAATCGATCTCGTCGTGTCCGACGTCGTCATGCCGGAGATGGACGGCCCGACATTGCTCAAGGCGATGCGCGAGAAGAACCCCGACATCAAGTTCATCTTCGTTTCCGGCTACGCCGAGGACGCGTTCGAGAAGAGCCTGCCCGAAGGCCAGCAGTTCGACTTCCTGCCCAAGCCGTTCACACTTAGCCAGCTCGTGGCGGCCGTGAAGGAGACGATGGCGAAGGCGGGGTGAGGGCGCGGGCTCCACATTCTCCGTCATTGCGAGGAGCGAAGCGACGAAGCAATCCAGTTGCCTCCGCGGAAACAGCCTGGATTGCTTCGCTTCGCTCGCAATGACGGAAAAAAGCTGAACTGCTGTCGCCAAACCGACCGGTAGCCGGCGACCGCGGCTCCTTTGCACACCCGGCCAAGCCGCCGCCAAATATGGGCTTTTGCCACATCCCCGCGACTGAGGGCCGCAGCCATAAGTTCCGATAGTGGCTTCCTTTTTACGGAAGGCTGCCCATCTTAGGGGCACATCCCCATGCCGGGGATCTGGGAAACCAACATGAATTTCTCGCAACGCTCCCGCAGTCTCTTCAAGACGATTGCCGTCGTGCTGGCGCTTGCGCTGCCGACTGCGCTGGCGATCTCGTCCGCCGACGCGCGCGTCGGTGGCGGTATGTCGTCGGGTTCGCGCGGTTCGCGCACCTATTCGGCCCCGCCATCGACCACGACCGCGCCGGGCTCGACCTCGCAGTTCAATCGGACCTACACCCAGCCGGGCGCAGGCATGAATTCGGCTGCCGCCGCACCCGCGCGTGGCGGTCTGTTCGGCCGGGCCGGCGGCTTCATGGGCGGCCTTGCGGCCGGGTTCCTCGGCGCGGGCCTGCTCGGCATGCTGTTCGGCGGTGGCCTGTTCGGCGGCCTCGGTGGCCTGTCGTCGATCATCGGCCTGATCATCCAGATCGTCCTCGTGGTGCTCGTGGTTCGGCTGGCGATGTCCTGGTGGCAGCGCCGCCACACCCCGCAGGCGGCCTATGCCAATGCTGACGCCGGTGCCGGTCCGGGACCGCAGGCGAACAATCGTAGTGGTCTTGGCGGTGGCTTCGGCTTCGGCGCCAACAACGCACCGCTCGAGATCAAGCCGGACGACTATGAAGCGTTCGAGCGCCTGCTCAGCGACGTCCAGTCGGCCTGGTCCAACGAGGACGTGGCCAAGCTGCACACGCTCGCGACGCCGGAAATGGTCTCCTATTTCGAGCAGGACCTCGGCCAGAACCGCGCGCGCAATGTCGTCAACAAGGTCAGCGGTGTGAAGCTGTTGCAGGGCGACCTCGCGGAATCCTGGCGCGAAGGCGAGACCGATTACGCGACGGTGGCGCTGCGCTTCGCGCTCACCGACAAGACGCTTGACCGCAATACCGGCGCGATTGTCGCCGGCAGCGAGCAGCCGGGCGAGGCCACCGAAGTCTGGACCTTTGCCCGACGTCCGGGCGGCACCTGGGAACTGTCGGCGATCCAGCAGACCAACTGATCGCCCGTATAGCGACAAACGAGGGCGTCGTGCTTCGGCACGGCGCCCTTTTTGTTTGAGCGGTGCGTTTCCGGTCAGGCGGCCATTTGGGCGAAGCACTTAATTGCTTGTTGGCCGCGCAGAGCTGCCGCAATTTCGCGCCTGCCGGTTGGATGAGGAGATATTCCGTGAGCCAGTGTGTCGCGCGCTCCAGGACAAACTACGAAGGCATTGCCAGGAGTTCGTCCCTGCTGCTGGAGGCGATCGGAACGGCGTATGACCGGATCGAGGCCGAGCGCGACCGCAATTGCTGGATCTATCTTCGCCCGCGGCAGGAGGCACTCGAAGAATGCCATAAGCTGGTGGCGCGCGCGCGGACGGGCGAAAATCTTCCGCTGCTCGGCATTCCATTTGGTGTGAAGGACAACATCGACGTCGCGGGAATGCCGACCACTGCCGCATGTCCGGCGTTCAGCTATACGCCCTGGCATTCCGCGCATAGCGTCGAACGCCTCACCGCAGCCGGCGCAATTTGCCTCGGAAAGACCAATCTCGATCAGTTCGCCACAGGCCTGTCCGGCGTGCGCTCGCCCCATGGCCCCTGCGCGTCGGTTGCCGATGCGCGCTATGTTGCGGGCGGTTCCAGTTCCGGCTCCGCGGTCGCCGTGGCGGCGGGGCACGTCGCCTTTGCGCTCGGCACCGATACCGGCGGCTCGGGGCGCATACCTGCCGGGTTCAACAACATCGTCGGAATCAAGCCCACCGTTGGGCTGGTGTCATCACGTGGCCTGGTGCCGAATTGTCCGACGATCGATTGCGTGTCGGTATTCTGCAATACCGTCAGCGACGGAGAAGCAATCCTCGACATCATCGAAGGGTTTGATTTCGAAGATCCGTACAGCCGCCTGCCCAGAACCTTTTTCCCCGCCAACGGGGCGGCGGCATCATTCCGGTTCGGCCGCGTTGCGCCAGCAGATCTCGAATGCTTCGGCATGTCGGAATGCGGCGAACTCTACGAGAGTGCCTGCGAACGTCTTGCTCATATCGGAGGAACGGCGATCGAGGTGGACTTCGCCCCATTCCGCCAGGCCGGGGAGTTGATGTTCAGCGGTCCCTGGGTCGCGGAGCGGCACTCGGCCATCGCTTCGCTCATCGACGTCGAATCCGGCGCCTTGCTTGATGTCACGAGGACCGTGCTGGGCTCAGCCGCCGGGTATTCGGCGATCGACACGTTTGGCGCCATTCACCGGCTGCACCGGCTTCGCCGCGACGCCGAAGCAATCTTTGCCGGCATCGATGCCCTGGTGGTTCCGACTGCACCGCGGCCGTTCACACTGGAGGAGATGCATCGTGATCCGATCACCCTCAACAATCGTCTGGGCTACTACTCGTACTTTGCCAATCTGCTCGATCTCTGCGGCGTCGCCGTTCCGAATACGAAATTGCCGAACGGCATGCCCATGGGCGTGACCCTGCTGGCGCCGGCCTGGCACGATCGCGCGCTGATCGGACTCGCACGGCGGTTCGAGGCCGGCGCAGACGGATCGGCATTCGAATTGAAGTCTGCCGGCTAACGGGCGGACATTATCCCATCGCCTGCCCGAGTGTAGAAACATCCAGGATCGAAATCACGGATCTTTCGTATCTGATCACGCCTTCGTCCTGGAGCCGCGCGAGTTGCACGGTCACCCATTGGCGGGTGGATCCGATCAGATTGGCAAGGTCGCCGTGCGTAAACGGCATGCCGACGACGATCTCGCCGTCGCGTTTCACGCCGTAGACGTGCGACAGGAAGATCAGCAGGCTGTGCAGCCGCTCGGTGACCGAGCGCGTCCCAAGCATCTGGGCCATTGCCGAATAGCATCGCGCCTTGAATGCGAGGGCATCCAGCAAGGCGACGGCGATTGCCGGCGATTCGAGCGCAAGCCGCCGCAATGCCAGTCCGGGCATGAACGTCAACCGGCTGCGCTCGGCCGCAACCGATGTCCACATGTGCGGGCCCGTCCCGAATATGTCGGGCCCGCCGACGAAGTTGCCGGGAAACCAATAGGCGAGCGTGACTTCGCGCCCCGACGGTGCCGCATAGTAGCTGCGTATGCGCCCCTCGCTGATCAGGTAGATTCCGGCCTGTGCGTCGCCCTGAGACCAAACCAGTTGGCCGGCTTCCAGGATCTTTTCGCGTCCGATCGCACGCAAGCGATTGCAATCAGCCCGGTTGAGACCATCCAGCAGGCCGGGCAGCGGTCTGACGAGATCGTCCGACTCCGCGAGCATCACACCTGCCGCTATCGCGCTGTTCGCCCTGTGCATGGCCGGCTCCGCATGTGAGACCCGGCATCGGCTATTCAAGAACCATGCCAGCCCGCTGCGTTCGCCTCAGACGCGCGGGCTCCGCGTCAGTCCGCGTCCGACTGATTGAACGCCCGCAACCCTTCTGCGCGGATGACGTCGAGACAATCCTTCTTGAGCGAAAGATATGCTGGCTCGACCATGACAGAACTCGACCGTGGGCGCGGCAGCTTGACCGCGACTTCGCGCAGGATGCGGCCGGGTCCCGCGCTCATGATGAGAACGCGGTCGGCCAGCACGATGGCTTCATCGATGTCATGCGTCACGAACACGATCGTCGCCTTGATCCGGTCGCGCAGCGCCAGCAGATTGTCCTGCATCACCGCGCGGGTCTGCGCGTCGAGCGCCCCGAAGGGCTCGTCCATCAGCAGCACACGGGGCTGATTGGCCAGCGCTCGCGCGATCGCCACGCGCTGTTGCATGCCGCCGGACAGCGTGTTCGGATAAGCGTCGGCGAAACGCTTGAGGCCGACCATCGCGATCAGATCGTCGGCGATGGCATACGCTTCCGTCGTGGACTTGCCGAGCATCCTGGGACCGTGGGCGATGTTGCTGCGGACGGACTTCCAGGGGAAGAGATGCGGCTGCTGGAACACCATGCCGACATCGGGACGCGGACTGTAGACGGGCGCGCCCTCGACCAGGATCTCGCCTTCGAACGGCACTTCCAGCCCGGCGATCGTATTGAGCACCGTCGACTTGCCGCAGCCGGAGGGACCGGCGATGCAGACGAACTCGCCAGGCGCCACGTCAAACGAAACGCGATCGACCGCGATGATTTGCCCGCGCTTGGTGTCGAAAACGATGCTCAGGTTCGAGACTTGAATGGCCGGTTGTTTTCGCGCCGATTCGACGGAGGCAGGCGAACTTGCCAGTGCCAGTTTCATGCCCGATCGAGATCCCGACATCAGCGCCACCAGACGATACGTTCGGCAAGAGCCGCAAACAGCCGGTCGGCGATGAACGACATCAACCCGAGCGCTGCGAGCCCGCCCATGACCTGGCCCGTTTGCAAATTCTGCTGCGCAATCTCGATCCTGTACACAATGCCGGCGAAAGCGCCGGCCAGTTCAGCCGCGACGAGCGTGTAGAAGGAGATGCTGACGGCGGTGCGCAACCCGACGACAATGTAGGGAAGCGCGCCCAGCAGCACGATCTCCTGCAGCATCTGCCGTCGGGGCGTGCCGAGCATCAATGCCGCCCGGATCAGGCCACGGTCGACCTTCTGCACGCCGATGTGAGTCGAAAGCCATACCGTGAAGAATACGCCCCATACGACGAGGAACAATTTTCCCGCCTCCGACAGGCCGAACCAGAGGATGACGATCGGCACGAACGCAATCGGCGGAATTGGCCGCAAGATATGGAATAGCGGGGACAGCAAGCTCGAGATAACGGGGAATTGGCCGGTGAGAACACCGAGCAGGATGCCGAGCGTGCCGCCTATGATGAATCCCGTGGTGACGCGAAAGAGGCTGGCCAACAGATCGCTAAAGAACTGTCCGCTTCGTATCCACTCAAGCACGGCCGCAGCAACCACCGTCGGCGGTGGAAACAGCACCATGTTGACGGTCCCGGAACGGGAGACCAGTTCCCAGAGCCCAACGAACAAGGGAAGCGAAAGCGCCCCGACCAGAATATTGAGGCGGCGAAGCCGAACTGAATTCGGCCGAGCGCGACCGCCAGTGCGGATGGCAATATCGCGTCCTGCTGAAATGGCTTCCTGCATGGCCGCGCGGGTGCCTATTTCCACGACAGGGTGACGCGTGCGGGATCGACCTTTTTCAGTGGCTCGGTGACGACGACCTTGCTGAAGTCGGGCATCGCCGCTCCCGGAGGATGGTTGCCGCTCTCGAGGCGCCATGCGGAATGGGTCTTCAGAATCTCGATCAGCCGGTCGTCGAGACGCACCCGGTAAACATAGTCGGCCCAGATGGGGGCGAGTTCGTCCCGCTTCATTCCAACTGCGTCCGCGACTGTCGTGATTGCTTCATCCGGCTGTGCCTTCATCCAGATCTCGGCATCGATCAGTGCGGCGATGAATTTCTCGACCAGCACCGGGTTGGCGTCCAGGTAGGGCTTCATGACGACGATATTGAACGTCTCGGAGTAGGTGCCCTTTGTATCTACCTCAGTGACGGCTTCGCCCAGGGCTTTCTTCGCGTTGGCGACGTGGGGCTCCCAGGTGTCGATCGCGTCGATGCTTCCGGCTGCAAGTGCCGGCAGCATCTCCTGCGGCCGCAGATTGACGAGGGTGACATCCTTGGGCGTCAATCCCGCCGACTTCAGCAAGGTCGCCGTGTAAACCTCGCTACCGGTGCCGGCAGTGAAGGCGATTCGCTTGCCGCGAAGATCTGCCTTGGTCTTGACGCCGGCCTTGGCCGCGACGAGCGTCTTGAGATCGGAGTATTCCATCCCGGCGACGAAGGCGATGGGCTGGTTTGCCATCGTCGATGCGGTGACCGGCGCCTCCGCCGTGGTCGCGATGTCGGCACCGCCCCCGATCACGGTGTCCAGGCACTGCTTGCCGGACGTGAAGTTCGAAACCGTGATGTCAAGTCCGTGCTTTTCGAAGATTCCCTTCGACTTGGCGACGATCGCAAGGCCGGAGATCGGTGCGAGATTTTGCGCCAGCCGGGCTTTGAGCAGTTCCGCGGCCAAGGCGCAGTTCGGACCCAGGGCAAGACCGACGGCAAGGCAGCAAAGGGTGGCGCGGCCGGCAATTGTCGTGATTGGGCGGATTGTGGTCCGGTGCATGAACGATCTCCCCTTGCGCCGCGCGCTACGCAGCCCCGATGTGATCGCGG
The DNA here is from genome assembly GCF_023073215.1 of Bradyrhizobium sp. 35. Lineage (NCBI taxonomy): Bacteria > Pseudomonadati > Pseudomonadota > Alphaproteobacteria > Hyphomicrobiales > Nitrobacteraceae > Bradyrhizobium > Bradyrhizobium sp. 35. The sequence goes on from NZ_JADPJC010000080.1 coordinate 372,457, forward strand.
ATACCGCCCTGAACGGTCCCGCCACAGTCCCCCGCGTCCTCCCCTGGACGATCACTTGAGGATCGGCCCATTTGGTATGCTCGCCCGGCACCATTGTCCCGGGAAGCAATTAATCGACATGGCAGTCGGGAAGCGGCTGGGAATCGTCGGCGATCCCGTCGACCAACTGATCGCAGACGACATGAAAAAACCAGGGCATCGTGCTTCTTGCACGGGGCCTTTTTCTTTTGGGCGTCTCGCATCGCGGCATCGGAATAAGCGGGCCTGCGTCGGGTTGAAATCTGGCGGCCAACGACAACACAAATGGAGGACAGGATGATCCGCATTGAGAGAACCATGACGATTTCAGGCCTCGCGCTCGCTGCGGCCTTGCTTGCGGCGCCATCGGCGCAGGCGCAGTCGGCCAACATGACGTTCTTCGTGACTTCCAACGGTCCTGGCAAAGGCGCCGATCTCGGCGGTCTGGAGGGGGCCGATGCGCAGTGCCAGAAGCTGGCCCAGGCCGGCGGCGCCGGCAGTAAGACCTGGCGCGCCTATCTCTCCACGCAGGCCGCCGACGGCAAGCCGGCCGTCAACGCGCGCGACCGCATCGGCAAGGGACCGTGGCAGAACGCCAAGGGCGTGGAAATCGCCAAGGACGTGGCCGATTTGCACAGCGCCAACAAGATCAGCAAGGAGACAGCGCTGACCGAGAAGGGCGAGATTGTAAACGGCTATGGCGACCAGCCTAACCGGCACGACATTCTCACGGGATCGCAGTCCGACGGCACCGCGTTTGCGGGTCCCGACGACCGCACCTGCAAAAACTGGACGTCGAGTACGCAAGGCGCGGCGATGCTCGGCCACTCCGACATCAACGGCCCTGCGACCAACCCGACGGTCAAATCCTGGAACACCGCACACCCCTCGCGCGGACCCGATGGCGGCTGCTCGCAGGCCGATCTGAAGAGCACCGGCGGCGGCGGCTTGCTCTATTGCTTCGCATCGAATTGAGGCTTCCGTCATTGCGAGGAGCGCAGCGACGAAGCAATCCAGAGTCCCTCCAGGGTGACAGTCTGGATTGCTTCGCTGCGCTCGCAATGACGGAGCGTGTGGTGCCGCCCTTCAGCCCCATCCTGACGGAACCTTGTCGCGCGTGATAGATTGGTCCTGTCGCTTCCACGCTCACGGACCCTCCATGAAATACGAGCTCTATTATTGGCCCGAGATCCAGGGCCGCGGTGAATATGTGCGGCTGGCGCTGGAGGAGGCGGGCGCGGCATACGTCGACGTGGCGCGTGGCCCACGCGGCACAGCCGCGATGATGAAGATGATGGACGCGCACAGGGGCACGCCGCCCTTTGCGCCGCCGTTCCTCAAAGCCGGCAAGCTCGTCATCGGCCAGACCGCGAACATCCTGCTCTATCTCGGCGCCCGCCACGCCCTCGCCCCGAAGTCGGAGGCGGGTCAACTCTGGGTGCATCAGCTCCAGCTGACGATCACCGATTTCGTGGTCGAGATTCACGACACCCATCACCCGCTCGGGCCCTCGCTCTACTACGAAGATCAGAAACCGCCGGCAAAGAAGCGCACCGCCGACTTCTGGGGCGAGCGCGTGCCGAAATATCTCGGCTATTTCGAAGAGCTTCTCGCGGACAATGGCGGCGCCTATGTCACCGGCCGCAAGCTGACCTATGTCGATCTCTCGCTGTTCCAGCTCGTCGCGGGACTACGCTATGCGTTTCCGAAGCGGATGAAGGCGTTCGAGACGGATATCCCAGGCCTCGTCGGCCTGCACGACCGCGTGTCGGCGCGCCCGAACATCAAGGCTTATCTCGAAAGCGAGCGCCGTATTCCCTTCAACGAGCAGGGCATCTTCCGCCGCTACCGCGAGTTGGATGGCTAGAGCGCCTGCGAACGCTTCGGGCGACGTCAGTCGATCGGAGGAAACGCTTTTCCGCAAATTGCAGACTGATGCGTGCGCTCACCACACGCCAGGCAGCAGGCGATAGCGCACGCGCGTCACATAGTCGGCATAGCCCGGCAGGCCCTCGCGCAGCGTACGCTCCTCGATGCGAATGCGGCCCGCAAACAAGACGAGGAATAGCGGCACCATCATAAGTCCCCACCATGAGCCCAGAAGCAACGGCACGCCGGCGAAGAACAGGATCATGCTGCTGTACATGGGATGACGTACATGGGCATAAGGCCCCGTCGAGATCACGCGCTGCGCGCGCTCGGCTTGCAGCTTCACCACGGGCGCCGCGAACGAGTTCTCGCGGAAAACGCAGAGGATGAACAGCGTCGAAAGCAGGAACAGGGCGAGGCCGAGCATCTGCAGCGCCCTCGGCATGTCGGAGGACAGCGTACGCCGGTCGAGCCCCATCGCCGCCAGCCAGACCAGCATCGCGACGACGAAGACGGTCATGAACACCTTGTCGGCAGCGGGCTGGTCTTTTTGCAGGACCGGCCGCAGGCGTTCGGCGAGCAGTGCGGGGTCGACCTGGTAAAGCCACCAGCCGCCGAGCGGGCCGAGCAGGGCGGAGGTCGCGAGGAACACCCAGGCCGAAGGCCAATGCAGGGTCCCGGCGGACGCGAACAGCAGCGCGCCCATGGCGGCGGTGGTGATCGTGCTCTGCAACAGGAGTCTTGCGATCATGCGCAGGTCTCAGGGTAGCCGCGCATGATATTGGTGCAGCTATCCGGCGAAGATGCGGCCGGACACGCGAAAAGCCCGATCGACCGGATCGGGCATTTCATCTTCGACGCGGCTGATCAGGCGAGCTGATCGATCCGCGTGCCCTGACCCGGCGGCAGCGGCGCGGGCGGCGGCGGCTTATAGGTCGGGTCGTTGTCCTTGGTCTTGATCTGATCGTCCTGCTGCTTGGTCGTGTCGTAGCTCGGCACCACGATCGCGATCGGCGGCGGCGAAACGGTAGAAACGCTCATCCACAAATCCTCACACATGGAAACAATTGACCCTGCGCCGCGAGGAGCGAAATTTCATTCAAGCCAATCGTTAAAATGCGAGGGATCCGGTGCGGTGGAGGAGGCCGCTTTCGTGTCGCCACAAGCGCTGTTTCCGCGAGAGGACAGACCTCTCCTCGTCATTGCGAGCGCAGCGAAGCAATCCAGTCTGTCTCCGCGGAGGGATTCTGGATTGCTTCGCTACGCTCGCAATGACGGTCCGTAGTGGGCGGTGTGCTGTCAGGCGCACACCGCGCGGGGACCGCCTATTCGTCCTTGCCGCGCGTGATCGCGATGGACGCATCCGTCTTGGTGCGGGCGCATTCCATGTTGAGACGCCGGTAACGCATGCTGATCTTGTCGCCGCGCAAGAGCCCCATCCGCTTCAGGCAGCGTGTCGCGCCCGTCGTCGTATCGTCCTTGGTCACGGTGAAGACGATCGCCGCCATCGACCCCACCAGCGCAAAGAACTCAGGCTTGGGCTTGCGATCGCCCTTTGCATAGAGCTCGATCGAATATTTGTCGCCACGGCAGGCCACGGACAATTCCTTGGCCGCCGGATGAGTCAGGTAGACGACGTTGGCGGCGCGGAAATTCACCTTGAGGCGATCGACCTGGTTCGCCAGCTCCTTGGCGCTGTCATCGCAGCGGTCCGCGCGGGCGGGCGAGGCGATGGTCACAAGGCCGGTGATGGCGGCGGCGACCAGGATCGCGCCGCGGACGTGCAAGTTCAATGTCATGATGAAAAGCCCCTTAGCGGGCGCATTCAACCGTCGTCGGGCGCGTAGCGCAAGGGGTGCACCCAGGGTCTTCACCGGCATCATGAGAGCTTGGTGTCCGCCGACAGCCGCCGAAAATAGGTCGCCGTGTCGCCGAATCGGGATGCCCCGACCGCACCAGAGCGCCTTCCCTTTGCAGCAAAAAAGCTTAGAACGCTTCTATGAAAGGGGCCCATGCGAGGGCTCCAAAACCCCGAGATTCCCGCCATGAACGCTCCTACCGCCTTTCCCGATCCCGCAAAGCCCGTTCCGCCCTACAAGCACACGCCGCTGTTTCCGCTGGGCAAGGACGAGACGCCCTACAAGAAGGTCTCGTCCGAGGGCGTCAGGGTCGAGAAGGTTTTGGGGAAGGACATGCTGGTGGTGTCCCGCGACGCGCTGCGGGCCCTGTCGGAAGCGGCCTTTGGCGACATCAACCACTATCTGCGACCGGGTCATCTGAAGCAGCTCCGCGCGATCCTGGAGGATGGCGAGGCGAGCCCGAACGACAAGTTCGTCGCGCTGGACTTCCTCAAGAACGCCAACATCGCTGCAGGCGGCGTGCTGCCGATGTGCCAGGACACCGGCACCGCGATCATCATGGGCAAGAAGGGTTGCAACGTCATCACCGATGGTGACGACGAGGCGGCACTGTCGGAAGGCGCGCGCGATGCTTACCTGCGCCGCAATCTGCGCTACTCGCAGGTCGCGCCGTTGTCGATGTACGAGGAGAAGAACACCGCCAACAACATGCCGGCGCAGTGCGAGATCTACGCCGAAGGCGATGACGCCTACAAGTTTATGTTCATGGCGAAGGGCGGTGGCTCCGCCAACAAGAGCTTCCTGTTCCAGGCGACGCCCTCGGTGCTGACCAAGGACCGGCTGCTCGCCTTCCTGAAGGAGAAGGTGTTGACGCTGGGCACCGCGGCGTGCCCGCCCTATCACCTCGCGATCGTCATCGGCGGCACCTCGGCCGAGCTCTGCATGAAGACGGTGAAGCTGGCGTCGGCTCGCTATCTCGACGCGCTGCCGACCCACGGCTCGCCCGACGGCAACGCGTTTCGCGATCTCGAGATGGAGCAGGAAATTCTGAAGATGACGCAGTCGCTCGGCGTCGGCGCGCAGTTCGGTGGAAAATATTTCTGCCACGACGTCCGCGTGATCCGCATGCCGCGTCATGGCGCCTCGCTCCCGATCGGGCTCGGCGTGTCCTGCTCGGCCGATCGCCAGGTGCTCGGCAAGATCACCAGGGAGGGCGTCTATCTCGAGGAGCTCGAGCACAACCCGGCGCAGTATCTGCCTGAGGTCGAGCAGTCGCTCGGCGGCGAGGTCGTCAAGATCGACCTCAACCAGCCGATGAAGGATATCCTTGCCACGTTCTCGAAGTACCCGACCAAGACGCGGGTATCGATGACCGGCACCATGATTGTCGCGCGCGATTCCGCGCATGCCAAGCTGCGCGAGCGGCTCGACGAGGGCGAGCCGCTGCCGGACTATTTCAAGAACCATCCGGTCTATTACGCCGGCCCCGCCAAGACGCCCGAGGGCTATGCCTCCGGTGCGTTCGGCCCGACCACTGCGGGCCGTATGGATTCTTTTGTCGATCAGTTCCAGGCCGCCGGCGGCTCGATGGTGATGGTCGCCAAGGGCAACCGCGCGCCGGCCGTGCGTGAGGCCTGCAAGAAGTATGGCGGCTTCTATCTCGGCTCGATCGGCGGTGCCGCGGCGAACCTTGCCGAGCACTGCATCAAGAAGGTCGAGGTGCTCGAATATCCCGAGCTCGGCATGGAAGCGATTTGGCGCATCGAGGTCGTCGACTTCCCGGCGTTCATCATCATCGACGACAAGGGGAACGACTTCTTCAAGGAGTTGAATCTGGGCTGAGGCCGCGTTCCCCGGACGCTGCGCAGCATGAAATGATGCGCTGCTGATCCGGGGTCCCCGTGGCGGGCATGGGTCCCGGCTCTGCGATGCACCGCTTCGCGCTGCGTCGCGTCCGGGACACGAGACTTACTCGCTCAACTACAATTTGTGACCTGGTTGGAGCACAGCCCGCGCCACCAGCCGCGGATGCCGTCCTGGCTCTCGACCAAGCCCCAGAGGCCACTGCAGGCAAAGATGCGCTTCGGGCCGCCATCGGTGTCGATCGCGCCGCCGAGTTCGCGCTGGGCGGGCATCCATTTCGCATCAACGAAGGGCGCCTGGAACAGACCGCCCATGCGTGTCGCGCCATTGGCGTAGGACGCGCCGACCTTGTTGGAGGCGACCCAGCCGCGTCCGGCATAGGGCTTTGGCGCGCTGCGCGGATATTTCTTGTCGTCCTCGTAGTCCTTGCCCGGCGGCTTGGCGCCTTCGATCAGAAACCAGCCGTTCTTGAAGCCGATGATGCGGAATTCGGTGAGCCAGCCGCCATCGGGCGTGTTCTCGCTGCCGCCGAGCTTGAGCCGGTAGGGCGGCGGAAGCGTGCCGAGCACACGCGCCTTGATCGATGGTTCGGCACGCACGTTGAGGCCATCAGGATCCTTGTCGACGGACCAGGCGCCGAAATCGCAGGGCTCGGTACCGTCGGGAAGCGTCGAGCGCTTCGCGGCGAGATCGGCATGCAGCTTTGGGAAGTCGGTGTCGTCGGTGTCAGGATCGGGCCCGCTACGCGGTTTCAATGCGACCGAGACTGCGCGCGTCGCATCCGGCGTCAGCGCGACCACGAGAGCCTGGCGCGTGGCGAACACGCTTGCAGGTGACTTCGGATCGTTCGACGAGATCGGATAGACGGCGAGGTAGCCCGTCGACCCTTCGGTTCGATAGGCCGTGCCGGCGACATAGCCTGCCGGTAGCATGGCGAGCGCGCTTGCCCGCCACGCCGGTTCGGCGTCGTCCGCGCTAGCCGCTTGTGTCGCGACACACAGGATCGTCGCCGCGATGAGACCGAGCGCGCGCACCGTTGCCGCGCGGCTTAGGCGCGCGTGCCGGTGAACGGGAAGCTGCCCATCGGGCCGATGCCCATCTCACCGCTCATGCTGTCGCCGGAGACGGTTCCGATGAATTCGAGCGTCAAGGGCATCGGATTGGTGATCGAGACCTTCCAGTTGACGGCATCGCCGCTGACGGTGCCATCGAAAATCTCGGCTGTATCGCCTTCCGCGCCCTGCGTCCCCGTGAGCGTGCCGCCGGCAGCCGTCAGGCTCAGCGTCGCCTTGCGCTCGCCCATGGGGGTCGTCAGGGTCAGAGTCCAGTTGCCGTCGACGGCCATTCGCGTCTCCCAAGATCCCGGCGGACCGCGACGATCCGCGGGCCAGTCCCGGCCGAGCGTATAGCGCAACTCGCCGCTCGCGCCTAACGCTCCGTTGGAGGCATTTAGGCGCGGGCGGCGGCGCGTCGTCGGCTGGTGACGATGAGGCGAAGCACGACGTATTGCACGGCGAAGGCGAGGATCTTGGCGCCGCCCGCGACCACCGTGATGTAGAACGCCCACAGCTTCAGATCGCCTGTGGAGGCGACGGCGATCATGCCGGCGCCGATTACGAACATCAGCGCGGCCCAGGCATAACCTGCAGCCGTCACATATTCCGGAACGGTCTCGACGACGATCGGCGGCATGTAGCGCAGCATCCAGCCCCGCTTGAGCATGATGGCGCCGATCGCGAAATGCGCGATCGAGGGCTTTGCGAGCATGAAGCGGGGATCGTTGGTCAGCAGCGTGACCGTGCCGAGCACGACGACGAGCGCGACGCTCGCATAGGTCATGTAATTGAGCTGCTGCCCCTTGACGCGCGCGTAGATCACCTGCGCGATCGCTCCGGCAATCGCCACCGACGTTGCCAGGACGACGTTGTCGGTGATGATGTAGATGACCAGGAAGACGATGGCAGAGAAGAGGTCGGAGGCGAGGCGGGCGAATACGTCCTTCATCGTCGATCCTGTTCAGCGGGAGTTGGACATTGGGCTGGCCGGCGCACCGTACTTGATCTGCCGATATTCGGGATACCATTTTGTGAAATAGATCGCGCTGTTGCGGGCGGCGAAGGCGACCGCAAGGCTCGACCAGAGCGGCAGGCCGGGGACATAGAGCAGCACGAGATTGGCGGCCGCCATCAGCAGCGCAGCCGCGGTCCAAGCGCCCGTGATGACGTAATTGGCATAGAGAAAGCCGGGCATTGCCGCGATCTCGGCCGGCACGGATTCGACCGCGTATTGCAGCGTGAAGGGACGCCGCACCAGCATCGAGCCGAGCGAGATGACGAAGATGCCGATGTCGACCGACAGCTTGACACCGAGCGTGCCAAGCGCCGGGTCGAACAGCGCGAGGTGGAGGCCGATTGCGGCGAATAGCAGCGCCGAGCCCATAGCCAGGATCTTCACCGAGCGACCGCGCACGACATCGATCGCCACGGTGGCCAGACAGGTTGCCGAGGCTACGAATACGCTGATCGTGGCAGACGTCATCAGCATCAGGAAAGTGAAGGCGCCGTAGGGCGCGAGGATCAGGAAAATCGCCATGGTTCGCCTCGGTCAGGCCTTATCTTTACGATGTAAAGATCAATATGTCAGGAGCGAGGCGGGGTCAAGTAGAATCTTTACAGTGTCAAAATGACGTAAGCGACTTCCAAAAATCGAATTGCTGCAACGGCTTGGTCGGCCATCTCATCGATGAAGCCGGCCCAGGACAGGTGCGGCAGCACAGGTAACGCACAGGCGATCGAGAGGACGAAGGCGAGCAAGATACCACCGTTGAAGATGGTTTGGCCGCTCCGCCGCGGCCGGATCATCGGGAGCGTGATCCCGGCGCAGATCAGGAACAGGATCAGGACAGCGAGGCGGTCCGCGGTGATCGAGGGCATATGCATGAGAGACCTTTTGGTGACATCAGCGATGTCGAGAGGAGAGCTACCGCGCGCCGACCCAACTGCCGTGAAAACCGTCGGGCACGCGATGGCCGAGCTGCACCAGCGCGACGGGGCCGGCCTCGACATCCTTGGCATTGAACACGGCGAGGTCGCTGCGGTTTTCCCGCGCGCGCCAGACCACCGCCAGCAGCCAGCCGTCGCCTTCCGCCGCATCTTTCGACCGCTCGACGAAGACCGGCTCTGAGATGGTGTCGCCGGCCGGCAGCAGATAATGGCCGAGGCGCGTTCCATTGCCATCGACATGGACGACGCCGGACAGCGCGCCGAACATCGGCAGCTTCGGATTGGCGCAGGCGTACCAGCCGTGACGGCTCTTCAATCCGGCGCGGCGGTCGTCGATGCGCGGGAATTCGCCGGTGAGATCGTCGAGATAGGTCTGCTGGAAGCGGTCGGTCTTCCCGGCAAGATTGAAGGTCCAGCGGCAGTGGCGAGCGAAGGATTTCTCGGGATTGGTGGGCGTGCCGTCGGGATGCGTAAATAGTGGTGCTTCCTCGAACTGCATGACGTCCGCGATGATGCGGTCACCGTCCTCCCAAGCATTCATGACGTGGAAGACGTAGCAGGCTTCAGCACGAAACCAGACGATGTCCTTCGCGCTGCCCTTGCGCTTGATCACGCCGACATAGGCGCCCTTGTCCGGCTCCCAGGCATAGGGCGGCCGCCCGCTGATCGCGCGCTCCATGCTGCCGGTGATGGGCAGGATCGGAAACAGCACGTGGTTCTCGGTGACGATGAAGTCGTGCACCATGCTGGCATAGGGCGCCTCGAAACGTTCGAAGCGCGTCGCCTTGCCGGACGCGTCGATCGAGCCGTAGGAGAGGGCAGGCGTCAGCGGACCCGCGGCGTTGTAGCCGAAGAACACCAGCTCGCCGGTGACGGGATCGATCTTCGGGTGCGCGGTGAAGCTGCCGGCGACACGGCCGTGATAATTGTGATAGCCGCGGGTTGCGAGCGTGCCCGGATCGATCTCAGTCGGCAGATGGGCTTCTTCCAGCGCAAGCAGCTTGCCGGCATGGAAGATGATGTTGGTGTTGGCGACGCCGCCGTCGGTGAGATCTTGCGGCGCATCCGGCAGCTTGCGGCCGAAGCCCCCGAACAACGCGCGGCCGGCATCGTGCTCGGCCAGCCATTTCGGCGTACGGACCCAGCGATTGCGATGGCTGGCGCGGCCGTTCTCGAGGTGAAAGGTGTGCAGCATGCCGTCGCCGACGAACCAGTGCGCGCCGGGCGAGTCGAACTGCGGATTGGGGCCGTTGCGATAGAGCGTGCCGTTCAGTTCGCGCGGCAATTCACCGATGATTTTCAGGAAGGGCGCGTCGGCCTCGAACGGAATCGGACCGAGGTTGTGGCGGCGTTCGGCAACGGCGTCCTGCTGCACGGCGTATCCCTTCCTTATCTTTACATCGTAAAGATCAAATAGCCGTACGAGGGGTTCTGGTCAAGTGAAATCTTTACACTGTCAATATTGCATCCTATAGCTGGCCCATGGGCAAGAGTGAGATCAGGACAGAAACCGCGCGCGGTGCGCGTACTTCAAAGAAGGCGAGCGCGCCGGCGCGTCCCGCGCGACGACCGGCGAGCGTCAAGTCCGAGGCGCCCTATCACCACGGCGCGCTGCGCGAGGCGCTGCTCCAGGCCGCCGAACGGGTGCTGGAGCGTGACGGGCTCGCCGGCCTGACATTGCGCGCGGTGGCGCGCGAGGCGGGCGTCTCGCACGCCGCGCCCACCCATCATTTCGGCGACCTCACCGGGCTTCTCAGTGAGCTCGCGGCCGTCGGCTTCCGCCAGTTCAATGCGGCGATGGCGTCGTCCTCTGACACCGCCACCACCCCGCTTGAGCACGCGCTGGCGCGGCCGAAAGCCTATGTTGCCTATGCCCAGGCTCATCCCGGCATGTACGGCATCATGTTCCGCACCGAGCGCCTCGACTATTCCAGGCCGTCGCTGCACGAGGCCGCCGAGGCGTCCTTTGCGGGACTCGCCAATGCCGTCGGCATGATGCGGCAGGAGCAGATCCGCGGCGACGCGCTGACGCTCAATCAGGGCGCTGCGATCGCGCGCGCCTGGTCGATGGTGCACGGTTTTACGATGCTGCTGCTCGATGGACGGCTGGAGGATATTCTGGGGCGTCTGCCCGAGGGCACGACTCCCGAACGCCTGCTCGAGGCCATGCTGATGTCGCCCGTGACGGGGAAGCCGCCGGGCCCCTGATCGATTGCCGGCGAGCGCCTAGCGCATCGTCGCGAGCTCGACCGCGCGGCCGCGTGCGCCTATGATCTTCACCTCGTCCTTGCCGCAGGTAAAGCTGCGGGCGAACTCGTCCGCGGCCTTGCGCGCGAGCTCATTGGCGTTCGGGTTGGCGATCGCGTCGACATAGGCGACGTGGCAGACGGGGCCGGGTGGCAGCCGGGTCACGATGAGCATGGCCTTGGTGTTCGGCCGCCCCTGCTTGTCGGGATCGGTGCCATCGGCGATGTGCCAGCGCTGGATCATCGCAAACGGCTTGGCCCCAGCGGTGCGCCATTCGACGGTGGTTTCGGACGAGCTGAACGGAGCGAACCAGACTTTAGCCGCCGGTTCCTCGGCCGCGGCCTCGCGATTGCGGCCGACGGAGACGATTTCGCGAAGATCGTCTTCGGCGATCAGGACCACGAGGCCATCCTTGCCCTTGCAGACCCGCGTGGTGCTGCCGTCGAGCTCGCTGGGCTTTCCGATCTGGCGGCAATCCTTCGGGGCCGTCGAGGTATATTGGCTGCCCACGGATCGGGCGTCGGCTCGGTCGAGACCACTGCACATCAGCAACATGGCCAAGAGCAATAAGGCCAAGCCTGCGGTGGTGATGCGGAACATGACGACGCCTGTGATCGAGTGGGAACTCCGTACCATCAGACGTCTTGATTGTGGGCAAGGTTCAAACGGGGTCAACAGACACCTGACAGCGGCGCGGAATCGTTCTAGAAGAGCGGCTTCGCTTGGGCTCTTTCAGCCTCGTTCGCGTCCTCGTTTTTCGTGATCATGCCAGCCACCTCGTCCAGCAAACCTTATCGCGTCGGCCGCTCGAAAACCGGGCTCGGACTCTTCGCCACCAAGCCGATCAAGAAGGGCACCCGGATCATCCGTTATTACGGACCGATCCTGGACTCCCGGATTCCCGAGCACGACGACATCGAGAACAAATACCTGTTCGAGCTCAACGGTCGCTGGACCATTGACGGCTCCGTGCGCAAGAACCTCGCGCGCTACATCAACCATTCGTGCAGGCCCAACGCCGAATCCGACGTGCGGCCGCGCGAGCGCAAGGTTTTCATCCGCGCCATCAAGAACATCGAGCCGGGCGACGAGATCAATTACGACTACGGCACCGATTATTTCAAAGCCTACCTGAAGCCGATCGGCTGCAAGTGCGAATCTTGCGAGAAGAAGCGCAAGAAGCTGCGCGCCGAGGCGCGGGCCGAACGCGCCAAGGTGAAGGCGCGCGCGGAGCGCAAAGCCGAGAAGGCGAGCGTGAAGTCCGCCAAAAAGAAGAAGCTTAATGGTCATGCCGTCGGCAAGGCGAAGGGCCGCGCGCGGGCCTAGCCTGAGTTCGAGCTTCTGGCATAACTGTCATGCCCCGCGAAAGCGGGGCATTCAGTACGCCGCAGCTCCGTATGCGACGACTACCTCTGGAATACTGGGTCGCCCGGTCAAGCCGGGCAACGACAGCGAGTGATGTGGCCTCAGGCAGCCAGCACACTCCCGCTCCTGCGCAATCCCACATATTGCAGTTCGGCAAACACGCCGGTCGCGATCGCCTGCGCCACGACCATGAGCTCGCCGGCAAGGTTCGGCGACACCGCGCCCGAGAGCAGCAGCGCAATGCTGCCGACGGTCCAGGCCGCGTTGCCGACCACGACCAGCAGCACGAGCGGCTTTGCCACGGAGGCGCGTGAGGCGAGCCAGCCGACCAGCGCCGTGTAGGCGATCAGGAACAGGCCGGTCTCGCGCAGCAGCGCTTCGGGTAGGTTGAACAGCGAGGCGAACGCGCTGGCGCCGAACGTGAAACCGAGAGCGGCCACGCCGCTGAAGATCGCGTCGGCAAGAAGCGCGCGGCGAAGGAAGGTGGATGCGTCGATCATCGTGGGTCTCCATGGTTGGGGTGGGCTCGAGGTGAAACTCAGTGCAATCCACGCCACCAGGCGCGGAGCAGGCGGGCGAGGCGGAACGGGCAGAGGCTCCTGCCGACGCTGTGCTCGAAGGCCGTGACCTGCGCGACGACGTAGTCGCCGGTCGAATGCACCAGCGGCTCCGGCATGTTGAGGCTGCGCGCCAGCATCCGGGTTGCGAGCGCCATGGCCCAGGGAACTAGCTGGTCTGTGACGGTCCGGTAGAGCAGCAATGCGATCATGGTCGTCTCCTGTTGCGACCCAAGATGCGCCGGCCCGAGCCCCAATTCGATTACCTCCGACGTAATGGAAGGGCCGAAATCTGCGTGCTAGGTTTTCGACCATGAACGCACATGCATCCACGGCACAGGCCGAACGCAGCCAGCCGGTCCATATCGGCGACCATTTGCGCGAATGGCGGCAGCGCCGCCGCATGAGCCAGCTCGATCTCGCCGGTGAGGCCGAAATCTCGGCGCGGCATTTGAGCTTCGTCGAGACCGGTCGCGCCGCGCCCTCGCGCGACATGGTGCTCAGACTCGCCGAACGTCTCGACGTGCCACTGCGCGAACGCAACGTGCTGCTGGTCGCCGCCGGCTATGCCCCGGCCTTTCCGCAACGCACGCTGGAGGATCCCGCCTTGAAATCAGCCCGCCAGGCGATCGACCTCGTCCTCAGGGCGCATGAGCCGAATCCGGCGCTGGCCTATGACCGGCACTGGAATCTGGTCTCCGCCAACCGCATGCTGGCGCCGCTGCTCGCCGGCATCCCGCAGCGGCTGCTCGGTCAGCCCTTCAACGTGCTGAGGCTTGCCTTCCATCCCGAGGCGCTGGCGCCGCGCACGGTCAATCTCGCGGAATGGTGCGGACATCTCCTGGAGCGGCTGCACCGGCAATGCGAGGCCACCGCCGATCCCGAGCTGATCAAGCTGTATAACGACTTGAAGGGTTATCCGATCCCGGCGCGCGCGGCGCCGCTGTCGAGCGACAATGTCGCGATCCCCTTCAAGCTGCGCCACGAGGGGGAGATACTAAGTTTCTTCTCCACCACCATGGTATTCGGTACGCCCGTCGACATCACGCTGTCGGAGCTGGCTCTGGAAACCTTCTTCCCGGCCGACGAGCGCACTGCCGAGCGGCTGAAGCAGATGGCGGCTGGCTTGCAGTAGTGCCGTTTACAGGAGGCGGTGGCGCTCGCATAATCCCCGGATGGACACACGCTCGTCCCGGCCATTACGGTCGGCCAATCCGGTCGGCGACCTTTTGCGCGGCTGGCGCATGCGCCGTGCATTGAGCCAGGCGGAGCTGGCGTTCGAGGCCGGCATTTCGATCAAGCATCTGAGCTATGTCGAGACCGGCAAGTCGGCGGCAAGCCGGGAGATCCTCCTGCAGCTCGCGACCGCCCTCGGTTTGTCGCTGCGTGATCGCAATGCGCTGCTGGAGGCCGGGGGTTTCGCGCGACTATACGGCGAGCGCGATCTTTCAGCGCCGGAGCTTGCCGACGCGCGGCGCGCGATCGATCTTCTGCTCCGGCGGCACGAACCGTTTCCCGCGATTGTGACCGATCGGCGCTGGAACGTGATGGAGGCCAACTGCGCCGCGTCGCGGCTGATGACGATGCTGCTTGGGCAAGAACGCATGCAGCGGCCGCTCAATCACATGCGCATGTTCCTCGCGCCGGACGAGCTCAAGCCGTTCGTCGAGAATTGGCCCATCGTCGCGACCGCGTTGTTGTCGCGTGCGCGGCACGAAGCGATGGCTGCACCGCTCGACGAGGCCCTGCAATCGACGTGGCGCGAATTGACGCGGCTGCCGGAGCTTCCCGCACTCAGGATCGAGGACAACGTCGCGCCGGGGCCGCTCTGCGAAGTGCGCTTACGAAAGGGCGACGCCCGCATCGGTCTGATCGGTGCGGTGCTGACGCTCGGGACCCCGCAAGACGTGACGCTTCAGGAGCTTCGCGTTGAAATGTTCATGCCGGCGGATGCCGTGTCCGAGGCCACTCTGATCGCGCTTGCGGCTCAGGAGGCCTGAGCTCGCTCGGCGTCGCGGCGCTCAAAGCTCACGGCTTGCATCACCTCCGCAAACGGACCTTTGAGATCGCTCAGTGTCGCCATGGTCAGGCCCGCGCCGTTGGTGCCGACGCGCGTGGCGGCGCGGATCAGGATCCATTCGCTCTCCGGCGGTCGGAAGAAGTAGAGGCTGATCTCGGGATTGATAAAGGTCCAGTTGCGCATGTCGACGATCTGCGCAACGCCGCTCGAAAAGTCCGCGGCCTGCACCGCTTGGAGCAGTGGTGTGTTCGGTTCGCCCTCCACCAGGGGTGCATCAAGTCGCATCCAGGCGGCGGCCGGGCCGGGCTTCTCCAGCGCGCCCTCGATCAGCCGCACCGACACGTTCTGGAAATACCGGCTCCATTTCTGCGCGAAGGCCGGCGGTGCTGCGCCTGTCTCAGGCGTCTTGTCGATAGTCGCGGGCCTGGTGAAGGGATCGACGGGCGATTCTCCGCTCGGCGCCGTCAAGAGCGCTGTGCAACGGCCGATCTCGGTCTCTCCGTCCATCAGCCGCACCTGGGCGGTCTTGGCCTTGCGGCCGTCGCGCAACAATTCGGTGGTGGTCTGGAAGACGCGCAGGCCCGCCGGTCGCCACAGGTCGAAGGTCAGGCGCCGCACCGCGAAGCCGGATTCGGTGGCGAGACGGTCGATGTCGCGGGTCATCAGGGCGGTGGTGGCGCTTCCCTGCAACATGTCAGGCGACCACGGGCCGCCGGCATGCTCCGTAGCCCGGAACTGCTGGCCTTCCGGCTTGAAAATAGCGGTCATCGCGGTTTCCCCTCGTGCTTGATCGTGGCCGCGAGTATCGGGTCGGGTGAGGCCTGTCACAATAACCGCAGAGGTGAAGTCGTGAGCCATGCAGGACCGGTGCCTTGCGCCGCCTCCGGTTCGGTTTATCTTCCGACGAACCCGTACCGTCCGAAGGAGACGTCCGACATGAGCATGTTGAAACCGCTTCAGATCGACGTCGTTTCCGACGTGGTGTGCCCCTGGTGCTATATCGGCAAGCACCGGATCGAGAGTGCGCTGGCGCTGGTGCCCGATGTTCCGGTCAAGCTCAATTTCCGTCCCTTCTTCCTCAATCCCTGGGTGCCGTCCGAGGGCATCAGCCGGGAGGAGTATCTCACCAAGAAGTTCGGCTCGGTCGAGGCCTACAAGGGCATTGCGGGACGCGTCGTTGCGGCCGCGGGCGAAGAGGGGCTCGTCTATCGGCCCGAGCTTGTCGCGCGTCAGCCCAACACCACCGACTGCCACCGCCTGATCCTCTGGGCCGAGGCGATCGGCAAGGCGCCCGAGATGAAGCAGCGCCTGATGGAGCTCTACTTCCGCGACGGCGGCGACCTCACCGATTTGAACGTGCTTGTGCAGGCGGCTGCCGATGTCGGCCTCGATGCCGACGACGTGCGCCGGCGCCTCGCCACCGACGAGGACGTCGCGCGCGTATCGGCGGACGCGCAGGAAGCCGCCGAGAAAGGCATCTCCGGCGTGCCGACCTACGTGTTCGCGCAAAAATACGCCGTCTCCGGCGCGCAGGATCCCAACATGCTCGCGCGCGCCATCCGCGAGGTCTCGGCGGAGATCAACGCCGAGGCGGCGGAGTAGGAGCTATCCTATTTACGAAGCAGGCGAACTGCGCGACGCGCCGCCGCGTAGGCGATGCCGTGCGCCGCGAGCGCTCCGTGAACCAGCGCCACGATGGGGTCGTTCCGCCGCAACGGTATCAACACGTCCCCGACGGCGAAGCGCCCGCGCCAGATCGGATTGATCATGGGGTGATCGGCGCTCGCCGTGGAATCCGCGCTGGCGATGGCTGGATCGGCGCAGAGGCGGCGGGTGAGCTCGAGTGTAAGCTGCACGCCCGGCGAATATCTTGCGAAGCGCTCGTCGATGCCGAGCTTGAAGAAGAAGGCGCGGTCCTGGTGGCGCAGCACGATGCCGGCGGCCACCGGCGTCGCGCCGGCGCGAAGGCTGACGATCTCGCATTGCGCGGTTTCCGCCAGCGCGCGAGCGGCGCGGCGGATGAAGGTTGCATCGCCCGCGTGCTGGACCAGCGCGGTTCCGCGCTTCCCCTTCCAGCCGCTGGCTTCGAGCTGCAAAAATGTCTCGAGCGCCGGCCCGATCTCGTCGGGGCTGCGCGCGACGTCGAACACGATTGCGCCGTGTTCTTCGAGGCGATGCCGTTGGCGGCGTAGCTCCTTGAGCTTTTTGGTGCCGAGCGCGTCGCGTAGCAGCGTCTCACCGTCCTGGGTCGCGTCGAGGCTGGCGCGGATGTAGGAGTTGAGGAGGCGCGGCTTCAGGCCGTCGCGATTCAGAACCTGGCTGAGGGCGGTCATTGCCGCCCCAGCGAGCGCGACATCGTTCAGCACGAGCGCATGCGCCCCGTTTGCGCGGGCCTGCTGCAACAGGCGCGCCGCTGCCTCGATCGGGGCATCGCGGTCGATCAGCGGGCTGCACAGCGTACCATAGGGATGCGCGCTCACCAGCGCGGGCAGGGGGATCTTCCATGCCCGCCAGAGCGAGATCACCGGCATCAGCCCGATCAGCCGCGATCCATCGTATGCGGAAAGCGCCGAGGCATCGGTGCGGCCGCGCGCGGTTGCACTGACAGCGAGCTCCCAGCCCGGCAGGTAATATCCGTTCGGCTCGATCGCGCGCTGCGCGAGTGCGCGCCACTGGCCGGGTTCGATCGCGGTGAGCGGGACGCGCGCGCGCGCCGTCGCGGCATGCTTTGCCGATGCCGGATTGATCGCAGCCTGGTGCGCGATATCGACCACGTCCCGTCGTCCCCGTTCAGGAGGCCATGCTTAGCGCAAAGATTGGAAAATACAGTTGGGACACCGCTTCAATTCGAGTGGTAATATTAACGTCTCATTGAGCATCCGGCCGCGAGCCGGCAGGATGCGCCGATGGATACGCCAGAATTGCTCTCGACCCGGAGGATCATCATGGTCGCCACACCTTTTACGCCGATTGCGTCGCTCCTTGGCGGCGCGTTGATGGGCCTGTCCGCTGTGCTGCTGATGTGGACGACGGGGCGAATCGCCGGGGTTAGCGGTATCGCGGCGCGACTATTTCCGCCTTACGAGGATCGGCAATTCGCCGGCCGGCTCGCCTTCGTCGCGGGCCTTATCGTCGCGCCCGTCCTGACGCGCCTTGTCACGGGAGGCCTGCCGGCGCAAACGATCGGCGCCGGAACGCCGCTTCTGATCGTCGCGGGATTGCTCACCGGCTTCGGCGCGGTGTGGGGCAGCGGCTGCACCTCGGGCCACGGCGTCTGCGGCTTGTCGCGGCTGTCGGCGCGATCGCTGGTTGCGACCATGACCTTCATGGCGGCGGGAATGGCGACCGTTTTCGTGATGCGGCACTGGAGCTGACCGCGATGACAATCCTCATTCAATTCGGGATCGGTGTGGTCTTTGGGCTTGGCCTCATCGTCTCAGGTATGTCGAACCCGGCAAAGGTCCTGAATTTCCTGGACGTTGGCGGCATCCCGGCAGGAACGTGGGACGCAAGCCTCGCATTCGTGATGGCCGGGGCGGTCGCAGTGACCTTCATCGGCTTCAGCCGCGTCCTGAAATTGGCGCGGCCTGCCTTCGCCGACCGCTTCTATGTCCCAACGCGAAACGATATCGATCCGAGAATTATCGCCGGTCCCGCCATCTTCGGTATCGGCTGGGGCCTCGTAGGCTTTTGTCCAGGCCCGGCATTGACCGCGCTCGGATTTGGCTCGGCCTCCGCCTTCATCTTCGTCGTCGCGATGTGTGCCGGCATGGTGCTCGCCCGCTTCATCGCGCAGCTCCCGTCGGCAACGCGTATTGTCACGCCGGGAAAACCGCTCGAGATCTGACATGGACAGGACCGGGCGAGTTATCTCGTCCGGTCCTGCATTTCATAGCTTCATCGACTACCAGCGATCGCCGACACCAACGCCAACACTGACGCCGGGTGCGCGGATGCCGACGCCGCCGCGCGGACCATCGTCCCAGTCGCGATAGGTGCGGCGCTCATAGTAGCGGTCACGCGGCATGGTCGCGTAGGAGTCGCGCACGATCACACGCGAGCCGCCGCGGGTGCGATAGCAATTGCCGGAATCGTCGCAGACCAGCCGCACTTGCTGGACGAGATCGGGGCTGGTGTATTCGCTGGTCGTATAGACGTCGGCGGCCTTCGCGCCGCTCACCGCTGCCAAGGCTCCGACGCCAGCCAGCAACGCAATCGTGAATGTCCTCATCATGTCCTCCTCGAAACTGCCCTCGGCGGTAACAAGAAGGGGAGGCCATGATCGTTCCGGCAAAATTACAGGTTTTTCCCGGAACCGGATCGGACGTCGGCTTGATCCGTTTCCTAGATCGGCTCGTAGCTTTCCGATCCGCAGATATCGTCCGCTTCGGCGCGGCGGCGATCGACCACTTTTCCGCCTGATATGGTCACGATGTAGGTCTGTGGCCCGAGCGGCGATCCGGTCGCCGAGGTGAGCTGGGCGCGGACGCAAGCTGTCCAGCCCGGTCCTCGTACCTCACGATGGGGTGTGGCGACATGCACCTCACGCGGATAGGACGTGCTGAGGAAGACGACTTCGATCTGCTCGCGCACGACGCGTTTGACGTCGGGGGGCGATTCGGGCGGCGGCTGCTCGGCCTCCTTCATGCGCATGAACTCGGGCACCGGTGCGCGGCTGTCGGCAAACCCGCAGGCCCCGAGCGCGAGCGCGCTGGCCAGCAGCGCGGCATGAGCAATAATCCGTAACATCCGTGAAGGTCCCCTGCGGGCCAAAACATAGGCACGAATGCGATCCGACGAAGACCCGGCCGATCAAAATTTGCTGAAGCCAGAATTCCTTGGAGCCACGATCCTTGGAGCCAGGATTCTTGGAGCCAAGATTTCCTGAAGCCAAGATTTCCTGAAGCCCTGGAGCCCGCGGCATTGGCTATTCCATAATTGCCGGCTAGTTTGTACCCCAGACGAGGGGGATTGCGCCCATGAGGATTTTGGTCATAGCGGCCGCCGTGCTTGCGCTGGCGGTTGCCTCCGCGCAGGCGCAGATGGGCGGTGGCAGGCGTCAGCCTAACGAGGGCGGCCAGAAGGCGGACAACAAGCCCAAGGTCGACGAGAAGGCCTACAAGGCCGCACTCGAGCGCATTCCCGAGTCCAAGGAGAAGTACGATCCGTGGAGCGGGGCGCGTCCGCCTGAACCTGGCAAGAAGCCGAAATAGGTGAGGCGGGCCTTGGCGACCCGCTCCTGCTATTTGGCCGCTCTCATCACGCTCCTCTTGTTTTCGTCGCGGCCAGGCATCGCCTGGGAGAGCTGGGGTGGCGATCCCGGTGGCTCGCGCTTCTCGCCATTGCGAGAGATCACGCCCGACAATGTCGGCAAGCTGGTTCGGGCCTTCGAATTCCACACGGGCGATCTCGCGGCGCGGCCGCCCGGGGTGATGCGGCGAACCAAATTCCAGGCGACGCCGCTGTTCGTCGAGGACAGCCTGGTCTTCTGCTCGCCTTTCAACGAGGTGATCGCGCTCGATCCCGGTACGGGCGCGCAGAAATGGCGCTACGATCCCAGGATCGCGATGAACCAGCGTCCCGCCAACCGCTACGTCTGCCGCGGCGTCACTTACTGGATCGACGATGAGGCGCCTGTAGATGCCGCATGTCGATCGCGCATCTTTATGGGCACCAACGATGTTCGCCTGATCGCGCTCGATGCGAAGACGGGTATCCCCTGTGCCGGCTTCGGCGAGGGCGGTGAGGTCAGGCCCGACATTGGCATGAAACTGGAATGGCCCGGCGAATTCCAGATCACCTCGCCGCCGGCGGTCGGCCGCGGGGTCGTCGTGGTCGGCTCCGCGATTGGCGACAACCGCCGCGTCGACGCGCCGAGCGGTGTGGTGCGTGCGTTCGATGCGCGTAGCGGTCAGCCGCGCTGGACGTTCGAGCCGCTCAAGCGCGACGGCATCGAAGCCGGTCACGCCAATGTCTGGGCGCCGATGTCGGTCGACGCGGCGCGCGGACTGGTATTCCTGCCGACGTCCTCGCCGTCGCCGGATTTCTGGGGCGGCAAGCGGCCGGGCAACAACGAGCATGCCAATTCGGTGGTCGCGCTGCGCATCGAGACGGGCGAGCTCGTATGGGCATTCCAAACCGTGCATCACGACGTCTGGGATTACGATCTGCCGGCGCAACCGACGCTCACGCGCATCGACATCGGCGAAGGTCAGCGCGATGTCGTGATCCAGCCGACCAAGCAAGGCTTTGTCTTCGTGCTCGATCGCGACACCGGCAAGCCGGTGTGGGCGGTCGAGGAGCGCAGCGTCCCGCAGGGGGCCGCGGAAGGCGAACGGCTGTCGCCCACGCAGCCATTCCCGACGCATGTGCCGCCTCTGATGTCACAAAAAATCTCGACTGAGGATGCGCTCTCGCTCGTTCCTAGCCTGCGTCGCTCAGCTTGCGAGAAGCAGTTTGCGGAGGCACGCAACGAGGGCCTGTACACGCCACCCTCAACGCAAGGCACGCTGGAGTTTCCCTTCACCGGCGGCGGAGTGAACTGGGGCAGTGCGGCCTTCGATCCCGTCAACCAGGTCCTCTATGCCAACACCAGCCGGGCTGTTCATCTCATCAAGCTGATTCCGCGGGCGGAGGCGGCCGGATTCGATCCTCCGCCCGGTCATGATTTCGGCCAGCAGACGGGTGCGCCGTTTGCGATGTCGCGTGCGGTGGCAATGTCGCCGCTCGGGCTTCTTTGCAACAAGCCGCCCTGGGGCGAGATGGTCGCGGTCGATCTGAAGGCCGGCAAGATCCTCTGGCGTTCGACGGTCGGCACCACCGAGGATCTCGCCCCGCTCGGCGTGCCGCTGCCGTGGGGTGCGCCGCTCGTCAACGGGCTCGCGGTCACGGCAGGCGGGCTCGTCTTCACCGGAGCGATGGACGCCTATTTGCGCGCCTTCGATGCGCGCAGCGGCAGGGAGCTGTGGCAGGGTCGGCTGCCCGTGCCCGGCGTCGCCAATCCCATGACCTATCTCTGGAAGGGCGAGCAGTATGTCGCGATCGGCGCCGGCGGCCACTCCGAGGCAGGCACCTCGATCGGCGACAGCGTCGTTGCGTTTCGCCTGTCACGGCCGGGCGAGGGGCCGTCGCTGTGGTCGCGTACGATCGATCGCCCTGGTGGACGATTTTTTGCGGCATCATCGGCGATCGCGGTCGCGATCGTCGCGCTCGTGGTTGCAAGCCTGCGCTGGCGTCGCCGACGTCGTGTCGCGCGAACATGACGCAGCATCGCGCGCGCGATGCGAATGATCGTTCACATCGTATGCACTACTGTACGAAAGCGAGGCCGATGCGCCTGTCGCTACGCCAGACAGGGCGGCATTTGCGCACGAAATTGTCGCGCGCGATTGCGAGCGTGAACGATTGCGGCAATGTGACGAGGGCATCGAGGTCGATTGCGGCGCCGTCCGCCGACATGTTTCGCACCGTGCACGTGATGCGGCTGTTTTCAAAGGTGATCTTTCCACCCTTGAAAACACGGTAACGCTGCGCTGCACGCTTCTCGATCATCCGCGTCAATCCATAATGATCTTTGTGAAGTAGTGCATAGAAATTACGTTGAACTAAACTCAATACTGGCGCTACTTGCACAGCGCTTCAGATTTCGTTTACGACGTCGAAGCGGAAGTCACTCCGCGGATTTTTCCCCAAGCCGTTCCTTTGTGGCGCTACGCGCCGATGGAGATATTGATGAAGACCACGTTTTCGCTTCTGTTCGCCGCAGCGCTCTCGCTCTCATCCATGCCCGCCCACGCCGCCAAGCTCGATCTCGCGACCATGAGCTGCAAGCAGTTCCTGGAGAGCGGCGACGACACCATCAAGATGGTGCTGACCTGGATGGACGGCTGGTACAAGGGCGACGAAGAGAACGCGATCATCGAAACCGACGTATTCGTCGAGAACGCCAAGCAGTTCGGCAGCTATTGCGGAAAAAATCCCAACGTCAGCATTGTCACCGCGGCTGACGAAGTGCTCGGCAAGTAATTTCTGCCGCGTGTCGGCACGACGCGCGATCACAACCGCGCTACCCGTCTCGACATGACGCCATTGAGAGCCGCGGTGCGCTTTGCGCTCACGCGGCTTTCTTCTTTCGGATGATGCTCACCCCGGCAGCATCGCGAACGCACTCGACACCATTGCCACCGGCTTGTTGTCGGTGGCCGAGAGCAGCGTGACCCGGCCAAAGCTCATGGTGCGTCCGAGTCGCACCACGCGGGCGTCGGCCAGCACGTCCGACGAGGAGACGGAGCGCATGAAATGCGTGGTCTGGTCGACCGTCGTCATCGGACGATAGCCGCGGTTGGCGGCGAGGTTCGCGATCACCATCGCGGTGTCGGCGAGCGCCATCAGCGCCTGACCGCAGACCACACCACCGTTGCGGCACAGCCGCTCCGAGAACGGCATGCGCAGGAGCGCTGCCGGCTGCCAGTCCGGCGCGTCCGGCGGCGGCAGGTGCTCGATGCGCTCGACCGACAGGTTGAGATCCTGGACCCAGGGCGCAAAGACTTCGCCGAGGATGCGTCGGGCCTCACTGATGCCGAACTCGGCTTCTGGCTGCGATGGCATTGCTGTCGTTCCCTCCTGTATTGCCGGATGTTCGGCATTTCGAGCGGACCGGCGCGGCAAAGTCGCCGGTCTGCCGCGGGTCCCGTCGGCTTGAAAATGCCTGACTTCGCCCGGTATGATGCCATGGAGTGGGTATGGGTGGGTGATGTTGCGTCGGTATGTCCTCGTGTTTTGTCTGGCCGGGCTCGGCCTGTTGCTGAACGGGTGCACCAAGTGCGGCCCGATCTGGGACGACTGGCTCCACGCGCCGAAATCGTGCAGATCGGACCGGCTCTAGCGGGCCGAGCGGCCCCTGCGGTTGTGGCAGGGGTGACAAGGCGCGGGCGACCCGCGCCGCCATGGATGATCAAGGAGTCAATGATGAAGATTTTCCGTATGGCCGCGGTGCTGGCTGTTCTGGCGGGACCGACCGTGCTGGCGGGACCGGCTTATGCGCAAATGCCCAATCTCAATTTGCTGCAGGAGGGGCCTGGCAAGACCCCCGAGGAGAAGGCCGCTGAGGCCGAGCGTGACAGGGCTTACAAGGAAACGCTGAAGAAGATTCCGGACTCCAAGGCGTCCAACGATCCCTGGGGTGGCATGCGCTCCGACCCGCCGAAGCCGTCGGCGGCGCCAAAGGCGTCGGCCGCAACCGGTGCGCCGAAGAAGAAGTCCGGCACGACTGCCAATTGACCTTCCGCCCGAGCGGCGGCAGTTGATGCCTCCGGCCGGGACTCCTCTTTGATCGGCCTGCTTCCTACATTGCGCGGGAGTGTATCGCGTCGAGGAGAGCAGAACATGGCCGATCGTCCGCGGGATCTCGCCGAGCGGATGGCGCGCCGGCGCAAGATGGGCGGCAAGCCCGGCCCGACGGCCGGCGACGGCTATCTGCGCGAGACTTTCACGCTGCCGCGCGCGGCGGCACGGGAGAGGGCACAGGCTTTCTTCGCCCGCTACCCCAAGGCCGGCTATATGAGCGCGGTCGAGACCTGGCGCGAGCTGCCCGGCGGCGACATCGAATTCACGATGCGGCGGCTGCCCAGCGCGGATTAGGGCCGGCCCTATTCGAAGGTTTCGGATGTGATGCGGATCCGGAATACGGGCTCCTTGGCCTCGTCCAGCAGCTCCATATTCCATTCGGAATTTTCCTGGAGCTTGCGGGCGATGCCGGCGGCCATGTCGGCGCAGACGCTTGTCATCTCCTTCCAGGCCAAATCGCGATCGGCAAATTCCGACGCCTGGTCGGCACAGCCGGAATAGCGGCCGTTCCGGATTCGAAAGAAGTAGAGCGGCATGGTTCGCACCGATCGCGCCTGATGGCTCCGTCCCCACGGCCATAATCCCGGCAGTCCAATCCCAAACCGTCGGCAGATCAATTCCGGTCGGCTACGGAATAGCCCCATGGACGCCAGCCCACCGATCTCGGTCCGACGGCTCAGGCCGTGTCGCGTCCGATCGCCTTCAGCTCCCGATCGATGCGCCGCTGCACCCGTCGGATCGCCAAGAGATCGATCTTGGTCTCAGTCTTGCCGGTCTTGATCTGCTCGCCGATCCGGAACTGCCACTGCCAAATGCCGGGAATTGCCGTCTTGGCGACGGTGAACTCGATGCCCCTGTGATTCATGGCCATCTCCCACGATTCACTTCCATCACTGAGAACATGCTGGGCGGCATAATATTCCAAGAAAGCCAAACCTGTCGGTAAGCCCCGGATCGCTCACGGCTATCGCGCAAACGCACGCGCGCCGCCCAGCGGCGGCGCGACCTCATGCCCGTGGTTCTCCGGCCAAGAACAGAGTTCCTGGGATGGGTAAGGGCACCTTCCGGAACGCGGCGGCATGTGCCTTGCTTGGCCCGATGCGGCTAAGCAACATGGACGCGTCATGCCGGGCATTCCCCGCCGCTATTCTCATTTCGTGTTCGGAATCATCCAGTCCGGACTGACCTCGCTGATCGCCGCGGGCATCGCCAGCTTTCCCGCAGGGAACGCGCTGGACTTCCTGGCGCACTGGATGGTGTCGTGGCTGATCGCATGGGCGGCGATGCTGCCGATAGTGCTGCTCGCAGCGCCGGCGATCCGCGCCTTCTCGCTGCGGCTGACGCAGGAGGAGGGCGGTTCGCAAACCGGTCGGCCGGCATGAAAATCGGAATGAAAAAACCCCGCTTGGGAGAACCAAGCGGGGAGAAGGTTATTGGAGGCTGAGGTGCTGGGCTGCAACACCATAGCCGGGCGACCCTAGCCGGTTCAGCTTACGACAGCCTGACAAGGCCCAATGATGGCAGCAAAAGCCGGAGCGCGGGGGCCGCAGACTGGCCCCGCACCGGTCCCAATTTCGACATCCGTTCGCACAACTCAGGACACAACCGCAGGCGAGATTTCGCGGCGACGGTGCTGCCATGGGGGAAAACGTGGCGTGCCGGCAACGGGGTGGCATCATGGACAACGTAGAGCGGTCATTCGCCGCCGCGACGGCGGCTGGCTTCGTCGTGCTGGTAATCGGCATCGGGTTGCTGGTTCTGCTGTAGGCGCTGTTGGGTGCGGGAGATGGCTCCGAGGGTGGAAAGGCCCGTGCGCGCCTTTCAAAAACGCGAAAACAACCCCATGCACAGTAGCGTGCCTACAAATTTCCCCGCCCAGTCAATGGCTTACTGGTAGTATTTAGTACCATATCGGCTCGGATTCGCCTTTCACGGCCATCCGAATCCCGATTCCCGTGCCGATTCCCTGAGATCAACGGGCGGCCGCTCCGGCACCGTCGCCAGCGCGGTCCCAGCGGCCTAATGAACCTTGATCGCGTCCAGCGGCAAACGGAGTTCGGCGGCACGCTCTTCGCGGTCTTTCTTGCGGAACTCGTTTTCCTTACGCTCGAACTTGCTCAGCTCCTCCCGCGCCGCCTCCAGCAGCGGAGTGCGCCGGGCCGTATCGTGATGCGTGTTGTTCGTCATGACTGAAGTCCCCAGAGTTGCGGTCTCGTCCAAGAGGCTATCCAGGAGAAGGCCGCAGACCACGAAAGGTTCGGTGCCGCAGGATGACGGAATTCTGACGGTGTGCGGGTCATCCGTCTTTGATGCGCGTCAGCCAGAGCGTGCAAATTCCCAAAAGAACATATTGCGAACCTAGAACAAATAGGGTACATTGTTTTTATCGCCGCGCCGCCTCGCCAATCGTTTGTCCCTCACGCGAATCCTCGTCATAAGGAGCACGACCCGATGTCCACCACTGCCCTGCGTATCGTCGAAGGATCCTCCATGGACAAGAGTAAAGCTCTCGCCGCCGCGCTCTCCCAGATCGAGCGTCAGTTCGGCAAGGGCTCGGTGATGAAGCTCGGCAAGAACGACCGTTCGATGGATGTCGAGGCGGTCTCTTCGGGCTCGTTGGGGCTCGATATCGCGCTCGGGATCGGCGGCCTGCCGAAGGGGCGCGTCGTGGAGATCTACGGGCCGGAATCCTCGGGCAAGACCACGCTGGCGCTGCACACGGTGGCGGAAGGGCAGAAGAAGGGCGGCATCTGCGCCTTCATCGACGCCGAGCACGCGCTCGACCCGGTCTATGCGCGCAAGCTGGGCGTCAATATCGACGAGCTCCTGATCTCCCAGCCGGACACCGGCGAGCAGGCGCTGGAAATCTGCGACACGCTGGTGCGCTCCGGCGCGGTCGACGTGCTGGTGATCGATTCGGTCGCGGCGCTGGTGCCGAAGGCCGAGCTCGAGGGCGAGATGGGCGATGCGCTGCCGGGTCTGCAGGCGCGTCTGATGAGCCAGGCGCTGCGCAAGCTGACGGCGTCCATCAACAAGTCCAATACCATGGTGATCTTCATCAACCAGATCCGCATGAAGATCGGCGTGATGTACGGCTCGCCGGAGACCACCACCGGCGGCAACGCGCTGAAATTCTATGCTTCCGTCCGCCTCGACATCCGCCGCATCGGCGCGATCAAGGAGCGTGACGAAGTGGTCGGCAACACCACGCGCGTCAAGGTCGTCAAGAACAAGCTGGCGCCGCCGTTCAAGCAGGTCGAGTTCGACATCATGTACGGCGAGGGCGTCTCCAAGATGGGCGAGATCCTCGATCTCGGCGTCAAGGCCGGCATCGTCGAAAAATCCGGCGCATGGTTCTCCTACGACAGCCAGCGTCTTGGCCAGGGCCGCGAGAATTCGAAAGCGTTCCTGAAGGCCAACCCCGACATCACCGCCAAGATCGAGACCTCGATCCGCCAGAACTCCGGCCTGATCGCCGAGCAGATTCTCGCCGGCAGCCCCGAGCGTGACGCCGACGGCGAGGAGCCGGCGGACGAGTAAGCTTCAGCAGTAAAGTTTTTCGCGAGGAGCGGGCGCTGAGGACGTTGAGTTGCCGACGTCTTCGGCGCCTGTTTCGTTTGGCGTGGGGGCACCGGGTGGTGCGATGAAGCGTCTGATCTTGACCAGTTCGTCCGGAGGCCAGCTCGCACGATCCGGGTTGGCGGAGCTTGTCATCTCATCCTCGTTTCACTTTGAGTGGGGACCGCTGCCCTCACCCGAGAAGCTCGCAGCCTATTTCGCGGCGCGTTCGGCGAATCTCGGGCCGGGTGATCATTGGTCCGATTGGGGCATCCGCTGGCCCAAGGGTATCAAGGACCGCAAAGACTTGTCCCTGGCAGACTTCTGCGAGCGATATGACGTGGTTGAACTTTGGTTCGACCCAGCTCCCCGGGATCAATTGCAGCTCGTCTGCCTGCTGGACCACCTCAGCTCCTGCTCCTCGCTGGTGCCAAAGCTTCGACTTCGACTTGTGTCATCCGAGCTGACGACAGCACACGGCGAGGATCTCGCTGCGTCCGAGCCGCACATCCATGTCGTGCCTGTTAGGGCCCAGGAGTTCGAGACTGCCCGGTTGGCGTGGTCGGCCTACCGTGCGATGACCCCTGAGGCGTGCGTCGATCTCCTTCACCAGGATCTCAGTGCATTGCTGATGCTGCGCCCGGCCTTGCTCGATCTCTTGGCAGAACTGCCGTCGCCTTTCACGGGTCTCGGTGCGACCGAGATGCGATTTCTGGAGCTCCTTGCCAGAGGGTTTGCAAACACGAATGCGTTGTTTCACCTGCGCTCGCAACGGCGCACATATGGGTTCGGAGAATTTGAGTTGGGTTCGTTGCTCGAGGGGCTCGCGCTCGGCCCCAAGCCCGTAGTGGCCGGGTTGGGCGACGAACTGCGCACGATCGATCGCGAAAATTTAAGAGCTCGGCACGAGGTCTATCTCCGCAGCCGGTTGTCGTTGACCGAGTTCGGCAGGGCCGTCCTGGCCCATCAGGAAGATTTCAGTCGCCACAATCCGATCGACCGCTGGTGGGGCGGCACGCACCTGACCAATGATCGGCTGTGGCGTTACGGTAATGTTTTGACGAAGCCTTGAGGCCACGGCATGACGCGGCTCATTGTCACGACCGACTCGTCCATCGCCGGCGCTATTCAACAGGCGGGCCTTGCCGACCTCGTGATTGCCATCGAGCGCCGGCTGGTCTGGGGACCGTTGCCAGCCGATGCAGAGCTGGACGCATTCTTTGCGCCGCGTACGACACAGCCCCGCGGGCTTCACTGGCTCGACGATACGCCGTCCTGGCGTCTCGAGGAATCAGGCGTGAAGGATCGAGGACTGATTGAACTGCTCGCGGAATATGACACGGTCGAGTTTTGGCGAGGGCCGGAGCCAAATGCGCAATTGATTCTGCTCTGGCTGCTCGATCATTGGGGCCGCCAACACGATGCAAATCCCGACTTTGTCGTGCGCTCCCTGTTCTTGGGTGTCAGGGATGTCGACCCACCGCGAAGCGAACTCTACCCGCCGGCTGTTGCGATCACACCTCGTCAACTCAAATCGGCCAAGCGTGCATGGCGGGCCTATCGCGCGCCGACCCCGCAAAGTTGGAGGGATCTCTTCAAGACCAATTTGAGCTGGTTGCGACAACTCGCCCCTCACGTGAGGGCTCTGCTCAACGAACTTCCGCGTCCCGCCTCAGGCCTTGGAGCCACGGAAGCGCGGATACTCCAGCTCATCGCGCGAGGCGGCATGCAGCCTTTCGATGTCTTTCCGGGCCATCAGAAGTGCAACGGGCTGGATGTGTATGGTTATTGGGAAGTTGGAGCGCTGCTTGACGGCCTTGCGCGGTGCGAGAGGCCGGCCGTGTCGGGACTGGATCAAGGTCCGTTTTCGCTAGAGATGCACGACGATTCAAGTCAGTTCGATCGGTACGAGCGGTCGCAATTGACGCTGACCGAGTTCGGAAAGGCGGTGTTGGGAGGCGACCAGGATTTTCGCCGGCACAACCGGATTGATCGCTGGTGGGGCGGCACTCACCTGACCAACGAGCGACTCTGGCGGTGGGACCCCGAGACCCGCTCGTTGGTTGCGCCCTAAATGCGTGTTCCGTGCCGGAGGGTGGGTTAGCGAAGTGTAGCCCACCTCTTCCATTTCGCCAGAGACAGAAGTGGTGGGTTACGCCAGCGACTGCGCTTCGCGCAGCCGGTGGCTAACCCACCCTACAAAACGGTTACTCCGCCGCCTCCGCGTAATCGCTCACCGGCGGGCAGGAGCACACCAGGTTGCGGTCGCCATAGACGTTGTCGACGCGCCCGACCGGGCTCCAGTATTTGTCGGTGCGCGAGGTGCCCGCGGGGAAGCAGCCCTCGGCGCGGGTGTAGGCGCGCTTCCAGTCGTCATCCGCGATGTCGTGCACGGTGTGCGGGGCGTGGCGGAGCGGCGACGCCTCGATCTTGAAGCGGCCGGCCTCGACCTCGGCGATTTCCTTCCGGATCGCGATCATGGCATCGCAGAAACGATCGAGCTCCGCCCTGGATTCCGATTCGGTCGGCTCGATCATCAGCGTGCCCGGCACCGGAAAGCTCATGGTGGGCGCGTGGAAGCCGTAATCGATCAGGCGCTTGGCGATGTCGTCGACGGTGACGCCTGAGGTCGTCTTCAACGCGCGGGGATCGACGATGCACTCATGCGCGACGCGGCCTTTCTCGTTCTTGTAGAGCACTGGGAAATGCGCATCGAGCCTTGCAGCCACGTAGTTGGCGTTGAGGATCGCGATCTCGGTGGCGCGCTTGAGGCCTTCGCCGCCCATCATCAGGATGTAGATGTAGGAGATGGTGAGGATCGAAGCCGAGCCGAACGGCGCGGCCGAGACCGGCCCCACAGGCGCTTTCCCATCCGTCGCGGGATGACCGGGCAGGAACGGCTTGAGGTGCGCCTTGACGCCGATCGGGCCCATGCCCGGGCCGCCGCCGCCATGCGGGATGCAGAAGGTCTTGTGCAGGTTGAGATGGCTGACATCGGCGCCGTAATCGCCGGGCCTGCTAAGGCCGACCTGCGCGTTGAGGTTGGCGCCGTCGAGATAGACCTGCCCGCCATGGCCATGCACGATCTCGCAGATCTCGCGGATGTGCTCCTCGAACACGCCATGGGTCGAGGGATAGGTGATCATGACCGCGGCGAGGTCGTTCGAATGCTTCTCGGCCTTGGCGCGGAGATCATTGACGTCGACGTCGCCGTTCTTCTCGCAGGCGACCACCACCACGTCCATGCCGACCATCGCGGCCGAGGCCGGGTTGGTGCCGTGCGCGGAGGAGGGGATCAGGCAGATCTTGCGATGCGTCTCGCCACGCGCCGCGTGATAGCCGCGGATCGCGAGCAGCCCGGCATATTCTCCTTGCGCGCCCGAGTTCGGCTGCAGCGAGATCGCGTCATAGCCGGTGATGTCGCACAGCCATTTTTCCAGCCGCGCGAACAGCGCGTAGTAGCCCTTCGCCTGCTCAGGCGGAGCGAACGGATGCAGGCTGCCGAATTCCGGCCAGGTCAGCGGCATCATCTCGGTGGTCGCGTTCAGCTTCATGGTGCACGAGCCGAGCGGGATCATCGCGCGGTCGAGCGCGAGGTCGCGATCGCTGAGCTTGCGCATGTAGCGCAGCATCTCGGTTTCCGAGCGATGCGCGTGGAACACGGGGTGAGTGAGGAAAGAGGTCGCGCGCTTGAGCGTCTCCGGCAGCGCCTCGCGCGTGGTGGCGTCGATCTCGGCATAGGCAAGCTGGCCGCCGAAGGCGCGCCAGACCGCTTCGACCGTCGCGGGCGTGGTGGTCTCGTCGAGCGCGATGCGCAGAGCGCTCTCACCAATACCGAGATTGATCTTCTCGGCAGAGGCGCGGGCGACGATCTCGGCGCGTTTGCCACCTGCATCCACGCTGAGCGTGTCGAAGAAACTGTCGGACTGCAGCGCAAAGCCGAGCTTGCGCAGGCCGGCAGCCAGCACCGCCGTGCGGCGATGCACATTGCGCGCGATCTGCGAAAGGCCTTCGGGGCCGTGATAGACCGCATACATCGAGGCGATCACGGCGAGCAGCACCTGCGCGGTGCAGATGTTGGAGGTCGCCTTCTCGCGGCGGATGTGCTGCTCGCGGGTCTGCAGCGCGAGGCGATAGGCCGGCATTCCGCGCGAATCCACGGAGAGGCCGACGATGCGGCCGGGCAGCGAACGCTTCAGCGCATCGCGCACCGCCATATAGGCTGCGTGCGGCCCGCCATACCCCATCGGCACGCCAAAACGTTGCGCCGAGCCGATGGCGATGTCCGCGCCGAGCTCGCCGGGCGAGGCGAGCAGTGTCAGCGCCAGCAGATCGGCGGCAATGATCGCGAGTGCGCCCTTGGCCTTCAGGCTGGCGATCGCGGGCCTGAGGTCGCGCACAGCGCCTGACGAGCCCGGGTATTGCAGCAGCGCGCCAAGCACGTCCGTCTTGTCGAGATCGGTGAGGGGGTCGCCGACGACCAGGGTCCAGCCCAGCGGCTCCGCGCGGGTGCGCATCACGGCGAGCGTCTGCGGATGCACGTCCTTGTCGACGAAGAAGGCCTTTGCTTCGACCCGCGAGTGCCGCTCGGCGAGTGCCATCGCTTCGGCGGCCGCGGTGGCTTCGTCGAGCAGCGAGGCGTTGGCGACGTCGAGCCCGGTGAGGTCACAGATCATGGTCTGGAAGTTGAGCAGCGCCTCCAGCCGGCCCTGGCTGATCTCGGGCTGGTAGGGCGTGTAGGCCGTGTACCAGGCCGGGCTCTCCAAGATGTTGCGCTGGATCACCGCGGGCAGGATCGTGCCAGAATAGCCCTGGCCAATCAACGAGGTGAAGACCTGGTTCTGGGCGGCGAGTTCGGCCATATGCGCGATCGCCTCGGTCTCGCTCAAGGGCTTGCCGAGATCGAGTGGAGCAGTCTGCCGGATCGAAGCCGGCAGCGTCTGCGCCATCAGCGCGTCGACGCTGTTTGCGCCGACGGCCTCGAGCATCGCGGTGACGTCGCGCGTGGAGGGGCCGATGTGGCGGCGAACGAAGCTCCTGGTATCGCCGTTGGATTTGCGGTGCGCGGTCATCATGGGTCCTCGCTAGGAGTTGCTGTCATCGCCCGCGAAGGCGGGCGATCCAGTACGCCGCGGCCTCTCGGCTCTAGCCGAAGCGGCTGCGTTTACTCGATGCCCCGCCTTCGCGGGGCATGACAGTGAGTATGGGGAGACGGCTCGGCTCATATCTTCACGCCGTGTGGGCCTTGTACGCCGCTTCATCCATGAGGCCGCCGAGCTCGCTCTTGTCGGCCATCTTGATCTTGAAGAACCACGCATTGCCCTGCGCGTCCGAGTTCACCAGCGCCGGCTCGCTCGCGAGCTCGGGGTTGGTCTCGAGCACCTCACCGCTAACAGGCGCGTAGACGTCCGATGCGGCCTTGACCGATTCCACGACAGCGGCGGCTTCCGCCTTCTTCAGCACGCGGCCGAGCTTGGGCAATTCGACGAACACGACGTCGCCGAGCTGCGATTGCGCGTAGTCGGTGATCCCGACGGTGGCGACATCGCCGTCGATCGCGAGCCATTCGTGGTCGGAGGTGTAGAGCGTCGTGGTCATTTTCTCGGTCCTCAGCGTTTGTAGGTGTTTTTCACGAAGGGCATGGCGGCGATTTGCACGGCCAGCCGTTGGCCGCGCACCTCGGCGAAGAGTTTTGTGTCGATCGCGCTCGATGCGGTGGGCACATAGCCCATCGCGACCGGCGCATTCAGGCTCGGGCCGAAACCGCCCGAGGTGACCTTTCCGATCGGCTCGGCGGAGGTCGCATCCGCAAACAGCAGCGCGCCTTCGCGCACCGGCGCGCGGCCCTCGGTGCGCAGGCCGACGCGGCGGCGGGATGCGCCATGGTCGAAATGGGCGAGAATCTTTGCCGCGCCGGGGAAGCCCCCGCCACGCGCGCCGCCGGTGCGGCGGCTCTTCTGCACCGACCATTCCAGTGCCGCCTCGACCGGCGTGGTCGCGGTGTCGATGTCGTGGCCGTAAAGACAAAGCCCGGCCTCGAGCCGCAGGCTGTCACGGGCGCCGAGCCCGATCGGCATGACGTCGGGATTGTCCAGCAGGGCCTTGGCGAGCCGTTCGGCATCGCCGGCAGGAACCGAAATCTCGAAGCCGTCCTCGCCGGTATAGCCGGAGCGCGAGACGAAGCAGTCGAGGCCGGCAACCTTGTGCGGGCCGGAATCCATGAATTTCATGGCGGGCGCCTCTGCACATAATTTCGCCAGCGCCGATTCCCCCTTCGGCCCCTGCAGCGCGATCAGCGCGCGGTCAGCCAGCTGCTCGATGACGCAATCGTCCGAGAGATTCGCGCGCAGATGCGCCTCGTCCTCGGCCTTGCAGGCGGCGTTGACGACCAGGAAGAGGTGATCGCCGAAACTGGCGACCATCAGATCATCCAGAATCCCGCCCTCGGCATTGGTGAACTGGGCGTAGCGCTGCCGGCCAGGCGCGATCGCCATGATATCCTGCGGCACCAGCCGTTCCAGCGCGCGGGCGGCGTCCTCGACCTTGCCGGATTTCGGCCGGAGCGCGATCTGGCCCATGTGGGAGACGTCGAACAGGCCGGCTGCGTTGCGGGTATGAAGGTGCTCCTTCAGGACTCCGGCCGGATATTGCACGGGCATGTCATAGCCCGCGAACGGCACCATCTTGCCGCCGAGCGAGACATGCAGGTTGTAAAGGGGGGTGCGTTTCAGGGAGTCTTTGTCGTCACGCGCAAGCATCGGGGGGCCCTCGGCGGTTCCCCGGGAACGATTTCCCGTGGACACCAGTCGAAGCCCCATCTGTCGCTGTGCCTGAGAGTATTATCCCGTCGGCGGACGCTGTCCGAACCTACCCTTTAAAAGGTCTTGGCCCGTCGGCGCCTCTTTCCAGATGCTGTCAAAGCCACGCGGTCCTTTTGCCTGAGAGTTTCCGGGGCGGTTGCTCCTTCGGCGCCGGCTACCAGTGCCGGTCTCTCCCGACGTGGCCGTACGATACAGATAGGTAAAGACCACAGGCCGGCCAAGCCTGTCAACGCGGCATCGGCGGCTTTCCAACGGATTACGCGACTGCGGCAACGCCTTGATCTGGCTGCACAGTTTCTGGACAGCGAAGCTGGCCTTGTCTAAAAGCGCATTGGCCCGCAGATATCAGCCCAAACTTGCGGTTTGGATGGCTGGAAGGCGGGTGCAAGCACACCCGATTGGATGAACATGAGCGGCGTCAACGAGATCAGGTCGACCTTTCTGAATTTCTTTGCCGAGAACGGCCACGAGATCGTGTCGTCCTCGCCATTGGTGCCGCGCAACGATCCGACGTTGATGTTCACCAATGCCGGCATGGTGCAGTTCAAGAACGTCTTCACCGGCGTCGAGAAGCGGCCCTATCAGCGCGCCACCACCTCGCAGAAATGCGTGCGCGCCGGCGGCAAGCACAATGACCTCGACAATGTCGGCTACACCGCGCGCCATCTCACCTTCTTCGAGATGCTCGGCAACTTCTCCTTCGGCGACTATTTCAAGGAGCGCGCGATCGAGCTGGCCTGGACGCTGATCACGAAGGAGTTCGGGCTCAAGAAAGACAAGCTGCTCGTCACGGTCTACCACACCGACGACGAGGCGGCCGGGCTGTGGAAGAAGATCGCGGGCTTCTCCGAGGACCGCATCATCCGCATCCCGACCTCGGACAATTTCTGGGCGATGGGCGACACCGGCCCGTGCGGGCCGTGCTCGGAGATCTTCATCGATCGCGGCGAGCACATCTGGGGCGGGCCTCCGGGCTCCCCGGAGGAGGATGGCGATCGCTTCCTCGAATTCTGGAATCTCGTCTTCATGCAGTACGAGCAGGTGACGAAGGAGGAACGCGTGGCGCTGCCGCGTCCCTCGATCGACACCGGCATGGGGCTGGAGCGCATGGCCTGCATCATGCAGGGCGTCGACAGCGTGTTCGAGACCGACCTGTTCCGTCATTTGATCGACGCGACGGCGTCTGCGCTCGGAAGCGGACCGGACGAGAAGACCGTGGCCTCGTTCCGCGTCATCGCCGACCATCTGCGTTCGTCGGCCTTCCTCGTCGCCGACGGCGTGCTGCCCTCGAACGAGGGCCGCGGCTATGTGCTGCGCCGGATCATGCGCCGCGCGATGCGCCATGCGCAGCTGCTCGGTGCGCAAGAACCGCTGATGCATCGCCTGGTCTGGGCGCTGGTGCGCGAGATGGGCCAAGCCTATCCGGATCTGATGCGCGCGGAAAATTTGATCGAGGAAACGCTGCGGCTGGAAGAAACCCGCTTCCGCAAGACGCTGACGCGCGGCCTCGCCATTCTCGACGAGAAGAGCGCGTCCTTGAAGAAGGGCGACATGTTCGACGGCGACGTCGCCTTCACGCTGTACGACACTTACGGCTTCCCGCTCGATTTGACGCAGGACGCGCTGAAGTCGCGCGGCATCAGCGTCGACCAGGCTTCCTTCACCGACGCGATGGAGCGTCAGAAGGCCAAGGCGCGCGAGTCCTGGAAGGGGTCGGGCGAAGCGGCTTCCGAGGCGATCTGGTTCCCGCTGCGTGAGAAGCTGGGCGCAACCGAATTCCTGGGTTACGAGACCGAGAGCGCTGAAGGCGTGGTGACTGCGCTGGTCAAGGACGGCAAGGAAGCCACGAGCCTCAAGGCCGGCGAGACGGGCGCGATCGTGCTGAACCAGACGCCGTTCTACGCGGAGTCCGGCGGCCAGGTCGGCGACACCGGCGTATTGACCGGCGAGGGCGGCATCAAATTCCGCGTCACCGACACCCAGAAGAAGCTCGGTGATTTCTTCGTTCACGTCGGCACATTGGAGAGCGGCGAGCTGAAGCTCGGCACCGCGCTGCAGCTCGAAGTGAATCACGGCAGGCGCTTTTCGATCCGCGCGCATCATTCGGCGACCCATCTCATCCACGAGGCGCTGCGCCAGGTGCTCGGCGACCACATCGCCCAGCGCGGCTCGATGGTCGCGCCGGATCGTTTACGTTTTGACTTCGTGCATCCGAAGCCGATCACGGCGGAAGAGCTCGCGCGCGTCGAGGACATCGCCAACGAGGTGGTGCTGGAGAATGACGAAGTCTCGACCCGCGTCATGGGCGTGGACGAGGCCCGTGAGGCCGGCGCACGCGCCCTGTTCGGCGAGAAATATGGCGACGAGGTTCGCGTCGTCTCGATGGGCCGGACCGCGCGCGAGCGCGGCGCCAACGCACTCGGCTGGTCGGTCGAACTTTGCGGCGGCACGCATGTCAGGCGGACCGGCGACATCGGGCTGATCACGCTGACGGGCGAGAGCGCGGTCGCCTCCGGCGTGCGCCGCATCGAGGCGCTGACCGGCAACTACGCGCGAAAACACGCCAACGACACCATGGCGCTGGCGAAGACCGCGGCCCACGAGCTCCGCACCTCGATCGACGACGTCCCGGCGCGCATTGCCGCTCTGATGGAGGAGCGCAAGAAGCTCGAGCGCGAACTCTCCGACGCCCGCAAGAAGCTGGCGATGGGCGGCGGTGCAGCTTCGAGCAACGGCGCGGCCTCAGGTGTGCGCGAAGTCGGCGACGTCAAGCTGATGGCGCGCGCGGTCGAGGGCATCGAGATGAAGGATCTCAAGAGCCTTGCCGACGACGGCAAGAAGCAGATCGGCTCCGGCGTCGTCGCTATCGTCGGCGTCACCGAGGATGGCAAGGCCGGCGTCGTGGTCGGCGTCACCGCGGACCTCACTTCGCGTTTCAATGCGGTCAATCTGGTGAAGGTCGCCTCCGAAGCGCTCGGCGGCAAGGGCGGCGGCGGGCGGCCCGACATGGCGCAGGCCGGCGGCCCTGATGGCGCGAATGCGGCCGCGGCGCTCACGGCGATCGAAAAAGCCATGGCTGAACAAAAATCGGCCGGCGCGTAGGCAGGTGCGCCCCGTTCCGCGAGGAATTGGGCTTCGCGATCCCAATCTGAGGGATCGCCTCTACGAATTGCTGGAGCATGATCCGCTGGCCTACTCGGTCGGGTCGCGCTTCATCCAGCTGATCATCGGCGTCATCGTGCTCGATGTCGCCGCGATGATCCTTGCCTCGGTGCCGGAGCTGGACGCGCAATTCGGCGCGCTGTTTTCGGCGATCACCATCCTGTCCGTGATCGTGTTCGCGCTGGAATATGCGGCGCGGCTGTGGACGGTGGCGGGCCATACCCAGCGCCCGGCGTCCGCGCTGTCCGACCGGCTCAGCTATGTCTTCTCCGCACTCGGCATCATCGATCTGCTCGCGTTCCTGCCGGCTGCGGTCGTGCTCGCTACGGGCCGGCATGCGACGCTGGCAGCGCTCGGCGTGCTGCCGTTCTTCAAGCTGGTGCGCTACTCGCCGGCGATGCGCTCGCTGCTCGCGGCCGTGCACGCGGAGCGGCGGGCGCTGATCGGCTGCATCGTCATCCTGATCGGCGCGGTGCTGACCTTTGCCTCGCTGCTCTATGCCATCGAGCGCGACGTGCAGCCGGACAAGCTCGGCACCATTCCGCAGGCGATGTGGTGGGCGATCGTGACGCTCGGCACCGTCGGTTACGGCGACGTCGTGCCGGTGACGGCGCTCGGAAAGTTCATCTCCGTCTTCACCATCATCAGTGGATTTGCCATGATCGCGCTGCCGGTCGCGATCATCTCGACGGCCTTTGCGGAAGAGGTGAAGCGGCGGGACTTTGTCGTCACCTGGGGCATGCTGGCGCGGGTGCCGCTGTTCTCGCATCTCAGCGCATCCGAGATCGCCGACATCATGCGGCTGCTGCGGGCGCGCACGATCGAGCAGGGCGAGATCCTGGTGCGGCGGGGCGATGCGGCTTCGTCGATGTATTTCATCACCGCCGGCGAGGTCGAGATCGCGCTGCCGAACCAGCAGGTGCGGCTCGCGGATGGCACCTTCTTCGGCGAGATCGCGCTGCTGCACAAGACAAAACGCAGCGGCACGGTGACGGCGACACGCAAGACCCGGCTGCTGGTGCTCGACGCCCAGGATTTTCACGCCTTGATCGAACGCATGCCGACGCTCGCCGCGCACGTCCACAAGACGGCGAAGGCGCGACTGGAGGGCAGCGGCGACCTTGCAGTAGCGGAGCTGGCGCAGGCGGAGCGCGAAGACACCGACCGCTGAGGGCTCAGCCCTTCTTCAGGAAGACGTAGTCGGCTGAATAGGGCGCGCTCTTGAAGTCGCCGGCCTTGTCGCACGCGCCGTCGAGCTTGCCGCGATGGGTGTTGATGCGCTGAACCGTGGTAACGGGCGTGAGGACGCCGCTGCCGCGGTGGGCGGTCACTTCCAGCTTCAGCCAGGGAATGTCGGCGGCAGTGGTACCCGGCGCATTGCCGGCGGCCTTGGCGGCCACGGCGCTGCCGTCGGCATGCTCCCAGTTCGGTCCGGCATAGTGCCGGCCGATCGTCTTGCCCTCGGCGAGAAGGGTGGCGATCGGTTCACGAAAAGCCCAGGCGAGCTTGCCGTCGGTGCCGGCCTTGCATTCATAGACCTGCGCGCCCTCGGCGTGGACGCTGAGCACGATGCTCTCGCCGGGCGCGGCGATGGCGTCGGGAAGCGGGTCGGCGGCCACAGCCGGTCCAGCGAGCAGCAACAGGCAGGGGACGGCAAGCTTGATCGACATGGTCGCATCTCCGCGCAAAGGTCCAAATAAGCGAACGGGCCGCGTTTGCGACGCGGCCCGTGATGATGTCCGGCCCAGTCGGGCGAAATTGCGGACGGCTTACGCCGCCAGCGCCTTGCCGAGGTTCTCGGCGACCTTGTCGAGGAAGCCGGTTGTCGAGAGCCAGCGCTGGTCGGCGCCGACCAGGAGCGCGAGGTCCTTGGTCATGTAGCCTTCCTCGACAGTGTCGACGCAGACCTTCTCCAGGGTGTTGGCGAACTTGGCGAGCTCGGCATTGTTGTCGAGCTTGGCGCGGTGCGACAGGCCACGGGTCCAGGCGAAGATCGATGCGATCGAGTTGGTCGAGGTCTCCTTGCCCTTCTGATGCTCGCGGTAGTGGCGGGTCACCGTGCCGTGGGCGGCTTCGGCTTCTACCGTCTTGCCGTCGGGGGTGAGGAGAACCGAGGTCATCAGGCCGAGCGAGCCGTAGCCCTGCGCCACCGTGTCGGACTGCACGTCGCCGTCGTAGTTCTTGCAGGCCCAGACATAACCGCCGGACCATTTCAGCGCCGAAGCGACCATGTCATCGATCAGGCGGTGCTCGTAGGTCAAGCCCTTGGCGTCGAACTCCTTCTTGAACTCGCGCTCGTAGATGTCCTGGAAGATGTCCTTGAACCGACCGTCATAGACCTTCATGATCGTGTTCTTGGTCGAGAGATAGACCGGGTAGTTACGCAGCAGGCCGTAATTCAACGATGCGCGGGCGAAGTCGATGATGGAATCGTCGAGATTGTACATCTGCATCGCGACGCCGGCGCCCGGGGTCTTGAACACTTCCTTCTCGATGACGGTGCCGTCCTCGCCGACGAACTTCATCGTCAGCGTACCCTTGCCCGGGAACTTGATGTCGGTGGCGCGATACTGGTCGCCATAGGCGTGGCGGCCGATGATGATCGGCTTGGTCCAGCCGGGAACCAGGCGCGGCACGTTCTTGCAGATGATCGGCTCGCGGAAGATCACGCCGCCGAGGATGTTGCGGATGGTGCCGTTCGGCGACTTCCACATCTGCTTGAGGTTGAACTCCTTCACCCGGGCTTCGTCCGGGGTGATCGTGGCGCACTTGACGCCGACGCCGACCTTCTTGATCGCCTCGGCGGCGTCGATCGTGACCTGATCGTTGGTGTGGTCGCGGTACTCCATTCCCAGGTCGAAATATTGCAGCTCGACATCCAGGAACGGGTTGATCAGCTTGTCCTTGATGTACTGCCAGATGATCCGGGTCATCTCGTCGCCATCGAGTTCGACGACGGGGTTGGACACCTTGATTTTTGCCATGATCGGGGAAGCCTCTTGGGAACGGCGCTTGTGGCGCGCCACGGGAATATCCGCCGCCTCTTAGCACCGGGACGCGGCCGGCGAAAGCCAAGGGATTATGCACTTTTAGCTCATCCAGCCTCCGCAGATGGGGGGCGGGAGCAGCCCTGCCGCGGGGACCGGGCTGAGGTTTCAGGCGAGATTCAAAAGTCGAATCCAACCCGTTATTTCCCTTGAGAATTTCGTCAGGACAGGCAAACGACAGGCGAACGGGCGCCGGCCCAAGACCGAGGTCAGACCAGGTCAGGACCGGCCTTGAATCAATTCATGAAGAGCGCCTGTCCAAGACCTTGAGAACCAGTGTGAAAGCGAAGCGAGATGTCCGGGACTGACAAGAGCAAAGCGGGCCTTTCTCTCGACGGTCCCATCGTGATCCTGGTCGAGCCGCAGCTGGGCGAAAACATCGGCATGGCCGCGCGCGCCATGGGCAATTTCGCGCTGAGCCGATTGCGCATCGTCAACCCTCGCGACGGCTGGCCCAACATCGCCGCCCAGCGCGCCGCCGCCGGGGCCGACTATATTCTGGACAAGGTCGAATTGTTTGACACGGTCGGTGAGGCCGTCGCCGACCTCGACCTGCTGTTCGCCACCACCGCGCGTCCCCACGACCAGGCCAAGCCGGTGGTGGGACCGGAAGCCGCAGCTAGCGAGATTTCCGGGCACGCCGCCGCCGGCGGCAAGGCCGGTATCCTGTTCGGCCGGGAGCGCTGGGGCCTGACCAATGAGGAGGTCGGGCTCGCCAACCGCATCATTACGTTCCCGGTCAATCCGGGCTTTGCCTCGCTCAACCTCGCCCAAGCGGTGCTGCTGGTCGGCTACGAATGGTTCAAGCGGGCGACCTCCGGCGAGCTGCCGCACGCCATGCCGGAGCGCTCCGAGCGCGCCTCGCAGCACCAGATGCAGGCCTTCTTCGACAATCTCATCCGCGAACTCGACCGGGTCGAATTTCTGCGCCCGGCCGAGAAGCGCGACACCATGCTGGTGAACCTGCGCAACATCTTCACCCGGATGGAGCCGACCAAACAGGACATGCACACCCTGCACGGCGTGGTGATGGCGATCGCGGAGGGACGGAAAGGACCGGCCAAGGGCGGCGTGCTCGACGGCGAGCAGGCAACGCGCCTGCGCGCGCTGTTGGCCGAGCACGGGCAGGGTGGCGGCGTGCCCGACAGCGGCTCCACCGTGCGCGGCCTCGCCCGTCTGCTCCGCCGCAACCCAACCGATGCCGAGCGGCTGCTTTGGCAGGCCCTTACACGCGACCGCCGCTTCGCAGGCCAGTTCAAGCGCCAGACTCCTGTGGGGCGGCATATCCCGGACTTCGTCTCGTTCCCGCACCGGATCGCGATCGAACTGGTGAACACGGGCGAGAATGAGACGATCGTCGCGGATCGCGCGTCGCGGCGGGCGTGGCTCGAGGCGCGCGATTATCGCGTGATCGAGATGCGGGCTGCGGACGTGGAGCGGGATCTCGAGGCGGAGCTGGTACGGTTGCAGGGGATGATCGAGCAGAGCGTGTAGATTTCGTCGGGAAGCAGAGCGAATGGTCGCTGTCGCTCACCTTGGCCGATCAGGGCCGGTTCAGCGCTGGAAGACCACCTTGCCGCCGACCAGGGTTAGGTCCACCTTGATGTCCTTGATCTGCTCCTCCGGCACGGCCGCGTAGTCAGCAGAGAGCACCACGATGTCCGCCAGCTTTCCGGGCTCAATGGTCCCTTTGCGCGCTTCATCGAACGTATAACGCGAAGCCGCGCTGCTGTAGAGCCGGAGGGCCTGCTCGCGCGTGATGGTTTCTGCCGAGCCGTAGACGTTTCCGTTGGGGTCCTTCCTGGTGACCATGATGTACATGTTGAGGAAGGGGTTGATCGGGTTGACCGGAAAATCCGTCCCGGCGCCGAGGCTGTTGAGCCCCATTTTTTCGATCAACGTCCTAGTCGGCACGGCGCGGTCGGCGGTTGCTTTCCCGAGAAATCGTTCGACGGTCGCTGCCTTATCCCACATGAAAACGTTCTGGAAATCTATGCGGACTCCCAGTCTTTGCGCACGCTCCATCTGTTCTGGCCGGATCAGGCTGGCGTGGATGAGGACGAAGCGACGGTCGCGGATCGATTTTTCTTTATCCGCTGCCTCGAAGGCATCGAGCACCTGGTCAATACCCAGATCGCCCACCACGTGGACACCGACACGCCAGTCATAACGGTTGCAGACGGAGATGAGTTGCTTCAGCCGTTCGGGAGTCTGCTGCGTGATGCCGTGATAGTTGTCGTGTGAATCGGGATACACGTCACGCATGAGCGCTGTCTTCAGCGTCATGCCGCCGTCGTAAAAGATCTTGATGCCCGCGAACTTGAGCCAATCGTCGCCGAAGCCTGATGAGGCCCCATTGCCTGACATGATCGCTTCCCATGCCGTCACATCGGCTGGGGGCTCCGGTCGAAACATCACGCCGGTGCGCAAAGTGGCTTTCCCGGCTGCGACAAGCTTCTGCAGCGTGCGGACATCGCGCGGCTCTGTTGCGCCTTCGATCACACTGGTGATGCCGAAGCTGTTCAGCACACCTTCGGCGATGGTGAATTGCCGCATTTCGTCGTCTTCTGTCCAGGGTGGTACGGCCTTCTCGACCCGATCGATCGCCGTCTCCACGAGCACGCCGGTCAATTCACCGGCTGCGTCGCGTTCAAACTTTCCACCACTCGGATCCGAGGTGGTCTTGTCGACACCGACCACTTGTAGAGCCATGGTGTTCGCCATCGAGAAATGCCCGACGGTGCGAAGATAGACCGGGTTGTTCGGAGCAACGCTATCGATCTCCTGCCTCGTGAGATAGCGCTTCTCGGCCAATTGCGAGGGCGGGTGCCACGCGCCACCTACAATCCACTCACCCGGCTTCTTCTTGGTGACGAACGATTTGATGGCCTCGAGCGCGTCCGCAACGGTCTTGGCTCGGCCCAGGGTTACGACATAGTCGCCCAGACCAGCGGCCTTGAAGTGAGCGTGTGTATCGATCAATCCGGGGATGACGGTCTTGCCAGACACATCGAGCACGCGGGTCCGGGCGCCTGCAAGCGCCTTGATCGAAGCACTGGTTC
Organism: Bradyrhizobium sp. 35; assembly: GCF_023073215.1. Taxonomy (NCBI): domain Bacteria; kingdom Pseudomonadati; phylum Pseudomonadota; class Alphaproteobacteria; order Hyphomicrobiales; family Nitrobacteraceae; genus Bradyrhizobium; species Bradyrhizobium sp. 35. The sequence goes on from NZ_JADPJC010000080.1 coordinate 416,252, forward strand.
CGGTCGCGATGATCTTTCCATCCGCGACGGCGACTGCCTCCGTGACGGTCGATCGGTCGTCTAAGGTCAGAACCTTGCCATTAACGAGGACCAGGTCAGGCGCATTAAGCTCCGGCTGCTGTGCCTCGGCATTTGCGACGCCAGCGATGAACATGCCCGTAGCAAGGATTGCAAATGCCTTTAACTTGCGGACCATCGCGTACTCTCTTGGATCTTTTTTGCTTGGCGACAACTGCAAGAATATCTTTGATTAAACGTGGGTTCAACGCTTCTCGAGGCTTGGCAGCGTCGCACGGTGGCCAAAGTGGAGTGCTCCCGTGGTTAGCTGGAAAGCTGGCCCTCCTGGTACCGGGCACCCATGTCCCCTCTACGAAGGACGTCCGAGCTGCACTTCGCGCTGGACCGCAATCCATGTCGCTCGCGCCACCGCCAGCAATCTCCCGGCTTCATCGTGAAGCGCAGCTTCGGCCGCGCGTTTGCGGCCGTCGCGGCCGATGGGCCAGGCCGTGATGATGCAGCGTTCTCCCGGGCGCGGGCGGGCTTCGATCCGTGCTGACATTCGCCCCAGCAGCAGCGGTGCCTTGTCGAAGCCGCCGCTCTGTGGATCGCAATTGCAGGCAAAACCGGTGGGGCAGTCGAGCGCCGACCAGAGGAATTCCGGCGCGACGAGGCCGTCGTCGGCGGCGAGATTCTGATCCGGCGTCCAGCTCGCCGCGAGAACGGCGTTGTGACCACGGAGCGCGCCGGCAAAAATGCGCAAGCCGTCGCCTTTCGCCCTTGCCGGACCGCACACGAAACATGTCGGCAATGGATGCTCGTGCGGCTTGACCGGCGTCAGCAATTCGGCGGCGCAGGCGTCCTCGAAGCTGGCTGTCTCCAGTCGCGAAAGCTCCACGCTTGCCGGCTGCCCGGTCGCGACGATCTTGTTGCCGTCGCGAAGCTCCCATGTGCCGTCGTCGGTTGCGACCGCATCGAGCGGAGTGTCCAGCGGCGGCGGCGCGCGCAGCGTTATCTCCGCGGCGCCGGGAATGTGGCGGGCGAGCCGGCCGCAGACATAGCCGCCGTTGCCGGAGTTCGGAGGACCGCAAAAGCGTTTGTCGATGATGATCTGTGTCATCGGTTTTGTTCTCTCTTTCCGGCTCACCTTACCTGATCTTGAGGACAATTCGCCCCTGAACCGTTCGGTTGGCCACGGCGCGCATGGCTTCTCCGGCCTCCTCCAAACGAAGGACGCGATCGATGTGCGGACGGATTTTTCCCTCGGCCAGCAATTGCATCAGCGTGGCGTTCATACGCGCGGCATCAGCTGAGAATTTTTCCGCCCAGGCGCCGACGAAGACGCCGAGGATGGAATAGTTCTTGAGCAGCGGCAGGTTCATCGGGAGCTGGGGAATTTCGCCGCTGGTGAAGCCGATCGGCATCAGCCGTCCGCCCCATTTCATCGACCGCGCCATCTGCTCGAAAATCGCGCCGCCGATCGTGTCGAAGCCGATGTCGATGCCTTCTCCTGACGTGATCGACTTGATGCGGTCGCGCAGATCCTCGCTACTATAGTTGACGATTTCGCCAGCCCCATAATTGCGGACGAGGGCACCCTTGTCATCGGAGCCGATACCGGCGACGACGCGCAGGCCCAGGTGGCGGCCAAGGTCGACCGCGGCAAGGCCGACTCCGCCGGCGGCACCGGTGACGAACAGCGTTTCGCCGCGCTGCGCCCTGGCCCGCTCGACCAGCGCATAATAGGCCGTGCCGTAATTGTGCAGGACCGTCGCCGCTGCCTCGAACGCGACGCCTTCCGGCAGAAGCACGCACTTTGAGTCCTTCGCTATCATCCGTTCGGCGTAGCCGCCGGTCCAGGCGCTGCACGCCACGCGGTCACCAGGCGCGAATCCCGTGACCTTGTCGCCGACCGCGACGACGACACCGGATGCTTCCGTGCCGGGCACGAAGGGCGTCGGCGGCCGCATCTGATAGAGACCCGAGACCACCAACTGGTCCATGAAACTGACGGAGGCCGCATGGACGTCGATCAGGATCTCGTCGCCGGAGGGCTTCGGCTCGTCGATTTCACTAAGGCGCAAATCGGCGGGGCCAGTGAATGAGCTGCATAGAATTGCTCTCATCGTGTCGCTCCAACGGATTGTCTGCATTCGGCAGGTTTGCGTAACGGCGTCGCATATCCCGCGACAAGCTTGACGAAATCTGCCTGTCGCGCTGCACCGGTCTTTTCAAACAGGCGCCGGACATGCGTCTTGATCGTCGTATTGGCGACGCCGAGTGCCGCCGCCACTTCGGGAACGCCGCCGAGTTCGACGATCGCGAGCATCACACGCAACTCGGTCGGCGTCAGTTTGAATGCCTTGCCGATCACTTCGGAACGAGACGGTAGCATCAGCGCCGCCCTGCGGACGAACAGCGCGGCGACGGCGCTGTAGGCGACACCCCCACGTCGGCGCGCGCCGGAAGTTAACGGCAGAGCATGGGCGACGTGGCGCTTCCCATCCCGCCCGATCATCGGCAGCGCGATCCCGTCGGCGCCGAGGAACGCGTTTTCCTGCCCGGCGGCGGCGAAAAAATGCTGCAGGGTCCGGTTGACCGTCGGATCGCAAGCCGCGAGGTGCCCGCGGATTTCGTGCAGGATGTCGCGCGCTTCGATCATGTCCTGCCCGGCAGTATTGGCGTGAATGAGACGCGCCTCCGCGTCAACGAGGCAAAGACCGACGTCAAGCCCATCCAGCGTATCGGCAAACGTGGCGGCCTCCGCCGACATCCGGGGAATAGCTGATATTGTATTCATTGCGACGCTCCAGCAGGCCGAGGCGGCTGGCGATCTTCCGTCCGACGACCGAAAAGACGCGGCAGCAGCATGGGAACGCGCCGGCGATAGTCATGGTAGGTCGCGCCGAACTCGGCGATCAGGTCGCGCTCCTCGAACTGAAGCGCGGTCAGGATGTAGGCGGTGTTTGCGAGCGCAAACAGAAGGTGGCCAACAGTCATCTCGGGCGTGGCCCAGAACGCGAGCAGAAAGCCGAGCATGACGGGATGGCGCACGATCTTGTAGAGCAGCGGCGTCCTGAACGATTGACCTGGTATCTCGCTCCCGCGGAACGCGACGAAGGCCTGGCGGAGGCCGAACAGATCGAAATGATCGATCATGTGGGTCGAGGCGAACGCGATGAGCCAGCCCAGCCAATGCACGCCGATCAGCAACCAGGCCACCGTTCCGCTCGCCTCCCAGATCGGCGTCGGGATCGGACGCCACTGCCAGAACAGCAGCAACAAGATCAGGCTGGAGAGCAGCACATAGGTGCTGCGCTGGCAGGCGAGGGGAAGGAATTTGGCCGACCATCGTTTGAAGGCCGGGCGCGCCATGACGCTGTGCTGGATCGCAAACAGGCTCATCAGCAGCAGGTTGACGACGATGGTGAAGCTCAGGTCCGTGGGGTTGCCGACATCGATCGACTTATCGATCGACATATCGATCGACTTGGGCACGACATAATTGCCGACGAAACCGAGCGCATAGAGAAATGAGACCGTGAAGATCACGTAGCTCACGATGGCGTAGAGCAGGATCAGGAGGCGCGAGATCATGTTTTTTCCTATTGTGCCTGATGCAGCCGTGCCGCATTCAGGAGCCTGAATTGCTCGCCCGCGAGCAGGCTCGATCTGCCCCGACTGCTATTGCTGGACCGTCCCCTGTGCGTCCCCCGGGGGCGCCGCAAGGGGAGGGAGGACTTTCATGACGGCTTTCTCGCTGGGGACATTCGGGTTCCCTGAGGTCCACGCCGACGGCCGCCCGATCAAGTTGGCCTTGCGCAAGGGCCTGGCGCTGCTGGTCTATCTCGCGGAGGCCAAGGGCGCTGTGGCCCGCGAAATCGTGGCGACGCTGCTGTGGCCTGAAACTGACCGCGAGACCGGCCTTGCGCGGTTGCGGCGGCTGCTTCACCGAATCGAGCTGACGCTCGGTCAGCAGGTGTTCGAGACCGACCGCACCAGTCTGCGATGGTCTCCGGCAGTCGCGCTGCAGGTCGATGCACATATTTTCGAGAGCGCCTGCGATCGCGGTGACTTTGACGAAGCCTGCCAGACTTATCGGGGAGATTTCCTCGCAGGCTTCTCGCCGGAGGGCTGTCTGGAATTCGACGACTGGGCGTTCTTCCGCCGCGAGGCGCTGCGGGGACGGCTGATGCACGCGCTGGAGCGTCTGGTGCAGGACAAGACCGCTGCCGGAGACTACTTCGCCGCGACCGCGCATGCGACCCGTCTGGCCGAGCTCGATCCTTTGAGCGAGGTCTATGGCCGGCATCTGATCCGCAGCCTGCTGCTGGCGGGCGACCGCAGCGCGGCAGAGCGGCACCATGCGGCACTGACGCGGCGGCTGCGTGACGAGCTTGGTGTTACGCCGGAAGCCGAGACCGCGGCGTTGATGAGTCCTGCGGCGGCACACTCCGTACCAGCGACGCGCTACGTCAAGGGCGCCGGTGTGCATCTGGCGTATCAGACCTATGGCAGCGGTCCGCTCGACATCCTGGTCATGCCCGGCTTCGTGTCGCATGTGGAGCGCGCCTGGGAGCACCCCGCGAGCCGGGCGTTTCTGGCCTCGCTGATGAAGCTTGGGCGGCTGATCGTGTTCGATCGCCGCGGCATCGGGTTGTCCGACCGGGTTGGATCTGCGCCGGGCATTGACGTCACCGCGGAGGATATCGGCACCGTGCTGCGCGCCGCGGATGCGCGCCGCGTCGTGCTGTTCGGCGCATCCGAGTGCGGGCCGGCCTGCATCAAATTCGCCGTCGACGAGCCGCGTCTTGTGGCCGGACTCATCCTGTTCGGTGCATTGGCCAAGGGCTGCTGGTCGCAGGACTATCCGCACGCGTTGCGCGCCAGCCAGTACGACGCCTGGAGCAAGCACCTCATCGCGCAATGGGGAGGTCCGGTGGGGATTGAGACCTTCGCACCCAGCCTTGCCGGCGATCCCCAGGCCCGCGCCTGGTGGGCGGGGCTATTGCGCGCGGCCTCCAGTCCCGGCGGCATCTCGGCCGTGCTCGAGGCGTTTCGCGACGCCGACGTGCGGCAGCTTTTGCCGCAAATTGCCATGCCGACACTGGTGTTGCATCGTCGGGACGACAAGGCCGTACGGATCGCGGCCGGCCGCGATGTGGCGAGCCGGATCAAAGGTGCGCAATTCGTCGAGCTCGACGGCAACGATCACTGGTTCTTCGCGGGCGATCAGAGGCCGGTGCTCGATGCGATCAGGGGATTTACGGAAGCATTTCCGAGGCGATGAGGCGAGGCACGTAAATCCGTAGCCTCGGTCATTGGCACGTTTCGTGCCTGCCAAAGTGGCACAAAAAAGCGTCGCGTCTATCCGCTGCCTCGAGGAAATGAGCCGGCGCGACATAGTCTTAGCCAAGGAGACCCTGACATGAAACGCGAAGACCTCACCGAGAAGCTGCTCGACATCAAGCGCGAGAAGGGCTGGAGCTGGAAATATATCTGCGAGAAGATCGGCGGCTATTCCGAGGTGCTGATAACAGGCGCGATCCTCGGCCAGATGAAACTGACGAAGCCGCAGGCGGCCAACGCCGGCGAACTGTTCGGCCTGTCGAAGGCGGAGACTGCCATGCTGAACGAGGTGCCGATGCGCGGCACCGGCACGCCGATGCCGCCGACCGACCCGCTGATCTACCGCTTCTACGAGATGGTGATGGTCAACGGCCCGGCCTGGAAGGCGCTGATCGAGGAGGAGTTCGGCGACGGCATCATGTCGGCGATCGACTTCGACATGGCGATCGAGCGCGTGGCGAATCCGAAGGGCGACCGCGTCAAGTTCACGATGAGCGGCAAATTCCTGCCGTACAAATATTACGGCGCCAGCGGCAACGTGCCGGAATATGGGTTCAAGGAGGGATAGCTGGTTGGCATTCCGGGGGCGCGTCGCAGACGTGGCCCCGGAATGATGCTTCGCCTTATTTCCCGGCCTTCACCTCGGCCGCCGCCACCGCGATCAGCTCGTTCATCTTGGCCCGAATCGCCTGTTCGGTGATGGCGACGTTCTTGGCGGCGAAGTCGGCCATGACCTTGCGCAGGACGTCGGCGTCACCGGCTTCCTCGAAATCGGCCGCGACCACCTCCTTGGCATAGGCCGTGGCGGCATCGCCGGTAATGCCGAGCTTTTCGGCCGCCCACAGACCGAGCAGCCGGTTGCGGCGGGCTTCCGCCTTGAATTTCTGCTCCTCGTCGAGGGCAAACTTCTTCTCGAAGCCTTCCTCGCGCTTGTCCAACGTGCTCATGCCTTTTCCAATTCCCTGCTGACTGGACCCGGCTGGCCCTCGTTGCGAGAGCCCCGGTGCATGCCTAGATAGGGGGCAGGAATCGGCAAAACAACGAGCCGTTAAGCCGCAGGCAAGGCGGTATAAGTTTGATGCCGGACGGCCGGATCGATTGTGCTGGGACAGCCAATCGGATAGGTTGCCTCAGGCTGGGTTCCCGTTCTGTTTTCCAGGGGTTCCGGGCCGTTCACGGCAGCTCCGCTGTGGGTCGTAGTCTCGTCAACCGGAGCACACCAAATACATGGATTTCAACAAAACACGGTACATCCCCATGAGCCGTCGGCGTCGCATTTATGAAGGCAAGGCAAAGGTTCTTTACGAAGGCCCGGAGCCCGGTACCCTGATCCAGCACTTCAAGGATGACGCCACCGCGTTCAATGCGAAAAAGCATCAGGTGATCGAGGGCAAGGGTGTCCTCAACAACCGGATCTCGGAGTACCTGTTTCAGCACCTCAACGACATCGGGGTGCCGACCCATTTCATCCGCCGCCTCAACATGCGCGAGCAATTGATCCGCGAAGTCGAGATCGTGCCGCTGGAAGTGGTGGTGCGGAACGTTGCCGCCGGCTCGCTGTCGCAGCGCCTCGGCATCGAGGAGGGCACGCAGCTGCCCCGCTCGATCATCGAGTTCTACTACAAGAACGACCAGCTCAACGATCCCATGGTGTCCGAAGAGCACATCACCGCTTTCGGGTGGGCGACACCGCAGGAGATCGACGACATCATGGCACTTGCCATCCGTGTCAACGACTTCCTCACCGGTCTCTTCCTCGGCATCGGCATCCGCCTCGTCGACTTCAAGATGGAGTGCGGCCGGCTGTTCGAGAACGAGATGATGCGGATCATCGTCGCCGACGAGATCTCGCCGGATAGCTGCCGCCTGTGGGACATCAAGTCGAACGAGAAGCTCGACAAGGACCGTTTCCGCAGGGATCTCGGTGGGCTGCTCGAGGCCTATACCGAAGTCGCCAAGCGTCTCGGCATTCTCATGGAGAACGAGCGTCCGGCGGGCTCAGGCCCGGTGCTGGTGAAGAGCTAAGAGGGATCTGACGTGAAGGCACGTGTCACCGTTACGTTGAAAACGGGCATCCTCGATCCGCAGGGTAAGGCGATCGAGGGTGCGTTGAAGTCGCTCGGCGTCGACGGCATCGCCAGCGTTCGCCAAGGCAAGGTGTTCGACATCGAGCTCGCCGGCGCGGACAAGGCCAAGGCGGAGGCGGCGTTGAAGGACGCCGCCGACAAGCTGCTGGCGAACACCGTGATCGAGAATTATCGGGTCGAGCTGATCGGGTGAACGGGATGGCTCACAGCCATCCGACCCGACGAAAACGCCAATACAGCGCGCCGCAAGCCGTCAGCATCACGCCGAGCAGCGTGTAATAGCCGTACTCCCAGTCCAGCTCCGGCATGTGCTTGAAGTTCATGCCGTAGATGCCGGCAAGCGCGGTCGGGATCGCGATGATCGCGAGCCAGGAGGCAAGTTTCTTGGAGACCGCCGTCTCCTGGGCCTGGCCGACCAGCAGGCTTGCTTCGAAGGCGAAGGCCAGCACCTCGCGCATTGAATCGATTCGCTCCTGGATGTTCCTGACGTGGTCGGTGACGTCGCGGAACAGCGGCTGCATCGTCGCGCGCACCATCGCCAGCTCGTCATGCTCAAGCCGGCGGCAGACCTCCACCAGCGGTCCGATTGCAGTCCTGAGCCGCAAGAGGTCGCGGCGCAGCATGTAGAGCCGCTCGATCTGCGCCTTGCTGATCGCCTTGGAGAGCACGTCGTCCTCGATGCTCTCGACCTCTTCGTGAATGCTCTCGAGCACGGGCGAGTAGTTGTCGACGATGAAATCGAGGATGGCGTAGAGGATGTAGTCCTCGCCGCGCGCGAGCGCGCGCGGGCAGCTTTCGCAACGTTCGCGCACCGGCGTGTAGGACGTCGACGCGCCGTGGCGCACCGAGACCAGATAGCCTTCGCCGACGAAGATGTGCGTCTCGCCGAAGGCGATCCGGCCCTCGATCAGTTGCGCGGTTCGCGCCACGATGAACAGGGCCTCGCCATATTGCTCGATCTTCGGTCGCTGATGGGCGTGGTTGGCGTCCTCGATGGCGAGCTCGTGCAGGTCGAACTGCTTCTGCACCGCGCTGAGCAGCGCCATGTCGGGCTCGTGCAGCCCGATCCAGACCACGTGGCCGGGCTTCGCCCGCCAGCTCGAGGCCTCGCTGATGGCGATATTGGCGACGCGCCGGCCGTCGACATAGGCACCGGCAGCGATGACGCCCTCAGTGGACACCGGCTCGGAGAGGGATGCAGGCAGCGAGGGGACATTCATGGCTTTAATCCCGGGCGAATCGATCGGCCGAATGGCGGGCTATGGCCTGTGCACAACGCTCACGGGCAAGGCTAGCACTGGTAAAATCCCCGTCAAATGGATATGTCTGCTCACGATTTGGCAGCCGTGCCAGCCCCATTCAATCTTCGTTCGGAACCTCTGCCATGAAAGCCGCCATCCTCGTCTTTCCCGGAATCAACCGCGAGCGCGACATGGCGCGTGCCTTGAGGCTGATCTCGGGCAGCGAGCCCGCGATGGTGTGGCATGCCGAGACGTCGCTGCCTGATGGCACCGACCTCGTGGTGGTGCCCGGCGGGTTCTCCTATGGCGATTATCTGCGCTGCGGCGCGATTGCGGCGCGGGCGCCGGTGATGGACGCGGTGCGCGACTATGCGGCCAAGGGCGGCCTCGTGCTCGGCGTCTGCAACGGTTTTCAGATCCTCTGCGAGTCCGGCCTCTTGCCTGGCGTCCTGATGCGCAATGCGCGGCTGAAATTCATCTGCCACGACGTGCATCTGCGCGTGGAGCGCTCCGACACGCCATTCACGCGCGGCTACAATGCCGGGCAGGTGATCCGCGTGCCCATCGCGCATGGCGAGGGCAATTATGCGGCGGACGCGGAGACCATCAAGCGGCTCGAAGGCGAGGGTCGCGTCCTTTACCGCTATTGCTCGGCTGACGGCGCGATCGACGATATCAGCAACATCAACGGCGCCGCGCAATCCATCGCCGGCATCGTCAACGACAAGGGCAACGTGCTCGGCATGATGCCGCATCCGGAAAACCACGTCGAAGACATCATGGGCTGCACCGACGGTCGCGGCCTGTTCGCCGGCCTCACCGCGCATCTGGAAAAAGCCGCGTGATTGCGTTCGTGCTGAAGCGGCTGCCGGCCGCTGTCGCCGTCGTTGCGTTCGCGACGGCCGCGTTCGCACAGGATTTCCCCAAGCGTCCCGTCACCATGATCGTGCCGTTCGCGGCCGGCGGCACGTCCGACGTGATCGCGCGCACGGTTGCCGAGCAGATGGGCATCGCGCTCGGCCAGACCATCGTGATCGAGAACGTCGCCGGCGCCGGCGGATCGACCGCACTGGCGCGCGCCTCCCGTGCCGAGCCTGACGGCTACACCATTGCCATCGGCAATGCCGGCACCAACGCTGCGACCTATACGATCTATCCAAAGCTGCCGTTCACGCCGGACTCCTTCGTGCCGATCGCCATGGTGGCGAAGACGTTCGGCATCATCGCCGTGCGCAAGGATTTTCCGGCAAAGGACCTGAAAGAGTTCATCGCCTACGCCAAGGCCAATCCGGGCAAGGTCAATCTCGGCCATGCCGGCGTCGGGTCCTCGAACTACCTGATCTGCAAGAGCTTCGTCACAGCCGCTGGGATCGACGCGACGCTGGTCGGCTATCGCGGCGCCGCCCCCGCGCTCACGGATGCGATCGGCGGCCAGATCGACGGCGTCTGCGATGCGGCAGCCTCCGTCTCGCAGTCGATCAACGAGAAGCTGGCGCGCGGGCTCGTGGTCGGCTCGACAGTGCGGCTCGCGACCCTGCCGGATCTGCCGACGTCGGCCGAAGCCGGCCTGCCCGAATTCGAGGCGCAGGGCTGGAACGGCCTGTTCGCGCCCAAGGGCACTCCGCCGGCGGTCATTGCCAAGTTGAATGCCGCCGCGCGTACGGCCGTGGAAACCGACGCGGTGAAGAAACGGTTCGCCGACCTCTCGACCGTGGCCCCCGATGCCGACGAGCACACGCCCGAGGTGCTGCAGAAGCTCGTGACGCGCGACGTCGAGAAGTATCGCAAGATGCTGGCGGACGACGCCAAGCAATAACGCGAGACTCCTGAGCGTTGGCATCATCGCCACCGAGAACGCTTTACCCCGCAGCAGGAATGCGGGCGACCACCTTGATCTCGAAGTCAAATCCGGCAAGCCAATTCACTCCGACTGCCGTCCAGTTCGGATAGGGTGCCTCCCCGATCTCCGCAGCGCGAATTGCCATCACCTTTTCGATTTGCGTGGCAGGATCGGTATGGAACGTGGTGACGTCGACCACATCGTCCAGCGTGCATCCGGCCGCTGCGAGAACGGCACGCAGATTGGCAAACGCGCGTCGGACCTGGTCCTCAAACACCGGTTCGGGCGAGCCGTCCTCGCGACTTCCAACCTGCCCGGAGACGAAGAGCAGGTCGCCGGACCGGATCGCGGCAGAATAGCGGTGCGCTTCATACAGAGCGTGGCGGCCGGCCGGGAAGATTGCGTCGCGCTTGGGCATGTCTGGATCCTTCATCGATGGAATGGCGGTCGCAGCTGTGGTGGGCAGGGCCTGCCACTGGATTTCCACGAGTTGTTCATATACGTAACGTATGTGGAATATGACTCACATACGGACCGTATGTCAATAGGGTCAGCAAATGGAGTTGGGGAGCATGGCGAAGGGCAAGCGCGCCGAGGCGATGGCGGAAAGTCGGGCCAAGCTCATCCGCGCGGCGCGCAGGGCGTTTGCCACCCAGGGCTATGCAGCCGCGTCGATGGACGAGCTGACTGCTTCCGTCGGACTGACGCGGGGCGCGCTGTATCACAACTTCGAAGACAAGAAGGGGCTGCTCTGGGCCGTCGTTGAGCAGATCGACAGCGAAATGGCGGAACGGCTCCGCACGGCCCGCGAGCAAGCGCCGAGCTTGTGGCAAGGACTGCTTGCAGAGGGGACCGCCTATATCGAGATGGCGCTCGATCCTGAAATTCAGCGCGTCATGCTTCTGGATGGACCGGCCGTGCTCGGTGATCCATCCAAGTGGCCCGGCGAGAATGCCTGTCTTGAGATTACCATGCGAACCATTCGGTCGCTGATCGAACAGGGGATTGTGAAGCCCGTCGATGTCGAAGCGGCGGGACGCTTGCTGAACGGGGCTGCGCTGAGCGCAGCGCTGTGGGTCGCCGCAGCCGACGATCCGCCAGGCGTCCTGACCAAGGCCGTTGACGCCTTCCAAGCGTTGGCGAGCGGATTGTTGCGCAAGCCGCATTGAGCGCCTCGTGCCGAACGGCGGAAGCAGCGGGTCACCGCAGCTTCAACCGCTCCGTCGGCACCGTCATCGCGGCGACGCCCGCCATGACCAGCACCAGTCCCAGCGCCAGGTTCGAGGGCACGCTCTCGCCGAGCAGCAGCACGGAGAGGCCGACGCCGATCGGGATGCGCAAATAGCCTTGCGCGTTCGTCGTCAGCGTGCCGAGCCGTCCCAGGCAGATGTAGAACAGCATCAGCCCCAACGCGCTGGAGACTATGCCCATGACAATGGTGGCTGTGATCGCGGTCGGCGTCGGGTGCAGCGTCCAGGGCTGGTCGACGATCAGCGAAGGCGGCAGCAGCACGAGGCCGCCGAACAGCAGCGAGCCGGCTGCCACCACCATCGGATCGTATTCGGACAGCCGCAGGCCGAAGATCGTGGCGCAGGCGAACGAGATGGTGGCGAGCAGGATGGCGATCTCGGCCACGATCTCGCTGCCGAAGCCGCGCAGCGCATCCAGGCCCACGATGACGATGGTGCCGGCGAGGCCGAGGAGCGCGCCCAAGAGCTTCAACAGCGTTGCCGGCTCGTGACGCGTGATCAGGGAGGTGATCAGGAAGGCGAAGATCGGCGTGGTCGAGGCCAGCACCACCGTGTTCGACGCCGGCACATATTGCTGAGACCAGGTGATGATCAGGAACGGAAAGGTCGAGTTGATCAATTGCTGGGTCGCGAACAACTTGCACGCCTTGGCGTCGGTCGGGATCCTGACGCCGCGCATCCACAGGATCGCGAACAGGAAGGCGGCCGCGATCAGCGAGCGCGCCGAGATGAAGGTCACGGGCGGGATCGTATCCAGCGCGAGCTTCGCCAGCGGATAGGTTGAACTCCAGCAGCAGGCCAGCGCGAACAGCAGCGCATAGTCGCGCCAGTTGCGCGCGCCTGTGGCGGGCATGGACGGCAATTGCGAGACTGTGGCCCGCCCCGTCGGCGATGTGCTCTGCGGCACCTTGATGTTGCTCCCCGGCGCGACAGCGCTGGACACAAGTCTGGGCGAGGGGGCGCCAAAAGGGAAGGCGGCGAGCTATGCGTTTGGCTGCGGTGCCGGCTTCCGCTTCACCCGCTTGATTGTGCCGGAGAAGGTGAAGAGAGGCCGCCCGCCTGATGTCAGCTTGCCGCGCAGGAAGATCAGCGAGCCGCCGGCGCGGGAGACCTCGCCGACGCATTCGATCAGCTCGCCTTCGCGCGCCGCGTCGAGGAAGTCGCAAGCGAAATTGGTGGTCACGGCCGGCCCATCCAGCTCGTGGGTGGCGATCGCGAACAGGCAATAGTCGGCAAACGCCATGAAGCAGCCGCCATGGACGTTTCCGGAGCCGTTGAGGTGCTTCTTCTCGACCCGGAACGCCGAGCGGACGCTGCCGTCGTCCTCGATCTTGTGCCAGAACGGGCCGATATGGCTCTCAAAACTGTCACGAATCCAGGTTCGCCAGCCCTGGAATTCCCCATCGGTGGCGACGTGGAGGTCGGGGCGGCGAGGCGGGGGCGCTTTGGTCAATTCATGCAAGGAAATGGGCCTTCAATTGCGGGTCTTTTGTCCTTAAATCCGATCTGTCCGCGCTGTGCAATTCCTGTTCCCGCAGCCCCCGGCCGCAAAACGTGGGACAGCGGGAAAATGCGCCATAAAGGGCTTTTCCAAGCCCTCCGATGTTCCTAAGAACGGCCAACCGCCGTCGAAAGCCCAAATTCCATGAAGAACGAACCCAAGATCACCCCCGAGCTGATTGCCGCCCACGGGCTCAAGCCCGACGAGTATGAGCGCATTCTCAAGCTGATCGGGCGGGAGCCGACCTTCACCGAGCTCGGCATCTTCTCGGCGATGTGGAACGAGCACTGCTCGTACAAATCCTCGCGCCTCCATCTCAAGGGCTTGCCGACCAAGGCGCCCTGGGTGATCCAGGGCCCGGGCGAGAATGCCGGCGTGATCGACATCGGCGACGGCCAGGCCGTGGTCTTCAAGATGGAGAGCCACAACCACCCGAGCTACATCGAGCCTTACCAGGGCGCGACCACCGGTGTCGGTGGCATCTTGCGCGACGTTTTCACCATGGGCGCGCGGCCGATCGCCTGCCTCAACGCGCTGAGCTTTGGCGCACCGGAGCATGCCAGGACGCGGCATCTCGTCTCCGGTGTCGTCGCTGGCGTCGGCGGCTACGGCAACTCGTTCGGCGTGCCGACGGTCGGCGGCCAGGTCCGTTTCCACACCCGCTATGACGGTAACATTCTCGTCAACGCGATGGCGGTCGGCCTCGCCGATACCGACAAGATCTTCTATGCCGCCGCCTCCGGCGTGAACATGCCGATCGTCTATCTCGGCTCCAAGACCGGCCGCGACGGCATCCACGGCGCCTCGATGGCCTCGGCCGAGTTCGACGACAAGTCCGAAGAGAAGCGTCCGACCGTGCAGGTCGGCGATCCCTTTGCCGAAAAGCTGCTGTTAGAGGCTTGTCTCGAGATCATGGAGAAGGGCTGCGTCATCGCGATCCAGGACATGGGCGCGGCGGGCCTGACCTGTTCGGCGGTGGAGATGGGCGCCAAGGGCGACCTCGGCGTCGATCTCGATCTCGACGCGGTGCCGACGCGCGAGATCGGCATGAGCGCCTACGAGATGATGCTCTCGGAGAGCCAGGAGCGCATGCTCATGGTGCTCAAGCCCGAGAAGGAGAAAGAGGCCGAGGCGATCTTCAAGAAGTGGGGCCTCGATTTCGCCGTGGTCGGCTACACCACGCCGAGCAAGCGCTTCGTGGTCAAGCATGGCGGTGACGTCATGGCCGATTTGCCGATCAAGGAGCTCGGCGACGAGGCGCCGCTCTATGATCGCCCGCATGTCCCCTCCGCCGCGCTGCCGGTCGTGCATGCGCGCGAGGTGGCGGCGCCGATGGGTCTCGGTGCCGCGCTCGAAAAGCTGATCGGCACGCCCGATATGTGCAGCAAGCGCTGGGTCTGGGAGCAGTACGACCACGTCATTCTCGGCAACACCATGCAGCGTCCCGGCGGCGATGCCGCGGTGGTGCGCGTGCAGGACGGCCCGAAGGGCTTGGCGCTGACCGTCGACGTGACGCCGCGCTATTGCGAGGCCGATCCGTTTGAAGGCGGCAAGCAGGCGGTGGCGGAAGCCTGGCGCAACATCACCGCGGTTGGCGGCAAGCCGCTTGCGATCACCGACAATCTCAATTTCGGCAATCCTGAGCGGCCCGAGATCATGGGCCAGTTCGTCGGCTGCCTGAAGGGCATCTCGGAAGCCTGCCGTACGCTCGACTTCCCGGTCGTGTCCGGCAACGTCTCGCTCTACAACGAGACCAACGGCCGCGCGATCTTGCCGACGCCCTCGATCGGCGGCGTCGGCCTGCTCGATGATTTCACCAAGTCCGCGTCGCTCGCCTTCAAGGCCGAAGGCGAGGCGATCCTCTTGATCGGCGAGACCCATGGCTGGCTCGGCCAGTCCGTTTACCTGCGCGACATCTGCGGTCGCGAGGAGGGCGCGCCGCCGCCGGT
The DNA here is from genome assembly GCF_023073215.1 of Bradyrhizobium sp. 35. Taxonomy (NCBI): domain Bacteria; kingdom Pseudomonadati; phylum Pseudomonadota; class Alphaproteobacteria; order Hyphomicrobiales; family Nitrobacteraceae; genus Bradyrhizobium; species Bradyrhizobium sp. 35. The sequence continues at coordinate 431,466 of NZ_JADPJC010000080.1, forward strand.
CGACCTCGCCGCCGAGAGGCGCAACGGCGACTGCGTGCGCGGCATGATCCATGCGGGCACCGCGACCGCCGTGCACGACCTCTCCGACGGTGGCCTGCTGATCGCGCTGGCCGAGATGGCGATGGCGAGCGGCATCGGCGCCAAACTGCTCGCGGCGCCGACCTCGTTGGTGCCTCAGGCCTATTGGTTCGGCGAGGACCAGGCGCGCTATCTCGTCACCGTGCCTGAGACCGAGGCCGGCCGCGTGCTCGCCAAGATGCGCGGCTGCGAGGTGCCCTGCGTGCGGATCGGCACCACCGGCGGCGACGCGATCGCGATCGCGGGCGAGGCGCCTGTAACGATCGAGGCGCTGCGGACCTCGTTCGAGCGCTGGCTGCCAGAGTATATGGGCGGCAAGGCGGCCTGAGGGGCTGAACCGGTAGCCCGGATGAGCGAAGCGACATCCGGGTCTTTGTCGTGAGGTTTCCCGGATATCGCTACGCTCATCCGGGCTACGGGTATCGCGCCTCACAACACGTGCGACGCCCCCGGAATCTTCCGTAAGGCCGCCGTCAGACCCCAGCTCAGGATTACCGTAAGCACGAAGCCGATCGCAGCCTTCACGATCGCCGGCAGGCCGTAGTCGAACAGCGCGTACTGGATCCACAACGCGATCGGGTAGTGCACCAGGAAGATGCCGTAGGCATCCGCTTGCATGCGGTCGAGCAGGTTCGGGCCCGGCGACTTCTGGTGCAGGAAGAACGCGAGAATCGCGAGCAGGATCGAGCCTGAGAACAGCACGAAGAACGTGCCGTAGATCGCCTGATACCAGTGCGGCTGCGGGTCGGGATTACCGAGGATCTCGCGCTTAATGTAGATCATGCCCCACATCAGGCAGTAGGAGATCAGCGTGGCGATCACCCACAGCCAGCGCTGTTTCGGCAACTGGCCGCCGGCGCTGAGGATGCCGCGATCGAAGTTCGCCGCTCCAACGCTGACGCCGATAAAGAAATAGGCGAAGTAGAGCAGGATGCGGCTCGCCTGCACCGAGAACGGCCCGAGCTCGAACCATTTGCTGCCGCCGAAATAGAGCAGCGCCGGCACGTAGGCGATTGCCGTGACGACGACGAGCAGCAGCCAGAATACGACCGGCTGGTCGAATCCGCGCAGCGACACCCGGTTGCCCGGGTCGACCAGATGCGCGGAGACCCGGTAGAGCAGGCTCGCGGTCAGGTCGAATGCCAGCAGCACCCACACGAACCAGATCGGGCCGCTCGGCCACGGGCCAACCGTGATCGTATTCCACCAGAACGCCGTGAAGCTCAGCCCGGGATCGTGCCGCAGCGCGATCGCGTAATAGGCGAGCGGGATGACGGTGAACGCCGCGATCGCGAACGGGAGCCCGAGCCGCAACAGGCGGTCGCGGAGAAAAACTGACGGCGCCTTGCGCGCGATACCCGGCCAGGTGAACAGTCCCGACAGGAAGAAGAACATTGCCATGAAGAAGCTGTCGGTGGCCAGCACGACCACGTCGAAACCGGCCCAGGACGCCGGATCGGTGTGCCCGAAATAGGTGTAGGGAATCACGGCGTGGTGCAGCAGCACCACCAGCGTCAGGAAGGTGCGGGCGCGATCGAGCGACAGATTGCGCGCCTTGGCCCTCGGCGCCGCGTGCGCCTCTGCCCCGATCGTCGCTGAATGTGACATCGTCATCGTGGCCGCCCCGGTCGCGCTTCGGTCCCGCCCGGACTTTGCCGCCGGGAACCGGATTCAGCAAGGGTCGTTTGGGACGCCCGCAGGTCCCTGAGACCGCCAGGAACCAGTTCCCTGCGACGAAGTTAGCGTTCGCCAAAAGGGCTTGAGGACCGCGGCAGGCGGTACAATTTCGGAGCTGGCGATGACGATCCTGAAATGGGCACTGATCTTCTTACTTGTCTCGATCGTAGCCGGCGTGCTCGGCTTCACCGGCATCTCGGCCGCCTCCGCCGACATCGCCCGCTTCCTGTTCTACGTGTTCGTCGCGATCTTCCTGGTGCTGCTGATCCTGGGGCTGACGATATTCAGGGCGTAGCGGGGCGCTGCCCACGCGCACAGTCGTCATGCCCGGGCTTGCCGTCTTCGCTGAAGTTTCGCCGGCCCAACACCTATAGCCCGGCGGAGCCGGGTGCCGGGCATCCACGTTGTTCTGTATCCGCGATTGCCCAAAAACGTGGATGGCCGGGACGAGCCCGGCCATGACGGAAGCAACTACCCCACTTCCTCGATCTTCACCTTGTCCGGATAGAAGGCGAGATGGCCCGAAATCTCGGTCATCGCGGGAAAGGGTGCCTCATAGGTCCAGATCGCGTTGTCCAGTGTCTTGCCGTCCGCCTTGACGCTGTAATAGCTCGCATCCCCCTTGTAGGGGCAGTGGGTGACGCGGTCGGTGCGCTCCAGCAGCGCCATGTTGGCGTCCTGTCGCGGCACATATTGCACCGCCGGATATTTCGCCTCTTTCAGCGTCAGCGCCTTTGTGGTCTCGGCGATCACGATATCGCCGGCCGTGACGCGGACGCGCCGGGGATTTGGGGTGATGGTGATGGGGTGGTCGGGCCCTGGAAGCTTCATGATTTCACGCCTTTTTCGATCACTCTGCCGCGCGCGGCACTTTGTCGTGGCTTTATCCAGATCGGATCACCGATATAGTGCCGGAAGGCGTGACGTAGAAGGCCGTTCACGCTAAGTTTGGCCGCGCCGGAAGGTTGGCTTTGTAGAACCGGACCCCGGCAGCGATTCGACGACAAGACTGATTGCAGCCGAGACAGGAGCACGATTCGAATGCCAATGGACGCCCACGATATCGAGGCGATGATCAAGGCAGCGATCCCCGATGCCGAGGTGACCATCCGTGACCTCGCCGGGGACGGCGATCACTATGCCGCGACCGTGATCTCGGAGACCTTCCGCGGCAAGTCCCGCGTCCAGCAGCACCAGATCGTCTATCAGTCCCTCCGCGGCCAGATGGGCGGCGTGCTGCATGCGCTGGCGCTGCAAACCGGGGTGCCGGGCGCTTGATCTGATCGTGACGGGGTGATGACGATGGCTGCGGACAATCCGCGCGGCGCGATGTTTCGCGTCATCCTGCCAAACCAGCACAGCCGCGTCACTAATGCCGAGCTGTTCTTCGACCTGGTCTTCGTTTTCGCGATCACGCAGGTCTCGCACACACTGCTGCACCATTTCACGCCACTCGGTGCGGTGCACGTCGCGGTGCTGTTTCTCGCGGTATGGTGGGTGTGGGTCTACACCGCCTGGGTCACCAACTGGCTCGATCCCGAGCTGACGCCGGTCCGCATCCTGATCTTCCTGATGATGCTGGGCGGCCTCGTGCTGTCGACGACGATCCCGACCGCCTTCGAGGGGCGGGGTCTGTGGTTTGCGATCGCCTACGCGACGATGCAGGTCGGGCGCACCGCCTTCTGGATGTTTGCAACGCCGCGGCATCGAACTGCGGTCCGGCACAATGCGATCCGCATCCTGACCTGGCTCTCGGTCTCCGCAGTGTTGTGGATCGCGGGCGGCCTCGCCCATGACGAGGCGCGGCTATGGTTCTGGATCGTGGCGCTGACGATCGAATATGTCTCGCCGGCGGTGCGCTTCTGGGTCCCGAAACTGGGCTTCTCGTCGGTCGAGGCCTGGGCGGTCGAGGGCGGCCACATGGCCGAGCGCTGCTCGCTGTTCGTCATCATCGCGCTTGGCGAGGCCGTCGTCGTCAACGGCGCGACGTTCGCCGAGCTTGACTGGACCGCGAACAACATTCTGGCCTTCGTCTCCGCGCTGGTCGGCAGCATCGCGATGTGGTGGGTCTATTTCCACAAGGGCGCCGAGGCCGGCGCCGAGCGCATCTCGAGATCCGCTGAATCCGGCCGGTTGGCGCGGCTCGCCTATACCTATCTGCACATGCCGATCGTCGCCGGCATCATCCTGACCGCGGTCTCCGATGAGCTGGTGCTGAAGCATCCGGTCGGCCATTCCGATATCAGGACCGTCGTCAGCACGATCGGCGGTCCCTTGCTGTTCCTGGTCGGTACCATCCTGTTCAAGCACGCGATCCGCGGCTTCCTCCAGCTGTCGCACGGCATCGGCATCATTCTGCTTGTGGTGCTGTGGTGGTTCGCCGCCGAACTGTCCCCGCTATGGCTGTCGGTCGCCGCGACGGTGATCATGATCATTGTTGCGGTATGGGAGTCGATCTCGCTGGGATCGACGGTGGAAGAGGCTGGGGAGCATTGAGCCGGCGCCATTGGCGCCGGAGCGCTTACTCCGCCACCTCCAGCGCGTGCACCGAGAACATCTTCGCCGCATCCGTCCAGCTCTCGCGCACCCGCCAACCCGCGCCTTGCGCCAGCGTCGCGAAGCGCTCGATGCTGTATTTGTAGCTGTTCTCGGTGTGGATGCTCTCGCCCGCGCGGAACGAAAAGCTGGTGCCGAGCAGGCGCACGGTCTGGCTCTTCTTGCTGATCAGGTGCATCTCGATGCGGTGCCGCTCGCGATTGTAGATCGCGCGATGGGTGAAGGCGGAAAGGTCGAAATTGCCGCCGAGCTCGCGGTTGATCCGCACCAGCACATTGAGATTGAAGCGCGCGGTGACGCCGGCGGCATCGTTATAGGCGTCGTGGAGCAGGCGCTCCTCCTTCTCGAGATCGGCGCCGATGATGATCTGCGCGCCGCGGCCCAGAATGGCGCGTGCGCTCTTCAGGAAGGCCTGCGCTTCATGCGGCTCGAAATTGCCGATGGTCGAGCCTGGGAAGAACCCGACCTTGGGCATGGTCGCCACCGCCTTGGGCAGCTCGAACGGCGTGGTGAAGTCGGCCGCCACCGGGTAGATGCCGAGTGACGGAAAATCCCGCTTCAGTCCGTTTGCCTGCGCCGTCAGGAAGTCGCCGGAGATGTCGACGGGCACATAGGCCGCGAACTTGCAGTGGTTGAGCAGCAGGCGGACCTTTGTGGTCGCGCCTGCGCCGAATTCGACGAGGGCCGCGTGCTCCGGAATGATTTTCGCGATCTCGCTGCCGCGCTCCTTCAGGATCGCTAGCTCCGTGCGCGTCGGGTAATATTCCGGCAGCCGCGTGATGGCCTCGAACAATTCAGATCCGGCCGCATCGTAGAAATATTTCGGCGACAGCTTTTTAGGCTGCTGCGACAGGTCCTCGATGGCCTCGCGGGCAAAGGCGGTGGTCTGTTCGTCGGGAAGATGGGCTTCGGCCAAGGCGCTAGCGTGCACATTCATGATACTCTCCTGAACGCGCTGTCCGGCGCGCATTTGTCGTCGGATGAGAATTTTACTCGTAGTCGGCGAGCCGCAGTCCCGTGAATTGCCAGCGGTGGTGCGGATAAAAGAAGTTGCGATAGGTGATACGGCTGTGCCCCTCCGGAGTTGCAAGCGAAGAGCCGCGCAGCACCAGCTGGTTGACCATGAACTTGCCGTTGTATTCGCCGAGCGCGCCTTCGATCGCGCGATAGCCGGGATAGGGCGAGTAGGACGATCGCGTCCACTGCCAGACGATGCCGAAGGCATCGTTGAGCTGGCCCGAGCGGGCCGCGACCTCCCATTCCATCTCGGTCGGCAGATGTTTTCCGGCCCAGCGCGCAAAGGCGTCAGCCTCGTAATAGCTGACGTGGCAGACGGGCGCGTCGGGATCGACCGGCTTGAGGCCGGCCAGCGTCATCACATGCCATTGGCCGTCGATCTCGCGCCAATGACCGGGGCAGTCCCAGCCCTCGTTGTTCACGGCCGCAAAACCGTCCATCAGCCACAGCGTTGCGGTCCGGTAGCCCCCGTCACGCATGAAGGCGAGCCATTCGCGATTGGTGACGAGATTGCGTGCGAGCTTGACCGGGCCGACGAGGGCGCGGTGCGCCGGCTTCTCGTTGTCGAAATGAAAACTATCATCGACGTGACCGACGGTGTGGATGCCTTCGTTCAGCGTCAGCCAATCCTCGCTGGCCGGCGTCGCGGCCGGGAAGCGCCAGTCCGGATCATAGGCCGGCGGGATCGGGTTCTGCGCGAAGGCGTGCAGGATGTCGGTGAACATCAATTCCTGATGTTGCTGCTCGTGATTGAGGCCGACCTCGACCAGCGGCGCGATCTCGCGAAGCTTGTCCTCGCCGGCGTCGCGGAAGAATTTCACGACGGCAGCGTCGACATGTTTTCGATAAGCGCCGACCTGATCGGCGCTCGGACGGGTGATGTCGCCGCGGTGATTGCGGGAATGGCGCGGACCGGCGCTGACGTAATAGGAATTGAACAGGAAGGCGAAGTCAGGGTGAAAGGGCCGGTAGCCCGCACAGTGCTCGCCGAGCACGAACTGCTCCCAGAACCACGTGGTGTGCGCCCTGTGCCATTTCGTCGGGCTCGCATCCGGCATGGACTGGATCTGCTGGTCCTCCGGCGACAGTGGCGCGGCCCGGCGCTCCGTCTCGTCGCGAACGGCGAGAAACGCGTCTTCCAGCCTCTGGGCAAGGCCGCCCAAATCGACCGACAGTGACGGAGCGGGGGCCGGAGCGGAGGCTTGTTTCGTCACGTTTTTCTCCAGACAGGACAAGAGAACGTTGTTGGTGTGGACGGGTTCCAAAACGCCGGGTTCGTCCTAGATAGGGGCTCCGTGACGGTATGAAAGTCCTCCCTGACGATGATATTCGTGGCATCATGCAATGGGCCGGTGCAGCCGAGAGCGGTCCACAAGAGGCAGCTCGCCGCCATTTTACTTTGGATGCACAACGGTTTGGGCTACATATATACCCAGGTATCGGGTTAGATCGGCGGAGCCAGCCCGAAGCAATTGGAGTGGGCTCCGCCCCATAAGGACACGGATATGAGCATCGAGGAATTCATCGCCAACGAAGTGAAGTCGAACGACGTGGTTCTGTTCATGAAGGGCACACCGCAATTTCCGCAGTGCGGGTTCTCCGGCCAGGTCGTCCAGATCCTCGACCACATCGGCGTCGGCTATAAGGGCCTCAACGTTCTCGAATCCGCCGAACTGCGCAACGGCATCAAGGACTATTCGAACTGGCCGACCATTCCGCAGCTCTATGTGAAGGGCGAGTTCGTCGGCGGCTGCGACATTGTCCGCGAGATGTTCCAAGCCGGTGAATTGCAGCAGCTCTTCTCCGAAAAGGGCGTCGCTGTCGCGGCCTGATACGTGACCCAGCTGACGCGCCGGATCGGCGGCGCGGAGCTCAAGGTCATCGTTGCCGACATCACCACGCTGAGCGTTGACGCCATCGTCAACGCGGCCAACACGTCGCTCCTGGGTGGGGGCGGCGTGGATGGCGCGATCCATCGGGCGGCCGGGCCCGAGCTTCTAGCCGCGTGCCGGAAGCTCGGAGGATGCCCGACCGGCGATGCCAAGATCACGAAGGGCTACCTTCTCCCTGCGCGTCATGTCATCCATGCAGTCGGTCCGGTCTGGCACGGCGGCACTCGCGGTGAGGCAGAGGCGCTGGGCTCCTGTTATCGCCGTGCGCTTGAGCTCTGCGGGGCCAATCAGCTGACCTCCGTGGCGTTCTCCGCGATTTCGACCGGGGTTTACGGCTTTCCAGCCGACCAGGCCGCGAAGATTGCGGTCCATGCGACCATTGAGGCCCTGCCGGCCGCGCCGTTGGTCGTCGACGTCATATTTTGCTGTTTCTCGGAAAAGAGCGCGGCTCTGCACGCGGACGCTTTGGCGCGGTACGGCGGCCCTTGTGCCTGATGACGTGGTCGGTACACTCCGCCGGGCCATGTTCCGGGGAGGGGATATGATTTCACAGTCTGGACTGCGCGCGCTTGTCTGCGCCGCGCTTGTATCGTTAGGTACGATGTCGTTCGCGCGGGCGGAGGGCACCTACGAGATTCCGGCCGGCGCGCATTTCAATCCGGACAAGCTCGCGAGGATCACCGAGTTCTTCAAGAACGAGGTCGCGACCGGCAAGATCGCAGGGGCAAACGTCCTCATCAAGCAACATGGCAAGCCCGTCTACCACGAAGTCTTCGGCGTGCAGGACGCCGTCAGCAAGGCGCCGATCACCGACAAGACGATCTTCCGCCTGTTCTCGATGAGCAAGGCGATCACTTCCGTCGTTGCAGTGAAGTTGATCGAGGAAGGTACGATCAAGCTCGACGATCCCGTCTCGAAATACATTCCCTCCTTCGCCAATGTGAAAGTCGGCGTCGAGAAGAAGGCCGAGGACGGCACCAAGTCGCTCGAGCTCGTGCCGCCCAACCGGCCGATGACGGTGCACGATTTGATGACGCACACCTCCGGCGTCACCTACGGCTTCTATGGCGACAGCCTGGTCCGCAAGGCCTATCGCGACGCCAACATCTATGCCGGCGATTTCGACCTCGCGGAGTTCGCCGAGCGCATCGCAAAACTGCCGCTGCACAACCAGCCGGGCGCGCTGTGGCAATACGGCCATTCCACCGACATCCTGGCGCGGGTCATGGAAGTCGCGGCCGGCAAGCCGCTCATCGAGATCGAACGGGAGAAGCTGCTCGACCCGCTCGGCATGGTCGACACCGGCTTCTTCGTCACCGATCCCGAGAAGCAGAAGCTGCTGGCGCAGCCGGTGCCGAACGACAGCGATTTCCGGGTCGGGCGGATCAACGATCCGACAGTCGTCAAGAAGATCCAGTTCGCCAGCGGCGGTATGGTCACGACCATGGCCGATTATGAGCGCTTTACGCAGATGCTGCTACAGGGCGGCAATCTCGACGGCAAGACGATTCTCAAGCCCGAGACGTTCAAGCTGATGGTGACTGACCAGATCGGCCTCAAGTCGGGCGTCGATCGCGATTATTTTTATTTCCCCGGTGACGGTTTTGGTTTCGGTCTCGGACTTGCGGTGCGCACCGACCCCGGCAACGCAAAACCGCCGCCGCCCGGCGATCTCGGCGAATTGAAATGGGATGGCGCCTCCGGCTGCTATTTCGTGGTCGACCCCAAGCAGGACATGTTCTTCGTGCTGCTGGAGCAGACCCCGACCGAGCGCCAGCGCGTGCAGCGAACATTGAAGCAGCTGGTTTATGAAGCGATGGAGAATTGACATGTTCGGGCGCCGCGCATTGATCGCGGCGCTCGTCCTTCTCGCCGGCGGCATCGTTGCGAAGGCAGGTTCCGAGAGACCTGCGGTCCACACGCTCGCGCCCGCGGGGCTGGCGAAGGTTTCCGACTACATCCGCAACGAGGTGGCCACCGGCAAGATCCCCGGAGCCATCCTGCTGCTTCAGCAGCACGGCAAGCCGGTCTATTATCAGAATTTCGGCGTCCGCGACGTCGCGACCGAGTTATCGATGAGCGCGGACACGATCTTCCGCCTCTATTCGATGTCAAAGCCGGTGACCTCAGTCATGGCGATGATGCTGGTTGAGGAGGGCAAGCTGTCGCTCGACGATCCCGTCTCGAAATACATTCCGGCCTTCGCCGGCATGAAGGTCGGCATCGAGAAGAAGGCCGAGGACGGCAAAGTCGCCCTGGTGCTGGAGCCGCTGGAGCGACCCATCACGATCAAGGATCTGCTGCGCCACACCTCGGGGCTGCCTTACGGCTATTACGGCGGCGGCATGGTGCGCGAGCTCTATGCGAACGCCAATCTCTTCAACAGCGATCTGACCAACGCCGAATTCGCCGCCAAGATCGCCACGCTGCCGCTTGTCGAGCAGCCCGGCACGGTGTGGGATTACGGCTATTCCACCGACGTGCTCGGCCGCGTCGTCGAAATCATTGCGGGAAAGACGCTGCTGCAGTTCGAGAAGGAGCGGCTGCTCGATCCGCTCGGCATGACCGAGACGGCTTTCTTCGTCGCCGATCCCGCCAAATTCCCGCGCATCGCCGAGCCGATGCCGGAGGACCGCAACATCAATCCGACGACGCAGGTCCGCGACATCAGGCGGCCTGCGACCTGGGAATCGGGCGGCGGCGGCATGGTCGGTACGATCGGCGACTACGCCCGCTTCGCCCAGATGCTGCTGAATGGCGGCACCTATGACGGCCGACGCTATCTCAAACCGGAGACCATTGCGCTGATGGCCTCGGATCATATCGGTCCGGAGACGAAGATCGCGCGCGACCAGAACTATTATCCGGGCGGGTCTTCCGGCTTCGGCCTCGGCCTCGCCGTGCGCATCTTGGTGCCTCCTGGAACAACGTGGCCGCTTGGCGAATATCGCTGGGACGGCGTCGGCGGCACGTTCTTCTTCATCGATCCCGAGGACGATCTGTTCGGGATCTTCATGGTGCAGACCCCGACGCAGCGCGGCCGGATTCAACTGGCGCTGAAGACGCTGATCTACCAGGCGATGGGGCGGTGATTACGCTCCGCGCACGATCTCGCGGATATATCCGATCGTCTCCTCGACCTGGCTCGCATTGACGTCGAGATGCGTGCAGGCGCGGATGCGGCCGTCCATCATCGCAAGCGTCACGCCGCGCTGGCGCAGCGCCGCGACCATCTTGTCGCCGGGAACGCCGGTACCATCGGGCTTGAAGAACACCAGGTTGGTTTCGGGCTCCTGCACCTCGATGCCTGCGATCTGCGACAGTCCGCGGGCGAGCGCGCGCGCGTTGGCGTGATCGTCGGCGAGCCGATCGACATGATGGTCGAGCGCGTAGATGCAAGCCGCCGCGCAGATTCCGGCCTGTCGCATCGAGCCGCCGAGGCGCTGCTTCCACTGCCAGACCGCATCGATGAAGGCGCGCGAGCCCGCGAGCACGCCTCCGATCGGCGCGCCCAAGCCCTTCGAAAAGTCGATCCAGGCCGAATCCCACCCCGCGGTCATGTCGCGCGGAGAGATGCCGCTCGCAACTGTGGCATTGAGCAGGCGCGCGCCGTCCATGTGGGTGACGAGGCCATGTTGTTTCGCGATCGCGACGATCTCGTCGAGCGCGGCCTTCTTCCAGACCGTACCGCCGCCGATATTGGCGGTCTGCTCGACGCTGACCACCGTCTGCGGCGGCTGGTAGCGGGTACGCGGATGCAGCGCTCTGCGAAAGGTCTCCGGCGTGAACTGGCCGTCGGGTCCCTTCAGCTGCGTGACCTGAAAGCCGCCGATCGCGGCATGCGCGCCGCCTTCGCGCGCGATGATGTGGGCGCTCTCATGGGCGAGGATCTCGTCGCCGGGGCGGCAATGCACCAGCGTCGCGGTGACGTTGCACATCGTGCCTGACGGCATGTACACCGCGGCTTCCTTGCCGAGCAGCTCGGCCACGCGCTCGCACAGGGCGTTCACGGTCGGATCGTCGCCGACCTGCTCGTCGCCGACCTCCGCCCGCGCCATCGCCTCGCGCATCGCAGGTGTCGGCTTTGTCTGCGTGTCCGAGAGCAGATTGATGCGCACCGGCGGCGCCTTGGGATCGATCGGGGGAGGGGTATAGAGCATGCGACGCCTCCTGAAGGTAAACGGCCACTGAAGTGTGGCTCTTTAAGCAAAAAAGGCCCCGGCGAACCGGGGCCTTTCGATATTCAGATCTTAGCGCGAATAGAATTCGACGACCAGATGCGGCTCCATCTGCACCGGGAACGGCACGTCGGAGAGGTGCGGGATGCGAATGTATTTCGCGGTCATCTTGCCATGGTCGACTTCGAGATAGTCGGGGGTGTCACGCTCGGAGAGCTGGCTGGCTTCGAGGACGTGGGCAAGCTGCTTGGATGATTCCTTGACCTCGATCACATCGCCGAGCTTGACCAGATAGCTCGAGATGTTGACCTTGCGGCCGTTCACCTTGACGTGGCCGTGGTTGATGAACTGGCGCGCGGCGAAGATCGTCGAGACGAACTTGGCGCGGTACACAACCGCGTCGAGACGGCGCTCGAGCAAGCCGATCAGGTTCTCGCCGGTGTCACCCTTGAGGCGGCTGGCCTCGACATAGATGCTGTGGAACTGACGCTCGGAGATGTTGGCGTAATAGCCCTTCAGCTTCTGCTTGGCGCGGAGCTGCACGCCGAAGTCGGAGAGCTTGCCCTTGCGGCGTTGGCCGTGCTGGCCGGGGCCGTATTCGCGGCGGTTCACGGGGCTCTTCGGGCGGCCCCAGATGTTCTGGCCCATACGGCGATCGAGCTTGTACTTCGCCTCACTGCGCTTAGTCATCGCGTCCTCTTCAGGTACTTGGTTTGAGGAAACGCGCCCTCCTGTGTGACGGGCTAGCCCGGCACTGACAGGTCCGATCCCAAAGCTTAAGGGACAGGACCACGGGTCGCGAAACGCTTCGCGGGCCGAAATCGGCCCGCGAGCAAGCGGCTTTTAGGGGGATTTGGGGCTCGCTGTCAATGCGAATGGCCCGGAATCACGTTCCGACTGCCCGGATCGACTTCGACCCGGCCGCACGCAATTCGGCAGCGATTTCAGTGTTCAGGACCTGTTCCAGCCGGGTCAGGACGCGGGCGATCGGGGCGGCGTCGGTGACCCGATGATCCCAGCGGATCACGACATGGATGGTCTGGTCAGGCCCGACCACCCCATAGCTGACGATGAAGGGGCCGGGCGTGATCGGGTGAAGCTCGCCACCGCCATAGGCGGCCACCGAGCTCACTGCGAAGCTGCCGAACCAGTTGCCGCGCTGCCGGCCGAAATTCAGCCCGATCGCCCAAGACAGCCGCCGCAACGGCAGCGGCAGGCGGGTCGCCCGCATGATCTTGCGAAACATGGGAATTTCGTCGATCGGGGCGGTCTTTGCGTGCCGGATCTCGGCGTCGACCGCAGTCAGCGTCATGGCCTCGGGAGCCGCGATTCGCTGCGGGATCACGCATTCCTCGCCGCCCTCGACCCGGGCAATGGCCACCGACGCTACGCTCTTCGGCAGCTCGTAAAGCGACGGCCAGGGCCATTTGGCATAGACGGTACGCAGGACCGGCTCGTCCCTGGCGAGGAGGGCAAAAGCCTTGACGAACATGGCCGCCCAGCCGGCTGGCGCCATCGCGCCCGCGCGGGCCTCCAGCAGGGGGCCAATATCGAGCGAACGGGACAGGGACACGAAGGGCACGCCCATCGAGGCGTGCATGAGGTCGATAATCAGGCGACGCGGCAGCGAAATGGTCTTGGGCGTCCCGCGCATCGCTCTTTGGTTTCCCCTGATTAAAGTTTGTGCAGCGAGCGGGGTTCCCGCTCGCCGCCTGCTCTAGCACGAACCAACCCGCATGGGGCCGGTCGGTTCGCCGCATCAGGGCGCCGGCGAGGCCAGCGGCTTAGTCTTGTCGACGACGTAAACTCCAAGCACTTTCATAGCCTTATCGCCGTGGGCTTTGGCGTCATGCACGACGCCCGCCGGGATCTGGTAGGAATCGCCGGCTTTCAGCGTCTTTTCCGGCTGCCCGTCGATGAGGAGATTGAGTTCACCTTCGAGCACGTAGCCGGTCTCGATGCCCGGATGGGTATGGCGTCCGGCCGCGCCGCCCGCCGGGACCTCCGCGATGGCCGTGATGGTGTTGTAGCCATCCGGAAACTCGACCTTCTGGAGCGGGGTGCGCTTGATGCCGGGCTGCTGGGCGAAGGCCGCAACAGCGAGGCCGGTGAAGGCGAGAGCGAGCAAAGTCTTTTTGAGCATGGTTTTTCCTCCCTGGAACGGCTGAGCCTAGCAGCGCCGCGGTTCCCGGCAAGACTCAATGGCTAGCGCTTGATCCCCTCGAACGCTGCTATGATGCCGCGCTGGAATAGCGACCAGTCGAAGCCGAGCGCGATCGCGCGGTAGCCGCGGTCGACCAGGGCGTTGGCCTGGTCCGCGGTACGGGCCACACCGCCGATCGGCACACCGCTTCTGAGGATGCCGGCCTCGGCCCGCGCCACCAGCTCCAGCAATTCCGGATCGTCCATCTGGCCGCGCTTGTTGATGGAGGTGGCGAGATCGCCGGGGCCGATCACAGCTACATCGATGCCGGGCGTGGCCATGATCTCGTCGATGCGGTTGACGGCGTCGACGTGCTCGATCGTGATCATGCAGATCATCTCGTCGTCGGCGCTGGCCATGTAGTCCGGCATCGACTGGCCCCAGCGGAATGGCGCATGGAACGGACCCCAGAGCCGATCGCCGCGTGGAGGATAGCGCACGCTGCGCACTGCTTTCTCGGCCTCCGCGCTATTGGTGATCATCGGGAAATTGATGCCGAAGGCGCCGATGTCCATCGGTGCCTTCGCAAGCCATGGCTCGTTCGCCGCGATGCGCACCAGCGGCGTGCATGGGGTGCCGGTGGTGGCCGCGATCATCGCATGTGCTTCGGTCAGTCCAATCGGCCCGTGCTCGAGATCGACGATGATCCAGTCGAGAGAGCGCGCCATGATCTGCACGGTCTGCACGCTCGGGATCGTCGCGATCGCGCCGAAGGCAGGACGACCCTCGCGCCAGAGCTGGCGAAGACGGTTGAGCGGCGTGGTCGGGACGGACATGGGAAGAACCTGTAGGAAACGACGACGGCGGACCCTAGCAGCGGGGCGTCGAGGCGCAAGATCAGGCTGGAATGCGGCCGCCGAAGAACGGCGTCAGCATGGCCGAAAGGCCATGCACGCGGTTCGAGGTGAAGATCATTTCGGCGCCGGATTGCGCGATGCCACCGGTGTGCGGGCCGAGCAGATCCGAGACGCGGCGGGCGATCGCGGGCGCCGGATCAATCCAGTCGACCGGCCAGGGGGCGAGCTTTTTCAGCCGGTCGAGCAGCAGCGGGTAATGCGTGCAGGCGAGCACCACGGTGTCGGTGCGTGCGCCTGCGTCCCCGGCATCGCCCACGAAACACGGGGCGAGCTCGGCGAGGATGGCGTCGTCGCTGACGGGAGAGCCGCTGAGCTCGGATTCAGCCAGCGCGGCCAACTCGGGCGAGCCGACCAGTGTCACCTCGCAACCCTGCGCGAAATCGCGGATCAGCGCCTTGGTGTATTCGCGCTTCACCGTGCCCCTGGTGCCGAGCACCGACACGCGCCGGCTCCTCGACTGCGCGCAGGCCGGCTTGATCGCCGGCACCGTGCCGACGAAGGGCAGGGAATAAGCGGCGCGCAGATGCGATAGGACCAGCGTGGACGCCGTGTTGCAGGCGATCACGACGAGGTCAGGATCGTGCATGCCGATCAATTCCCCCATCAGCGGCACCACGCGGGCGATGATCTCGTCCTCGCTGTGGTGGCCATACGGGAAGAAGGCGTCGTCCGCGACGTAGACGTAATGCGCGTCGGACCGCGCAGCCACGACCTCACGCAGGACCGTGAGGCCGCCAAGGCCGGAATCGAACACCAGAATCGTCGGGGAATTGGTCACGTGAACACTCTAGCCCGCCATGGTTACCATTCGGTTTTTGGGGCGGTTTTGCGGCAGGGGCACTTAGGGCTATTTTGGAACGATTCAATTTCGCGACGGCCACATGTTCCCGGTATCAGCTGCCGTACTGCGGTGCGGACAGGGACAGGCCCGCAAAACTCCGGAGCACCGACATGATCAGAAATACCAGTTACGGCTGGGGCAGCATTTCCCGATGGCTGCACTGGAGTCTGGCGCTGACCATCATCGGCATGATCGGCTTCGGGTGGTGGATGAACCATATCCCGGCGCGTCCCGACCGCTTCTTCTACCGCTCGATCCACGCCGATATCGGATATGTGATCCTGCTGCTCACGGTGCTTCGCCTGGTCTGGCGTCTCGTCGACCCGGCGCCCGCCATGCCGGCCGGGACCTCGCGCTGGCAGAAGGTCGCGGCCCATGTCAGCCACGGCGCGCTCTACCTCGCCGTCATCGTCGTCACCCTGCTCGGCTGGGCGCATTCCGGTGCGCACGCCCCTGATTATTCGGACTTCTTCGGCCTGTTTCACGTGCCGCAATTCACGGCTCCCGACCGCGCGGCGGCTGGCGTCTATGAAGACCGCCACATCCTCTTTGCCTATGTGCTGCTCGCCTTGATCGCGATTCACGTGATCGCCGCCCTGTGGCACCATTTCATCCGCCGCGACCGCATCGTGGCGCGGATGGTGACGGACGAGGCGGGGTAGGGCGGACATGGGAGGAAGCATCGCGCCCGCGATTGCTTCGCGGCGCTCGCAATGACGGAGTAAGGTGTGGGGTCACGAACTATCCAATTGCGATCGCAGGAGGCCTCATGCTCACCGTCCATCATCTCGGCAAGTCGCAGTCCGAGCGTATCGTCTGGCTGTGCGAGGAGCTGGGGATTCCCTACGAGTTGAAGCGCTATGCGCGCGATCCCGTCACCATGCTGGCTCCGGCCGAGTACAAGGCGCTGCATCCGGCTGGCACGGCGCCGGTGATCACCGACGGCGAGTTGGTGCTCGCGGAATCCGGCGCCGTCGTCGACTACATCGTTGCAAAATATGGCAACGGCCGACTCGTGCTCGGTCCCACTGATCCCGCCTTCGCGCAGTTTCTGTATTGGGTTCATTTCGCCAATGGCAGCCTGCAACCCGGTATGGGACGGATGATGATCCTGAACCGGCTCGATCTCGCCAAGGACAATCCGACCCTGCTCGCGATGAAGGGGCGTCTCGATCAGGCCTACGATCTTCTCGACGCAAGGCTTCGCGAGGCCGAATATCTTGCGGGCAGCGCCTTCACGACCGCCGACATCATGACAGTTTTCTCGCTGACCACGATGCGCTACTTCCAGCCCTATGACCTCCAGCGCTCTCCGAACGTGGTCAAATATCTCGGCCGCATCAGTGCGCGGGCGGGCTATCGGCGTGCGATGGAGAAGGGCGACCCGGGCATGGCGCTGCTCTTGGACTGAGCGGCGAGGCGATCGCTCACGCGATCCTGTTCGTGGTGGCGGCCCTCTCTGTTGCCAGCTGCTTCTGCAGGCGCTCGATGTTTTGCAGCAGCCGCTGGCTGGTCAGCACCAGGAAGTAATAGCCGAACTGCGGGTCCTGGAAGTAGATCTCGAGCAGCCGGTCGTAGGTGATCGTCAGCACCTGGCCGTCCTCGATGCATTCGACCGTTCCGGTGCGCCGGTTGTCCGGCGTGAGGAAGCCGAGTTCGCCCATGAGCGTTCCGGGCAGGATTTCGATGTTGATCTCCTTGACCAGGAACTTGCCGGTGACGGTGAGGAACATCTCGTTAGCCGGATCGCGCAGCTTGAACAGCGTATCGCCGCGACGATATTTGCGTTCGGTCATGAACGGCTTGAGCCATTCGATCGACATGTCGCCTTCGGCTGCATGGCGCGCCTTCTTGACGAGCTTGAGCATCTGCCGCAGGCGCAAGGCGTTGATCGGTAGCAGCAGGAGATAGAGCAGGAAGGTCGACACGTTGGCGGAGAGCGCGCCGAAGACGGCGAAGAACGCGCAGCCGACCATGTTGGCGACGCGCAGCGGCACCATCGTTCGCATCAGGAGGGTGGCGACGAAGAAGCCGGCGCCGACCGCGGCGAACATATTGGCCAACGTGATGTTCTGGACGAAGATCTCCAGCATCCGATTGAAGATCGAGTCATAGGTGACGTTGTTTGGATCGAGGCCCATCTGGACCAGGATCTTCGCGATCCTGAGGTTATCCGTCGCCGCCTCGAGAATGCGGTCGAGGATCGACGAAATGTCTGTGCTGCCGGACGGCATGGTACTATCCCCGCGTAAGGCCTTCAGTCCCGGTCGGTATTCTCGACACCTATAGCCGAAATCGAACGACGACCGCTTGAATGAAGTTTTGGGCCGCCGTGCCGCAAGAGGCAAATTTTAGCCTGATCGGGCGTTTCGGCAATTGCCTGTTTGGCGGTGCATATGGCCGTGGCGCGCCCGCGATTCGGGGGCCAGTGGGTACGAGCCTCGGCGTGGTCGACCTCGGCGGCCGACCGGGCGAGGGGGACCAGGCGTGGGCGTGGGGCGATCCCCCCGCCTTAGGGCTTGGCGGGCGGCACGACCTCCTGCTCGACCAAGCCGAGGTGCCCCGGCAGTGAACCAGCGCGCAGCAGCATGGCGACGCTGTTTGCTTCCTCCAGGGTGAAATTGCCGGAGATCTGGCCCGAGCCGCCGGTGATGGGCTCGCGGATGATGGGGGCGGAGATCACCTTGCCGTCGAGCACGATGGCGAAGGGCTTTGCGATATTCTCTTCGGTGATGTGGGCAAAGCGCCGCGTGCCGCGGCCGTTGAAGCGGAACGAGGCGATCGGCTCTTTCGTGGCGCTCGCAAACCCCGGGCCCGCATAGCTGATGTCGTCGCCGTCGAGCACGCTGTCCTTGGCGACCAGATAAAGGCTCTTGTCCTTGAAGCCGGGCAGGACTTCCGTGCCTGCCGGTGGCGTGCCGGATTGCGCCTGCTCCGGCGGCACCGAGAGGTCGATCAGGCGGAAGCCGACCTTGACCCTGCGGGCGAAGACCGCGGTGACGCGCTCGGGCTCCATCACACCGGGCAGGAAGATGCGGATGCGGTCGGTCCCATCGGGCTGGACGCTGGCCAGCTGGACGCCGGCCTCCTTCAGACGCTGCTCGATCATGGCGATGGCATCTTCGACGAGTTCGTGCAACCGCGCGGCGGATGCCGCATTGGTCGGCACGAGCCTGACCAGTCCGTCGCCGTCGGTCACGGCGAGTGCATGCGACGGCAATCCTTCCGCGGCCGACGCGAGCTTGCGCGCGAGTTGCTCGCGGCCCTTGACGTCGGCAATCTTCAACTCAACGCCGCCGTCGCGGATCGCAAGACCGGAGAAGGCGATCTTGCCCTCGCGCAGGTTCTTGTAGACGTCGTCGCGCAAATCCGTGACTACGCTCTCGCGCAGGCCATCGGTGTCCACCTTGTAGACGATGCGTGACCCGCCGAGCTTCTCCATCTTGTCGCCGATGAAGGCCGAGATCTTGGCGCGCATCTTGTCGAGCTGGCCGTCCTCGGCGAGTGCCGCGCGGGGGAGGGCGATCACCGATGTCATGATCCCCGCTGTCACGGCGAGCGCGATGAACAGCCGGGTAGCGCAATCCCGCGGGGGCGTAGTCATGATCACCTCAGTCTTGCGCCAGGGCGCTGGCGAGGACGCCGGCATGTGAGTCCTATGCCAGTTCTTGGTCCCCGGATCGGGCGCGCAGGTTCAAAAGCCTCTCACCACAGCCCGATTACGGCGGCCGTTAGGTCATGGACGAACGCCAAATCATCCATCATTCTGCCCGTGCTCGGCCGGCCATCGGTCGAGGCCCCGCCAACCCAAAAGTCAAAAGACAGGGCGCGGGGAAATGCATCTGAGGGAGGACGGAATTCCATGGCGGGCATCCATGCGCTCGATCGGCTCATCGGCAGCGACTATCCCGACCTGGCGACGGACGCAGAGGTTCGAGCCTTCGAGCAGGTCCCTTACGCCGATCGCGTCGCGGCCGAGAGCACTTACGACGCCGTCAGGCTGGGTGCGGTCCGCAACCCCGACGGGCCGGCGATCCAGTTCCTGCAAAATGCCGATCCCGCCGACACGCCGGTCGTGGTCACGTACCGCGACTTCATCGCGCGCGTCACGCAAGCGGCCAACATGTTTCACGCACTCGGCGTGGAGAAGGGCGACGTCGTCAGCTTCATGCTGCCGCTGGTGCCGGACGCCTTTGTAACGCTGTTCGGCGCGGAGGCCGCCGGCATCGCCAATCCCGTCAATCCGCTCCTGGAGCCGCACCAGATCGCTGAGATCCTCGAGGCCGCGAATACGAAGATCCTGGTGGCGCTCGGGCCGATGCCGGGCACCGACATCTGGCAGAAAGTCGAGCAGATCAGGCCGCAACTCAAGCAGCTCAAGGCGATCGTGCAGGTGTTCGGTGCTGGCGATCCGGCGAGAGGAATCTTTGCCTTCAACGACCTCATCAAGCCGCAGCCTTCGGACCGCCTTATCAGCGGACGCAAGATTCTCGGCAGCAACATCGCCGCCTATTTCCACACCGGCGGCACCACCGGCACGCCAAAGCTGGTGCGGCACACGCATGCCAACCAAGTCTATCAGGCCTGGGCGCTCAATCTGCTGCTGAAGTCGAAGCCGGGCGCCAACATGCTGTTCGGCATGCCGCTGTTTCACGTCGGGGGCTCCTTGACGCAGGTGCTGACGACGCTGTCGGCTGGCGGTTCGCTGGTCGTGCTGTCGCCGAGCGGATGGCGCAACCCGAATGCGGTGAAGAACATCTGGCAACTGGTCGAGCGCTTCAAGCCGGAGGCGCTGTCGAGCGTGCCGACGGTACTCGCCGCGACGCTCGCGGTACCGCCTGGCAATGCAGACATCTCCAGCCTGAAATATGCAGCCGGTGGCGGCTCCGCGATCCCGGTCGCGGTGGGGTCTGCGATCCAGGACAAGCTCAAGCTGCCGGTCGTCGAGGTCTACGGCATGACCGAGACCTCGAGCGTGCACACGCTGGCCTATCGGTCGCGGCCGATCCGGCTCGGTTCGGTCGGCCTTCCCATGCCTTACGCGCGGGTCCGCATCGTCCAGCTCGATGCCGAGGGCAAGCTGATCCGCGACTGCGCGCCGGACGAGATTGGCGTCGTCATCATGGCTGGCCCAGGCGTGTTCGGCGGCTATCTCAACGACGAGCACAACAAGGGTGCCTTCGTCGACGAGGTCTGGGTCAATTCCGGCGATCTTGGCCGGCTCGATGCCGACGGCTATCTCTGGATCACCGGCCGCGCCAAGGATCTCGTGATCCGCGGGGGCCACAACATCGATCCGGCGCCGATCGAGGAGATCATGTTCCGGCATGCCGCCGTCGGCTTTGCCGCCGTGGTCGGCCAACCCGACGCCTATGCCGGCGAGCTGCCGGTCGGTTACGTGCAGCTGAAGCCGGGCGCGACCGTCGAGCCGGGCGAGTTGGAGACATGGGTGCGCGAGCGTACGCCGGAGCGCGCAGCTGTCCCGGTGCAGGTCATCCCGATCGATCCGATGCCGGTGACGGGCGTCGGCAAGGTGTTCAAGCCGCAGCTGCGCTGGGACGCAGCCCAGCGCGTGTTCACGAAGGTGCTGACACCGCTCACTGAGCGCGGCATCGACTGCAAGGTCAGGGTCGGTGCTCACGGCAGCCACGGTTCGATCGCGACTGTGACGCTGGCGGGCCTGCCGGCGGATCAGCGCGAGGCGGTTGCGAGCGAGGTGCACGCACTGCTTGCACCGTTCGTGATGCGCCATGAGGTGGTGCAAATGTAGCGGACCCAACAGACGGCTTCGACCGTCGGCCCGAAAGCGGGGCGACGCTTCGCCGCATTATCCATAACGCCGGTAGAGCCTCTTATGTGACAAATATCACATAGGAAGAGTTGGTAATTGAGCGATGGTCCGAATAGTCTCGTGGAATTGCATCCGGGGGGACGCAAGTGATTCCGTTTCGGATATTTGTTTTGTTGATTTTGGCCATTGGCCTCGCCTGCGGACCAGCCCATGCGGACCGGCGGGTGGCGCTTGTCATCGGCAATTCCGCCTACAAGAGCGCGCCCAAGCTCGGCAATCCCGTCAACGATGCCACTCTGGTCGGCGGCATGTTCAAGAAGGCGGGCTTTGATTCCGTCGATGTCAGGCTGGATCTCAGCGCCAGCGAGATGCGGCGCATGTTGCGCGAGTTCGCCGGCAGGACCCGCGATGCCGATATGGCGGTGATCTATTACGCCGGCCACGGCATCGAGCTGGAAGGCACCAACTATCTCATTCCGATCGACGCGACGCTGGAGACGGATGGCGACGTGCTCGACGAGACCATCCCGGTGGAGCGCGCGCTGTTCGCGGTAGAGCCGGCCAAACAGCTGCGCCTGATCATCCTGGATGCCTGCCGCGACAATCCGTTTTCCAAGACCATGAAGCGAACGCTGGCTTCGCGCGCGATCGGACGCGGACTCGCCAAGGTCGAGCCGACCAGCCCCAACACCATGATCGCCTTCGCGGCAAAGGCCGGTTCGACTGCGTCCGACGGCGATTCGAGGAACAGCCCGTTCGCCACCGCGCTGGTCGAGCACTTGCCCAAGCCGGGCCTAGATTTGCGCAAGGCGTTCGGATTCGTGCGCGACGACGTGCTGAGGAGCACCGGGAACAAGCAGGAGCCCTTCGTGTATGGCTCGCTGGGCGGCGATGACGTGCCGTTGGTTTCTGCCAAGCCGGCTGCAACCGGTCCGCAGGCAAATCCGCAGGATTCGATTCGCAGGGATTACGAGCTCGCGCTGCAGCTTGCCACGCGCGACGGTTGGGAAGCCTTCCTGGCGCAATATCCCGAAGGCTTCTATGCCAATCTGGCCAAGGGCCAGATGAACAAGATCGCTGCTGAAGAGACGCGCGCGTCGGCCGAGCAAAAAGCGAACGCGGCCGAGCAGCAGAAGGCAAGGCTCATTGCCGAACGCGCCCAGAAGGCCGAGCAGGACAAGGCGGCCGCGGCTGCCAAGGCCGCCGAAGAGGCCCGGGTCGCGGCGGAGAAGCAGAAGCAGATCGAGCAGGCAAGGGCGGACGCGGCCGAGCACCAGCGCAAACTGGCTGAGGCTGCCGCGGCAAAAGCACAAGCCGAGAAGCAGGCAGCGGAGAAGGCCAGGGCCGAGCTTGCCGCCAAGCAGGCCGCCGAGAAGGCGGAGCAGGCGGTAAAACCGGCGGCCGATCGGCAGATGCCTGAGGTCGAGCAGAAAGTTGCAGCCCTTGCGCCGGCGCCGGCATCCACATTGTCGGTGGCTGATCTGACGAAATCACTCCAGAGCGAACTGCGCCGCGTCGGCTGCCTGTCCGTCACTGCGGACGGCGACTGGAATTCAGCTTCGCAGCGCTCGCTGGCGCTGTTCAACAAATACGCCGGTACTCAGTTCGATGCCAAGCTCGCCAGCGCCGACGCGCTCGATGCCCTGAAAGCCAAGCCGGGACGCGTCTGCCCGCTCATTTGCAATTTCGGCTCCAAGGCCGACGGCGATCAATGCGTGAAGATTACCTGCCGCGCCGGCTATCGCGTCGGTGATGACAACGAGTGCGAAAAGACTCAGGAGAAGAAGCCGGTCGCCACGCGTGAGGATTCGCGGAGGCGGGATACGGACCGGAAGGCAAGCGAATCTTCGCCGTCCAGGCCTGAGGCGAGTGGACAGATTATTTGCAGCTCGACGGGATGTCGCCCGGTGCAAAAGGGATGTCGGCTTGTCAGCGGGACGATCCCCGGCAGGGTTAGTTCGAATACAGCCACAGGCGGCAACTTCGAGGTCTGCAATTAGGGTGTCACAGGCAATCGCCCGTAAAAGGCTCGGCGTTTCATGATCGTCTTGCGATCTCTTTCACTGTTGATTTTCGGTCTTTGGCTGGGGTGCGGATCGGCCCAGGCCGACAAGCGCGTTGCGCTCGTCATTGGCAATTCCGCTTACAAGAACGCACCGCGGCTTGCGAACCCGGTGAATGACGCCGGGCTCGTGGGCAGCATGTTCAGGAACGCGGGTTTCGATACGGTCGAGATCCGGCTGGACCTCAATGCCAGCGAAATGCGGCGATCGCTACGCGAGTTCGCGGCCAGGACGCGCGATGCCGACATGGCAGTCATCTACTATGCAGGCCATGGCATCGAGCTGGACGGCAGCAACTATCTCGTTCCGACCGATGCGATGCTGGAAACTGACGGTGACGTCCTCGACGAGACGGTCGCGCTGGATCGCGCGCTGTACGCGGTCGAACCGGCCAAACAACTCCGTCTCGTCATCCTCGATGCGTGCCGCGACAACCCATTCGCCAAGACGATGAAGCGCACCCTGGCCTCGCGCGCGATTGGTGGCGGACTTGCCAAGGTCGAGCCGACCAGTCCGAACACGATGATCGCCTTTGCGGCCAAGGCGGGATCGACGGCGTCGGATGGCGACTCCCGCAACAGCCCGTTCGCGGTCGCGCTGACCGATCATCTCCCGAAGCCCGGGCTCGACTTGCGCAAGGCATTCGGGTTTGTCCGTGACGACGTCTTGAAGAAGACCGGCAACAAGCAGGAGCCGTATGTCTATGGCTCCCTGGGCGGCAGCGACGTGCCGCTGGTGCCGCTGAGGCCAGTCGCCGCAGCAGGTCCGCAGGCGAACCCGCAGGACAGTGTGCGCAAGGACTACGAGCTGGCGCTTCAGGCCGGCCTGCGCGAAGCCTGGGAAGCATTCCTCCAGACCTATCCGGACGGCTTTTACGCCAACCTCGCTCGTGTGCAGTTGAAGAAGATTGCCGCCGAGGAGGATCGCACGGTGGCGACCGAGAAGGCGCGTCTGGCCGAACAGGAGAAGGCGAGGCTCGCGACCGAACGAGCCCAGAAGGCCGAGCAGGAGAAAGCCGCCGCAGCTGCCAAAGCCGCGGAAGAGGCGAGGATCGCGGCCGAGAAAGCCAAGCAGATCGAGCAGGCCAAGGCGGAGGCGGCCGAACGAGATCGCAAGGCGGCGGAAGCTGCCGCGGCCAAGTCGCTCGCGGAGAAGCGGGCGCTCGAGAAAGCGGCGACGGAGGCCGCAACGAAGCAGGCGGCGGACAAGCAGGCGGCTGATGCCGAAAGCAGGAAGGTCGCCGCGCTGTCGCCGCCGCCAAGCTCCCCGCCGCCCGGCGATCTCGCGAAATCCGTTCAGAGCGAGCTGCGCCGCGTCGGCTGTCTTTCGGCCGCCGCTGACGGCGATTGGAACGCCGCATCGCAACGCTCGCTGACGCTGTTCAACAAATATGCCGGCACCCAACTCGACGCGAAGCTTGCAAGCGTCGACGCGCTCGATGCGCTGAAGGCGAAACCAGGACGCGTCTGTCCGCTCGTATGCAATTTCGGCTTCAAGGCCGACGGCGATCAATGCGCGAAGATCACCTGCCGCGCCGGCTATCACGTCGGCGATGACAATGAATGCGAGAAGGTGCCGGAGAAGAAGCCGGTGGTCACGCGCGAGGATTCGAAGAGGCGCGACCAGGACCGCAAGGAGGCGGAGTCCGCGGCTCCGAAGTCGCAGTCCTCTGGGCAGATGATCTGCAACAACGCCGGCTGCAGACCGGTCGCAAAGGGCTGTCACCTCGGGCCGGTGCCCAATGCGAACGCCAGCGCCAAGATCACCGGCGAGGTCTGCAACTGAGGGCCAGGCAGCGGTGATGTCCGGCCGGACCAGACACGTCTGCGGTTGAGGTGAGGGCAGGCGACACGAGGCTTGCGTGCCCCGCCGCAAGCGAGCATCATTTCCAAAAAAATGGGGAAAACCGATGCTTGAGCTCTCGCGCCGCAGTCACCTTCAGCAATTGTCGGCCGTGCTCGGATCCGCCGCGCTGCCTGGGTGGTCGAGATGCGCTAGGGCTTCGGAGGCAGACATTCCCCCCGAGGGCATCGGCAAGGGCATCAAGCACATCTCCTACAGCGACATCGGCGGACGGCCCGACAGCGTGCAGGTGATGTTCAACCGGCAGCATGTCTATGTCGGACATATGTTCAGCGACGGCGTGACGGTCCTGGACGCATCCGATCCGCGTGCGCTGAAGCCGGTCAATTTCTTCACCGCGGGACAATACACTCGCACCCACCATTTACAGGTGGCGGAAGACCTGCTGCTGCTTGCAAACGGCGCCAACATCGTCGCGATGCAGTCCTACGACAATATGCGCGGCTATTTCGAGAACACGCTGGTCGACAGCATCACCAAGGCCAAGAAATTCCGCTGTGGGCTGTCGATCCACGACATATCGAAACCGAACGAGATGCGCGAAATCGCATTCCTCGAAATGCCCGGCTTCGGCATCAATCGGCTGTGGTGGCCGGGCGGCCGCTATGCCTATGTATCGGCGCATCTCGACGGGTTCACCGACCACATCCTTTGCGTGGTCGATCTCAAGACCATCACCAAGCCGGAGATCGTCGCGAAATGGTGGCTGCCGGGCATGAACCGTGCGGCCGGCGAGCCGGCAACGCCGAAGGGCAAGCGCTTTGCGCTCCATCACATGATCACGGCGGGTGATCGCGGCTATGCTGCCTGGCGCGATGGCGGCTTCACCATTCACGACATCAGCGATCCCGTGAATCCAAAGCTGCTGTCCCACATCAACTGGTCGCCGCCCTTCGCCGGCGGGACGCATACGCCGCTGCCGCTGCCCAAGCGACAGCTCGCAATCGTCGCCGACGAAGCGAACGCGGACAATTGCGCCAAGGGGCTGTTCCATACATTCGTTCTCGACGTGCGCGCGCCGGCAAATCCGGTGCCGATCGCGACCCTGCCCACCCCGCGCGACCGCGATTTCTGCACGAACGGCACCTTCGGTCCGCATAATCTGCACGAGAACCGCCCGGGCTCGTTCCAGAGCGAGGAGACGATCTTCGCAACCTACAACAATGCCGGCGTCAGGGTGTTCGACGTCAGGGACGCCTTCGCACCGAAGGAGATCGCGTATTGGGTGCCGCCGACACCGAAAAAGCTCATCGATCCGCGCCCGAACGTCGCGCTCGCGGCCAAAACCTGCGACGCCTATGTCCGGCCTGACGGGCTGATGTTCGTCTCCGACTGGAACGCCGGCATGCACGTGCTGCAATATCAGGGATGAGCGGTGTTGTAGGGTGGGCAAAGGCGCGAAGCGCCGTGCCCACCATTTGCAGCGGAGAAGTTTGTGGTGGGCACGCTTTCGCTTTGCCCACCCGGCGGACCTGCACTAACCCGCCGGCATCCGCGTCTCCACCAACCGCGCCCAGAACGATGCGCCGTGGCCCAAAATGTTGTCGTTGAAGACGTAGGCCGGGTGGTGGCACTCGTTGCCGTCGCCCATGCCGACCAGGATCATCGCGCCGGGGCGTGCTTCCAGCATGAAGGAAAAATCTTCGGCGCCCATCATGGGAATGAACTTGTCGTTGACGCGCTCGGCACCGACGATGTCGCGGGCGACGTCGGCGGCAAGGCCGGCCTCGCGCGCATGGTTCATCGTCACCGGATACATCCGCGTGTATTTGGTCTCCGCCGAGCCGCCATAGGCGCGCGCGATGCTCTCGGCGACTTCGCCGATGCGGCGCTCGACGAGATCGCGCACTTCAGGGTCGAGCGTGCGCACGGTGCCGCCGAGCTCGGCGACCTCGGGGATGATGTTGAAGGCCGTGCCGGAGTGGAATTGCGTGATCGAGATGACGGCTGATTTGAGCGGGTCGACGTTGCGAGACACGATCGACTGCAGCGCGTTGACGATCTGAGCGCCGATCAGCACGCTGTCGATCGACTTGTGCGGACCCGCGCCGGCATGGCCGCCCTTGCCGTGCACCGTGATCTGGATGTTGTCGGAGGAGGCGAGCATCGCGCCGGGTGTGGTCGCGAAATGGCCTTCGGGCAGGCCCGGCATGTTGTGCATGCCATAGACCTCCTGGATGTTCCAGCGCGTCATCAGCCCGTCCTCGACCATCGCCTTGCCGCCGCCGCCGCCTTCTTCCGCGGGCTGAAAGATCACCACGGCCGTGCCGTCGAAATTGCGCGTCTCGGCGAGGTATTTGGCGGCGCCGAGCAGCATCGCGGTGTGGCCGTCATGGCCGCAAGCGTGCATCTTGCCGGGGACCTTGGAGGCATAGGGTACGCCCGACGTCTCCATGATCGGCAGCGCATCCATGTCGGCGCGCAGGCCAATGGTCTTGCCCGAGGCGGACTTGCGGCCGCGGATCACGCCGACGACGCCGGTGCGGCCGATGCCCGTCACCACCTCGTCGCAGCCGAACTCGCGCAAGCGGTCGGCGACGATGCCGGCGGTGCGGTGGACGTCGTATTGCAGCTCCGGATTCTCGTGGAAGTCATGGCGCCAGGCGGCCATTTCGTCGGAGAGGGCGGCAACGCGGTTGACGATGGGCATGAGGGAGGTCCGCCTTGATTTGTAGCCCGGATGAGCGAAGCGAAATCCGGGATTTTTTGTGGGAAAAGTCCCGGGTGTCGCTGCGCTCACCCGGGCTACGAATGACGCTCAGCTTTCGCCGAACACGCGCTTGAAGATCGTGTCGACGTGCTTGAAGTGATAGCCGAGGTCGAACTGCTCGTCGATTTCGGCGTCGGTGAGATACTTCTTCACGTCAGCGTCCTTCTTCAGGAGCTGGAGGAAGTCGCCCTCGCCGCGCCAGACCGGCATGGCGTTGCGCTGCACGAGCTTGTAGGCGTCCTCGCGGCTTGCGCCCTTCTGCGTCAGCGCCAGCAGAACGCGCTGCGAATGCACGAGGCCGCCGAGGCGGTCGAGGTTCTTCTGCATGTTGGCGGGGTACACCAGCAGCTTGTCGATCAGGCCGGCGAGGCGGACCAGCGCGAAGTCCAGCGTCACGGTCGCGTCGGGGCCCATCATGCGTTCGGCAGAGGAGTGCGAGATATCGCGCTCGTGCCAGAGCACGACGTTCTCCAGCGCCGGGGTCACATAGGCGCGCACCATGCGCGACAGCCCGGTGAGGTTTTCCGAGAGCACCGGATTGCGCTTGTGCGGCATCGCGGACGAACCCTTCTGCCCTTCGGAGAAGAACTCCTCGGCTTCCAGCACTTCGGTGCGCTGCATGTGGCGGATCTCCACCGCGAAACGCTCGACCGAGGAAGCGATCACACCGAGCGTCGAGAAATACATCGCGTGGCGGTCGCGGGGGATGACCTGCGTCGAGATCGGCTCGGGGACGAGGCCCATGGCATTGGCAACATGCTGTTCGACGCGCGGGTCGATCTGGGCAAAAGTGCCGACCGCACCAGAGATGGCGCAGGTGGCGACTTCCTTCCGCGCCGCGATCAGGCGCTCCCTGGCGCGCGAGAATTCCGCATAGGCATAAGCGAGCTTGAGGCCGAAGGTCACGGGTTCGGCATGGATGCCGTGGCTGCGGCCGATGGTCGGCGTCATCTTGTGCTCGAGGGCGCGCTTCTTCAGCGCCGCCAGCACCTTGTCGAGGTCGGCGAGCAGCAGGTCAGCGGCGCGGGTGAGCTGGACGTTGAGGCAGGTGTCGAGCACGTCGGAGGAGGTCATGCCCTGATGCACGAAGCGCGCTTCGGGGCCGACGATCTCGGCGAGGTGGGTGAGGAAGGCGATGACGTCGTGCTTGGTCTCGCGCTCGATCTCGTCGATGCGGGCGACGTCGAAAGTGGCGTCCTTGGCCTTGCCCCAGACCGTTTTGGCGGCCTCCTTGGGAATCGTGCCGAGCTCGGCAAGGGCGTCCGCCGCATGCGCCTCGATCTCGAACCAGATCTTGAACCGGGTCTGCGGCTCCCAGATCGAGGCCATTTCCGGGCGGGTATAGCGGGGGATCATTGGACTGCTCCAGGAAGGTGGGCGGGCGACCCAGAAGGGGCGACCTGCCAAAATGCTTTTTACGCCGTGACTTAGCAGAGCGGGGAGAGCGAAACAAACGGCACCGGCAACGTAGCGGGGGATGATTGGGCTGGGTGGGGGGCATCGGCCGGCCGCGGCGCGCGATGAGCGGCACGTGCCCCGGGGCCGCAGATATTAACTGTCAATCACGGATCATTGACTGACAGATATTGAAATCTGTCAGCGAGACGTGTATATCCGTTCTCGGACGCTCCAATCGGGCGTCTGGCGGCATCCCGGGAGCCCGACGTCCCAAGCAGATGGGGGATTGAGGGTCGCAATTGAACAACAGGGACCGCCAATTGATTGGAGACTTACGACAATGACGACCGAAATCATCAATTTGACCGGGACGATTGGGCACTGGCTCAATTTACTGGTGGCGCGCCAGATCGCGGCGCAGGCTGCAAAACTGCCTCATTAAGGCGAGAGCTTTCCGAAACGACCGGCACGGGCGCTTCGGAAGCAGCTCTGTCACCGGGTAACTGAGCCCTCAACGGGAACATGGTGCTGGCATGAACGAAGCCGTTATCTTGACGCCGGAGCGGATCCTCGAAGTCACCGAGGACGTGCTGCGGCGTTACGGACTGGCCAAAGCCACCGTGGTCGACGTTGCCCGTGCGCTCGATGTGAGCCATGGCAGCGTCTATCGCCATTTCCCGAGCAAGGCTTCGCTGCGCGAAGCGGTTGCCAAACGCTGGCTTGACCGCATCGACGCGCCGCTGCTGGCGATCGCCAAGGAGCAGGGCCCGGCGCCTGACAGGCTCGACCGCTGGCTGCGCACGCTGTTCGCCGCCAAACGTTCGCGTGTGCTCGACGACCCCGAGATGTTCGACACTTATCTGACCCTGGCGCGCGAAGCCTGCGCGGCCGTCAAATGTCACAAGGACACCATGATCGACCAGATCGCGGCAATCCTGTCCGACGGCGTGACGCAGGGCGTGTTCGCCGTCGATGACGTCAAGACCACCGCGCGTGCGATCTTCGATGCCACAGTCCGCTTTCACCATCCGGCCCATGCCGACGAGTGGAAGGATGCCGATCTCTCGGCGCGTGTCGATGCGACGCTGGCGCTGGTATTGCGCGGGCTGAAGGCGTAGGCCGAATACTCCACGCGCTGTTCCAAAGCCGCTCGATCGCCCGCATGGGCGGCGCTTTTATCCGTCGACCTTGTGGGCGAGGGCACCATCGCGAAGCGAACGCGGATGGTGGGACTTTTTCCGCGCACGAAGAGCGGTACCCGCCAATGGCACGACCGGGGGGCTTTCCGGATACGCATTGACTTCAATTTCGACGAGGTCCTTCGCCCGCTTTCGAAGCCTGTAGAATGCAAGCTCCTGTTCGAGCATGGGGCAGTGGAATCGAATGGTTGCTGTGTCTGGCAAGCGGCAGAGTTCATCGATGAGCTCGCCGACAGTGATGAGCGCGGGATAGGTAGCTTCGCGGATAGCCTTACTCATGGCGGAACTCCTTCACTGCGGTACTAACTGGAGTTCGATGGCCTCCGTTCCAATCCGCATCGCAAGGCGGTCGAAATATACCTGGGAGACGCCCGCATGCGGAGGATGGCTCCGTGCGCCTGCCTTCAGGGAGGGGCAAACATCTAGATCTTCGTCAGTCCACAATTGGCTGCCAGCCGCACCAGCTGCGCGTCCGTACGCGCGCCGGTCTTGGTCTTGATCAGATAGTGATAGTTCTGCACCGTCTTGACGCTCAGATTGAGATGCGCAGCGATCTGTTCGGTCGTGGCACCGCCGGCGAACTGGCGCAGGATCTCGATCTCGCGTTCTCCCAATTGATCCAGCGCCGAGCCCGCCGACAGACTGTCCTCGGCCAAGATGTGCGCGATGTCGTCGCTCATGGCGCGCTCGCCGCGGGCAACGCTGCGGATCGCGGACACGACCGCGGACGGCTCGCTACTCTTGGTGACGAAGCCGCTGGCGCCGGCACTGAAGGCTGCCTTCACCAGAACGGCTTCGTTGTGCATGGTAAAGACGAGGATGCGCGCCCGCGGACTGCGCGCGCGGATGTTGCGGATGGCTTCCAGTCCGCTCGCGCCGGGCATCGAGATATCAAGCACGACGACATCAGGATCGCGCGCCTTGAAGGCGCTGTAGGCATCCGCAGCGTTGTCGGCTTCCGCCACGACATGCAGATCACCCTGGCTTTCCAGCACGCGCCGATAGCCTTGCCGCACGATCGGATGGTCGTCGACCAGCAGCACGGAAATGCCTGTTGCCATCTCGTTCATGCCGGCCTCATGCGGCGAGCGGGATGGTGGCGGCGACGCTGAGTCCGCCTCGGGCAGGCAGGATCGAGAATGAGCCGCCGGCCGCTGCGACGCGCTCGCGGATGCCGGTGAGGCCGAAGCCGGCCGACTGCTTGACGCGTGCCGCGTCGCCGCCGCCATCGTCGTCGACACGGATCAGCAATGCATCGTCGTCGCCCGCGCGCCGTTCCACGCTGAGCGAAATCTCGCGTGCCGCGCCGTGGCGCAACGCGTTGGTCAGGCATTCCTGCGCGACGCGATAGGCCGTGATAGCGGCCGGGCCGCTGATGTCGGTGAGGTCGCCCTTGAGATCGAGCTGGATCGTCGGCCGCGCCGAGCTCTGCGAGCGCCAGCTATCCACCAAATTCACGAGGCTCGCCTCCAGTCCGAGCTCGGCGGGCAGGGGATTGCGCAGGCGCTTCAGCGCGTCGCGCAGCGAGGCCATCAGATGATGCGTGGCCTGCGAGATCATCCGCGCGTCCTGCGCGACGTCGTTGTGCTTGTCTCCCTTCGTGCTCGCCGTTTCGATGGTGTTGGCGAAGGCGAGGATGGCCGAGAGATTTTGTCCGAACTCGTCGTGCAGCTCGCGGGCGAGCGCGCGGCGTTCGTCGTCGCGGATCTCGATCAGGCGCCGCGTCAGCGCCGCGCGCTGTTCGGTCGCCTCCTCCAGCCGGCCGCCGAGCTCGCCGACGGCGCTGCCGATCATCGCCAGCTCCATCGAGCGGAAGCGCGGCAGTTTCGTGCGATAATGGCCGCGGGCCATGCGCTGCAAGGCCGTGACGATCGTGCGCGCCGGCGCCAGCGCATGCGCGATCGCGAGCGAGGCCAGCAGCGCGATCGCCGCCGCCATCAAAAGCGCGACGTCGATCACGTTGAGGATGTACTCCCAGGCGAGCGAAATGGCGGCCGTTTCATCCGGCGTCGCGACCACCGTTCCGGCGGTCGCCGCGCGGGGACTGACGGGCCGTATCACTTCGGCATGGCTGCCGAGGAAGGTCGGCACGATCGACGCGAACCAGCGCGGCGGCGTCTTGCCCAGCCCCTCGCTCTGGCCGCAGAGCGGCTTTTCGAATGCGATGGCCGGTTGGAATTCGACGCAGACGCCGGGCGAGATCAGCTTCATCGTCTCCAGCGTGCGCCACTCCGGAACCGGCAGAAGCTGCTCGCGTGTTCTGCTGCTACGCAACAGGAATTCGTGCCAATACAGGGCCTGAAGCGCCTGGGCGACCCGCTGCGCCGAGGCCGCAGTTGCCCGGTCGACGCTGCGATAGGCGTCGAACGTGGCCCAGATCGTCGCCGCCCCAAGGCAGAGCGCGACGATGAGAAACAGACGGGCGACAAGCTGAAGCACAAGGCGCATGCGATCACCCCAAAGTTTGCTAAGGTCAGCCTAACAACGCCGCCGCGCCTTGCCAATTGCGAGGCACGGCAAGATGGCAGCTCGGGCAAATTTCCCAAGCCGGATTGGGCATGGCTCTTTGGACGGGGGGCGGCGGCTTTGATCTAATGGGCGGAATTCACGGCCAGGAGCGGTGCAGCATGAGTTCGATGACGATTGGGCCGATCGCGGGGCCTGCTGCCGACCCATCCGAGCGCAGTGCGCTCCTGTTCTGGATGATCTTCACCGGGCTTTCGATCTTCGCCGTCGTGCTGCTGTGGCGGTTCGGCCTGATCCGCTTGATGCTGACCTCAGATCGGACCTACATTTCCAGCGTGATCGCGCTGCTCTATGTCCTCACCTGCGGTCACTGCTTCCTGCGCACGCGGGCCATTGCCCGCGAGGGCGCGGCGGCAAGGCGCTGCCGCGCGGTGCTTGCGGCCCCCGAGGGCGGCAGGGCGCTCGACGTCGGCGCTGCCGCGCTGCCGCGCGGGCTGGTGCGGGACCACATTGAGAGCCTCGTGACCAAGGCCGCGGCGCAGGACTACCGCCCCGTCGACCAGACGCTATTGCTGCGAACGCTCGCCGACCGGCTGCGCGGCTCCAACGGCTTCGGGGCCTTCGTCTCGGATACGCTGATGAAGCTCGGCCTGCTCGGCACCATCGTCGGCTTCATCATCATGCTGGCGCCGATCGCGGGACTGGATGCCGCCGACAAGGTCGCGATGCGATCCTCGATGGGACTAATGAGCGACGGCATGGCGGTCGCGATGTACACGACGCTGGCGGGCCTCGTCGGTTCGATCCTGGTCCGCATCCAGTATTACATGCTGGATGCCGCGACCCAGAAGGTGTTCTCGGATGCGGTGGTGCTGACCGAGACCTATGTGACGCCGGTGCTGGAACGTAAGGGCGCTGGAATCGCGACATGATGGATGATTTCGGTCTCTATCCGCGCGAGGAGCCGTTCGATCCCTTGGGCGTGATGCTGTTCAAGGCGCTCCAGGTGATCGCTTTCCTGTTCTTCCTCGCGCTGCTCGCGGTCTCGCCGGACGCCAAGGACGGCAAGATCGACTCCAAGGCCGAGTTCATGATCACGCTGGACTGGCCCGACAGCCATCCCGACGATCTCGACCTGTTCGTGCAGGATCCCGTGGGCAATATCGCCTGGTATCGCCACCGCGAGGCCGGCTTCCTCACGCTCGACCGCGACGATCGCGGCGGAGCCAACGACTTCATCATGGTCAACGGCAAAAAGATTGCCTCGCCGATCCGCGAAGAGATCGTCACGGTGCGGGGCATCGTTCCCGGCGAATACACCGTCAATGTCTCACATTTCGTGGCTACGACCGGCGAGCCTGTGACGGCCAATGTGAAGGTGCAAAAACTCAATCCGACGGCGCAGGTGATCTTCGATAACAAGTTCACGGTCGATCACACCGGCGACGAGAAGACCGCGGTGCGGTTCCGACTCGACGCCGAAGGCAAGGTCGTCAATGTGGACCAGCGGCCGAAATCGCTGCTGGAGACCTTTCGCAGCGGCTGGCGCAACGGCGCCGATCTCGACCCGAGCACCGGCGTGAGCAAGAACGCTGTGAGGGTGCGCCGTGACTAGCCTGCCAACGGTCATCCTCACGCTATCGATAGCCTACGCCGTCATCGGTGCGCTGCTGCTGGTCGTTCTGGTCTATGCGCGGCTGCATTGGTCGTTCAAGGCGGTCGCGGTGGTCGTGACCAGTGCGTTCTATGTCGTCAGCTTCACCGAGATGCGCGGGCTGCTCGGCTGGGCCAGCGCCGATCGGCTGCCGGCCTCGTTCAAGCTGCTGAAGGCCCGCATCGTCGAGCCGCATTCGCTGGAGGGCGATCCCGGCTCGATCTATCTCTGGGTCGAGCAGCTCGACGAGGACAATCGGCCGAGTGGCATCCCGCGCGCCTTTCGTGTGCCCTACAATGACAGGCTGGCCGACAAGACCCATGCGGCGGAGAACGAGATCGCGCTGGGACATCCGCAAGGCGGCCGGGCCGCCGATTTCGGCGGCGGCGATGGCAGCCTCATCGACATGGTCCGGGAATATGTGACGCCCAAGACCATCATGGAGACGAGCGGAGGCGATTCCTCGACCGGCGAATTCCTGGCACCACCGGCCGGCGCGCAGGGCGCCGTGTTCACGCCGTTGCCGCCGCCCCGGATGCCGCCGAAGGACGAGCAATAGGCTCTTCACCATCGCGACAGGGCAGTGCTGGCAAACCGCGCGCCGCTGGCGCATGTTCTTGACCTCCCTCAATTTAGCCTTATCGGCTCCCAATAAGGTTCGAGGGTGGAGGGTGCGTGCTTCTCGCTGTCTTCTCGGATATCCACGGCAACCGGCAGGCGTTCGAGGCGTGCCTGAAAGTCGCGCGGGCGCGTGGCGCCGAGCGCTTCATCCTGCTTGGCGACTTCGTCGGCTATGGCGCCGATCCGGAATGGGTGGTGGATACCGCGATGGAGCTGGTTGTCCAAGGCGCCGTCGCCGTGCGCGGCAATCATGACCAGGCGGTGAATTCCTCGGCCGAGACCATGAATGCCGAGGCGCAAATCGCGATCGAATGGACCCGCGGCCGGCTCGACACCGCGCAGCGGCGGTTCCTGGCGGAATTGCCGATGCTGGTGGAGGACGGCGATCGCCTGTTCGTGCATTCGGAAGCCTCCAGCCCCCGAAGCTGGCACTATGTCCGATCGACCGCCGACGCAGCCAAGAGCCTGATCGCGACGCCGGCTCATGTCACGTTCTGCGGCCACATCCACCGCCCGGCGATCTATTCGATGTCGGTGACGGCGAAGATGTCGGGACTCGTGCCCAAGACTGACGTCTCCGTACCGCTGCTGCGCGGCCGGCAATGGCTTGCGGTGCTCGGCTCGGTCGGCCAGCCGCGCGATGGCGATCCATCCGCGGCTTTCGCGCTGTTCGACACGGTCTCGTGCCAGATCACCTATTGCCGCGCGCCCTACGACGTCGAGACGGCCGCGAACCGGATCCGCGAGAACGGCCTGCCGCATTGGCTCGCCGACCGACTGTCGCAGGGGCGTTAGAGGCCGATGCCGAAACCCCTCGTCAAATCGGGCGCAGAGATCGACGGCTACACGATTGGCGAATGCGTCCATGCCGGCGGAATGGCGACGCTGTGGACCGTCACCCGTCCCGGCCTCGACGTGCCGCTGCTGATGAAAATTCCGCGGGTGTCGGAGGGCGAGGACCCCGCGGCGATCGTCTCCTTCGAGATGGAGATGATGATCCTGCCGCGGCTTGCGGGTCCGCACGTGCCCTCCTGTTTCGGCACCGGCGATTTCGCCCACCAGGCCTATGTCGTGATCGAGCGCATCTCCGGGACCACGCTCTACAAGCGGTTGCCCGACCTGCCGCTGCCGTATGACGAGGCGCGGCAGCTCGTCGCCAGGATCGCAACGGGGCTTGCTGATTTGCACCGGCAGAACGTGATCCATCACGACATCAAGCCGAGCAGCATCATGTTCCGCGAGAGCGGCGAGGCGGTGTTGATCGACTATGGCCTGTCGCATCACAACCATCTGCCGGACCTGTTGCAGGAGGAATTCCGCCTGCCTTACGGCACCGCGCCCTATATGGCGCCAGAACGGTTGTCAGGGGTGCGCGACGATCCGCGCAGCGATCTGTTCTCGCTGGGCGTGCTGCTCTATTTCTTCACGACCGGCGAGCGGCCGTTCGGCGAGGGCGAGACACTGCGTGCGATGCGGCGCCGGCTTTGGCGCGATCCGCACCCGCCGCGCGGCTTGCGCGCTGATTATCCGCCCTGGCTCCAGGAGGTGGTGCTGCGGTGCCTCGAGATCGAACCGGTGCGGCGCTATCCGACGGCGTCGCAGCTCGCCTTCGATCTGACCCATCCGGACCAGATCAGGCTCACCACACGCTCGGAGCGGATGAAGCGCGACCCGTTAAGCGTCGCTTGGCGGCGCCGCTTCAACCAGGGCGTCATGCAGCCGCGCGCGAAATCGGATGTCGCAGCCCAGATCGCATCAAGCCCGATCCTCGCGGTCGCGCTCGACACGGTGGAAGGCGCCCCCGAGCTGAACGAAGCGTTGCGCGTCACCACCGAGCGTATTCTCGCCACGCTGCCGTCGGCGCGGCTCGCCTGTCTCAACGTGCTGAGGCTCAACCGCATCGCGATTGACAGGACGCTGGATGAGCAGGGCTCCAACAAGCATATCGACCGGTTGGTGGCGCTCAGACACTGGGCCACGCCGCTCAAGCTCGATGAGAGCCGGCTCTCGGCTCACGTGCTGGAAGCCGTCGATCCCGCGGCGGCCATCCTGGAGTTTTGCGAGGTCAACCACGTCGACCACGTCATCATCGGCGCGCGGCAGGGCTCGTTCAGGCGCACGCTGCTCGGCAGCGTCTCGGCCAAGGTGGCCTCGGAAGCGGCCTGCACCGTCACTGTGGTACGGCCGCCGCGAATGGCTGCGGATGCGGGCGAGGAGGCCGGATAGGGCCGCGCTCTGGATCCTGGAGGCTCAGGCCGCGTGAGCGGTGTGGACGGAGCGCTTGCGACGGATCGGCCAGGAGAATTGCGGGCCGGGCTCGCAGTGATCCGCGCTGCCGCCGAAGAACTGGATGATCTCGCGGCACGGCTCGCAGTTGAACAGGTTACGCGACGCGGATGCCTTGGTCATTTCCTTGAGGCAGTTCGGGCAATGCGGCTTCATGAGCTTGGTCCAGAAAAGAATTCAATGCCGGCGCGGTGACCGGAGCGGGTGATCCAGGTCCATCTCGGGCCCGGTGTCGTCGCGCATCTCGCCTTCGGTGCGTTCGAGCCGACCGAAGAAAAAATCGAGGTCAGGATGTGGGCGCCGCGGGATGCGGCACCGGCGCTTCGGCTGACGTTTCACGAGCGCGATATGCATGGGGTCAGGCCCGATACCAGTCGCGACGAGCGATGCGGGCCGAGCGTACCGAGACCTTCACCGGTCCGGCCGATGGACCAAACACAACAAACGCACAAAAACCAAGCCACAACGCCACGCCAGTCCAGACCAGGGTCGTCGTCATGATGTGCTCCCGCGAAAACAGGCAAGAATCACTTGCGGTGATTTGCGCGAATCAGGGAAGCCCGGAGGAGTACGGATCAAGTTGCAAATTTAGGCATCACGCGCCGCAACACCCGTAGAGGCCGCACGTCTGCGGAGTCGAGCGGGCCCTCAGATCGCCTCGCCGCGTGCACCCGCGGCGGCGTTGCGGATTGCGGCGATGTTGGTCTTATAGGCGTCCTGCGTGCCGCCCCTGAACACGGACGTGCCGGCGACGAAGGCGTTGGCCCCGGCCGCAGCCAGGGGACCTGCGACGTCGGGCCCGACGCCGCCATCGACCTCGATATCGATCGGCCGGCCCGCTGTCATGGCGCGGATGTCGCGGATCTTGCCGATCGCGGAGGGGATGAAGGCCTGGCCGCCGAAGCCGGGATTGACCGACATCACCAGCACGAGGTCGACCAGGTCCAGGACGTATTCGAGGGCACTGATCGGCGTGCCCGGATTGAGCGAAACGCCGGCCTTCTTGCCGAGTGCGCGGATCGCCTGAAGCGAGCGGTGCAGATGGGGACCGGCCTCGGCATGCACGGTGATGTGGTCGCAGCCGGCTTTCGCGAAGGCCTCGAGATAGGGGTCACAGGGCGAGATCATCAGATGCGCGTCGAAGATCTTCTTGGTGTGCGGGCGCATCGCCTTAATGACGTCGGGGCCATACGAGATGTTGGGAACGAAGTGCCCGTCCATGACGTCGAGATGGATCCAGTCGGCTCCAGCGGCGTCCACGGCGCGCACCTCCTCGCCGAGCCTGGAGAAATCCGAGGCCAGGATCGAGGGCGCGATTGCCAGGGGGCGGGGAGCGAAGGCTTGGGTCATGGCGGTTTCCCGTGGCGGCCGTGGAAGATGGACTCGCCTAACATGGGCCTCTCAGCCGGGCAATGCAGGGGCGGCGTGCTTCCTGTGGGCGGAAATTTCTGCCGCGACCGGCATGAATTGCCGGTGTTCCGGGCCGTGCAAAGTGCGGTGAAAGCGGATTTCATTGAGCTTTTTGCGCTGGCACGGCGCTTGCTGACTTCACCTGAACAGAACATTGGCCGCGGCATGCCGCATCGGTTGGAGTTGTGCAATGTTGTTTGCTCTTGGGGCCGTATCGAGCGCACTCGACGCGATCCAGTCGCTGACGAATTCGAAATCGTCCTCGTCGACGCAGAAGACGGGATCCTCGCAAAAGCCCGCGACCAATCCGTTCGCGATCGAGAGCGGCAGCAACAGCACGACCGGCGCGGCCTCGTCGGTCAATGCGGGCAAGACCCCGCAGATCTCGCCGGAGACGATGAACGCGCTGTTCGCTGCGCAGAGCCAATCCTCGGACAGCACCGGCAGCGCCGCCAGCTCGACCTCGTCGAGTTCGACGTCCTCCTCCTCGACGCGCCGCGACGCCGCCTTGAAGGATCTGTTCTCGCAGATCGATGGGGACGGCGACGGCAAGATCACCAAGTCGGAATTCGAGAATGCGCTCGGCGCCGGCGGCACCAATCTCGCGCAGGCCGACGACGTTTTCTCGAAACTGGATTCGAATACCGACGGCAGCGTCAGCCTCGATGAGATGTCGAAGGCGCTGAAGAGCGGCCATCGCGGCCACCATCACGCGCAAGGTGCGGGCGATGCCTCCGGCAGCGGTTCGGATTCCTCCTCGCGATCCAGCGGCGGCTCGACCTCGACCTCGACGACCGGCGCCGACGGTTCGACCACCACCACCGTCACCTATGCCGACGGCTTCAAGATGTCGACGACGGTCCCGGGCGCCCCCAGCTCCCGTAATTCGGCGTACGATCTGTTCGCGCAGTTGATGCAGCGGCAGGGCGGGCAGGTACAAGGCGCCTCAGCGGCTGTCGGTTCATCGATGTCGATGAGCGTGTAACCTTGCTCACGGCTAGCCTGCATATTCGTGCGTGATGTCACGATAGACATACCGATCACGGATTTCGCGGTTGAAGAACGTACCCTTTGAGCGCACATTCTTGAACGCGGCGGCGACCTCGGGCGGAACGTCCGCGTAGACATAGACGCGTCCGCTGACGAAAGTCACCGTCAGCTCGCGCCTATCGGGGGCGTAGCGGAAAAAGCGGATCACGGAAGACGGCATGGTTGTGCACCTTGTCGGCCAGGGTAACGCCGTGTCAGCCGTTTCGTTTCTATCCGAACCGGTCCTTCCACGCCGGCATTGCGCCGGCAAAGGACAGGGCCGTCGCATTGTAGACGCCGCGAGCGATGGCGCGTGCGACCACGTTGGCGGCGATCGTTCCGAGCTCGGTAAGGCCGACCAGCGGCTCGATCGGCTTCTCGCCCGTTGCGGCGGCGAACAGCACGTCGCCGTCGGTCGGGGCATGCACCGGATAGATCGCACGGGCGAACCCGGTATGCGCGATCATCGCAAGCCGCTTGGCCTGGGGTTTGGTCAGCGTGGCATCGGTGACAACGACGCCGATCGTGGTGTTCTCGCGCGCGTTCGCGGCGGGTCCGCCCTTGATGCGCATCGCCAGCATGTCCGGTGTGAACGTGGACGGCAGGCCGCGCCCGCCGAACTCGCCGTTCTCCTCGAAGGGCGCAGCCCAGAACCAAGGCCCTTCGCCAACGGTTGTGCTGCCGACCGCGTTGACGACCATGATCGCGGCGACCTTGATACCATTGGCCAGGACCGCGGAGGCCGACCCCAGTCCACCCTTGAAGGTCGCGGTGGTGGCACCGAGGCCGGCGCCGACGCTGCCCAGTGCGAAATCGTCGCTGGCGGCCAACGCTGCGGCGTAGCCGAGGTCGCGATAGGGCGCGAAGCGTCCCCAGGCCTTGTCGCCGCCGTTGAGCAAGTCGAAAACGATTGCGCCAGGCACGATCGGAATCACCGCCTCGCGAATCCGCAAGCCGCGGCCTTGTTCGGCGAGCCAGGCCTGGATGCCGCCGCCGGCGTCGATTCCAAAGGCGGAGCCGCCGGACAGCGCGATGGCGTCAACGCGATCGACGGTGCTGGCGAGGTCGAGCAACGCGTCTTCGCGCGTGCCGGGTCCGCCGCCGCGAACATCGATGGCCGCAACCGCGGGGGCGTCGAAGATGATCGCGGTCGTGCCAGTGGCGATTTTCGCATCCTCGGCATGGCCGACGCGGACGCCGGCGATATCGGTGAGAAGGTTTTTCAAGGCGGCTCCGCAGGCTGAAAGGCGCTCGCTTCAGCGATATCGCAGGGATGCCGCAGGCTCAACCCGCGAGCGCGGTCCTCAGCATCTTGGCGAGCTCGGACTTACGGTAGGGCTTTGCCAGCAGCAGCACGCCGGAATCGAGCCGCCCGTGATGGACGATGGCGTTCTCGGTGTAGCCCGAGGTGAACAGCGTCTTCAGGTCGGGGCGGCGGCGAGCCGCCTCGTCGGCGAGCTGGCGGCCGTTCATGTTGCCGGGCATGATGACGTCCGTGAATAGCAGGTCGATGTCCTTGTCGGCGTCGATGATGACGAGGGCCTCGGCCGCGTTGGCGGCTTCGAGGGCGGTATAGCCGAGGCTCTTGATCTGGGTCACGACATATTGGCGCACCAGCGCGTCGTCCTCGACGATCAGGATCTTTTCGTGGCCGCCGGTGACCGGCGCGTTCTGCAGCGCCTCGAATTCGGTCTCCTGCACGCCGCTCGAGCGCGGCAGGTAAATCTTCACGCTCGTGCCGTGGCCTTCCTCGCTGTAGATCTTGATGTGTCCGCCGGACTGCTTGACGAAGCCGAACACCATGCTGAGCCCGAGGCCGGTGCCCTTGCCGACCTCCTTCGTGGTGAAGAAGGGATCGAACACCCGGTCCATCAACTCCGGCGGGATTCCGGAGCCGGTGTCGCTGACGGCGATCATGACGTAATTGCCGGCCACCACGTCGGGATTCATGCTGGCATAGCCGTCGTCGAGGAAGATGTTGCGCGTCTCCAGCACCAGCGTTCCGCCGTCGGGCATCGCATCGCGCGCGTTCAGCGCGAGGTTGAGGATCGCGGTGGAAAGCTGACCCGGGTCGATCAGTGCCGGCCACGCATCCTCGGTGAGTTGCGGCATGATGGTGATCTGCTCGCCGAGCGTGGGATGCAGGAGCTTTGCGGCCTCGAGCGTCAATGCGTTGACGTCGATTTCGCGCGGTTGGAGCGGCTGCTTGCGGGCGAACGCGAGCAGATGCTTGGTCAGTTGCGCGCCGCGCTCGGCGGCGTCGTCGATCAGCTTGGTGATGGCGGCGAGCTCGGGACGGTCAGCGACCGCGTCCGCCAAAATTCCGATCGTGCCGGTGATGACGGTCAGCACATTGTTGAAGTCGTGCGCGACACCGCCGGTCAATTGACCAATCGAATCCATCTTCTGGACGTGCCTGAACTGCGCCTCGGCCGCCTGCTTCTCGGTGAGGTCGCGGCCGATGAAGAAATGGCGCTTGACCGGCTCGGACCAGGTGCCCATCCAGTTCAGCGTGACCTCGTGACCGTCGTAGTGGTAGTAGCGCGCCTCGAAGCTGCGCTTGACCGCGCCACGCCGCGCCGCGCGCATCTCGTCGCGCGTCTTCTGGAGGTCATCGGGATGAATGAACTCGGTGGCGCTGTGCCCGATCATGTCTTCCGGATTCAAGCCGAGAATGGTCTTCACGCTCGGGCTGACCTGGATGAAATTGCCAAAACCGTCGGTGACCAGGATCAGGTCCTGTGAGGTCTCGAAGATCCGCTGCCGCTCCTCGACCTCGCGGCGCAGTTTTTCTCGTGCCTGCTTCTCTTCCGTGATGTCGTGGGCGATCTTGGAAGCGCCGATGATCTGTCCGTTGGCTGATTTCAGCGGAGAAACATTGAGGACGACGTCGACCCGCCGGCCGTCTTTTCGGATCCGGACCGTCTCGTGCTGTGCGATCGTTTCGTTGCCGCCGACCCGGTTCAGGATACCCCTGACCTCGGCCTTGCGGTCCTCCGGGACGATGATGTCGATCGGCTGCCCGATGGCCTCCGCGGCGGCATAGCCGAACAGATGTTCGGCGGCCTTGTTCCAGCCCGTGATGACACCGTCGAGCGTCTTCGTGATGATGGCATCATTGGCGGATTCGACGACGGCGCCGTACAGGGCAAGGCGCTTGCCATAATAGTCGCGATCCAATGCCGACTGCTGGCGCAGCCTGCCGACGAGACCCAGCGTATGCGCCTGGAGGCGGACATTTTCGATCAGGAGCACCGCGAGCACGAAGGTCGCCGCGCAGAGGCCGTAGACACGACCGGCGTAGAAGCCGAGATCGAAGCGTGCCACGTTGACGATCGCCGACAGCGCGATGTCGAACAGCCATGCGCACATCACCACCATGAGCCAGACATCGATGACCGAATGCGGACGGCGGAACCACAGCGAGACCAGCGCGGCGAAGCTCAAGGACCAGACAAAGGACACCACGCCGATCATGATCTGCGTGTAGCCGCCATCGCGCAGCAGGACCGGAAGCAGGTCGTGCTGCGCAGTGACGATCCAGGTCAAGACGATCATGATCGTGACGACGCCGACCACGCTGGCGTAGATCGCCTTGCTTGCCGAGCCCGTGATCCGGGCGCCGCCGTCGGCCTCCTTCAGCCAGGCGTAGGCCAGCACGCAGAGCGGAAAGCCGCCGTGCCAGATCATGTAGAGCCAGACCGTGGTCTGCTGGTTGGCCCCCAGCAGCCCGGTCGGCGAAAAAAGTCCGGGGAAGGTGAGGGCATGGACCACGGCCGCGGCGGCTGTGAACAGATAGCCCGTCGCGAGCACGAGCAGCGCGCTGGTCCTGAGCACCGCAAACTGCGACAACAGCAGGACGGCGGTGACAATGTCCGCGACCACAAGGGCGGATTGATAGCTGGCGACGAAGGCTGGCACGGGCAGTAGCGAGATACCCGCGAAGGGCACGGCCACTGCGAACAGGATCGACGAGACGCCCACGATCGCCAATGCTGCGGTGCGGTCCTTCGGGGTAGCCGGCAACGTCGAAAGGAATGTGCTTCGATCGGTCGTCGCAGACACGTGCAGCTCGCGCAGATCGGTTTTGAGCATCTTCGCCAATCTCATTTGGCCCAATCAATTTCTGCCCATGGTAGCGGGTTCTGGGCACGCATCATGACAAAACCCACTGCGACTCAACCGAAGGTTACAGTTTACTTAATTTTGGGGGGAACGCGCACCGGGGATCGGGTAAGATGCGCTTTACTGGATGGTGCAATAATGCTCTCCCGCAGCTGCGGGTTCCAGGTTTGAACCAGGCATTTTGATTTCAGGATCCGGGAGTTGTTCCCTATGCCCCGCGTTCTCATCATCGACGACCAGAAGGACGTCCGTGCGATGGTCGCGATCGTGCTGCGCGTCAACCGTTATGAGGTCGTTGAGGCCGACAGCGGCGCAGCCGGGGTGAAAGCCTTCACCGAGGTCGGCTTCGACGCGGCAATCGTGGACATTTTCCTCGGCGATACCAGTGGCGTCGAGGTCATCACGACCCTGCGCGAGCTTGCACCGAGCCTCCCGGTCGTTGCCGTGTCGGGGATGACGGCGCTGGACTTCATGGAACAATCGCCCCAC
Source organism: Bradyrhizobium sp. 35 (assembly GCF_023073215.1). NCBI lineage: Bacteria > Pseudomonadati > Pseudomonadota > Alphaproteobacteria > Hyphomicrobiales > Nitrobacteraceae > Bradyrhizobium > Bradyrhizobium sp. 35. The sequence goes on from NZ_JADPJC010000080.1 coordinate 475,869, forward strand.
CTCGCCAGCGTGGTCTGCCTGCAAAAGCCGTTTCGGCCGAACGATCTTCTTCAAGCGCTGAGGAAGGCCCAAGCCGCGGTGGACGGCGCGATACAAGCAGCAGTCTGATCCTAACGCAGGAAGAAACGCCCCGGGCGAGCCGGGGCGCGATGATGATTGGAGGAGGCCTTCAGGCCCCGGCAAGCGTGCTTAGGTGCCGTTGCCGCTGATCGCGGCGTAGCCGCCCTTGGCGTCCCATTTGTAGACGACGTAGTCGAGCTGCTTGATATCGCCCTTGGAGTCATACTCGATCGGCCCGATCACGGTATCCCACTTGCCGGCCTTGATGGCTGCCATGACCTTCTTGGCGTCGGTGGTGCCGGCCTTCTTGGCCGCCTCCGACCAGACCTGCATCGCTGCGTAGGTGTAGAGCGTGTAGCCCTCGGGGTCGATGTTCTTGGCCTTGAAGGCTTCGACGATCTTCTTCGCGGTCGGCTTGTTGCGCGGATCGGGGCCGAAGGTGAACAGCGTGCCTTCGCCGGCCGGGCCGGTGATGGAGGCGTATTCCTTGTCGGCGAGTGCGTCGCCGGCCATCAGCACGGTCTTCAGGCCCTGGTCGCGCATCTGGCGCAGGAGAAGGCCGCTCTCTTGATGGTAGCCCCCGACATAGACGAGATCGATGTTGTCGCGCTTCAGCCGCGAGACGATCGCGTTGAAGTCCTTGTCGCCCTTGTTGTAGGACTCGTACATCTTCTCGGTGACGCCGGCCTTGTTGAGCGCCTTCTTGGTCTCGTCCGCAAGACCCTTGCCGTAGGTGGTCTTGTCGTTGAGGATGGCGATGTTCTTGCCCTTGTAGTTCTTGGCGATGAACTGGGCGGCGACCAGGCCCTGCTGGTCGTCGCGGCCGCAGACGCGCGCCACGTTCCACAGTCCGCTATCGGTGAACTTCGGATTGGTGGAGGCGGGAGTAATCTGGAGCACGTTGCCGTCGGCATAGGCTTCCGACGCGGGGATCGACGAGGACGAGCAATAATGCCCGGCCACGAACGGAATTTTCGCGCCGGCGATCTTCTCGGCGATCGAGCGCGCCTGTTTCGGATCGCAGGCGTCGTCCTCGACGGACAACGCGAGCTTCTTGCCGTTGACGCCGCCGGCGGCGTTGATATCGGCTACGGCCATCTCGGCGCCGTTCTTCATCTGGCGGCCGAAGGCGGACTCGCCGCCGGTCATCGGACCTGCGACTGCGACGGTGACATCCTGCGCGAATGCCGCGCTCGACAGCGCGATCGATGCGCCGAATGCCAGACCGATGAGCTTCAGTGATTTCATGAGATACCTCGAGGGTGGTCGCCTGTGGAAGTTACCGGGCATGCCCGGTTCAAACCGGCGCCATTCTTGAATGAATTCGAGGAGAAGTCACCGGCAAAATACGGGCATTGGCAGAGATATCGCCAAATTCGGCCGCACGGGTTCGCCTTGGGCGGCCTCAGCCGTGCCGGCCGCCTTCCAGGTAGGCGGCGCGAATCTCGGGGCGCTGCAACAACTCGGCACCGGTCCCGGCCAGGGTGATCAGGCCATTGACCATGACATAGCCGCGATGGGCGAGCTTGAGCGCGTGGTTGGCGTTCTGCTCGACGATCAGCACGGTCAGGCCGTCCTGCCGGTTCAGAGTGCGGATCGCATCGAAAATCTGGCGCGCGATCAGCGGCGCCAGACCGAGCGAGGGCTCATCAAGCAGGAGCAGGCGAGGGCGGCTCATCAAAGCGCGGCCGATGGCCAGCATCTGCTGCTCGCCGCCAGACAGGGTTCCCCCGCGCTGGCCGTAGCGTTCCTTCAGCCGCGGAAACAGCGTGAACACGCGTTGTAGCGTCACCTCGCGTTCGGCGTCGGTGCATTCGGTGGCGTCCGCCCCCATCTGGAGATTTTCCGCCACGCTCATGCGCGGGAAGATGCGGCGGCCTTCCGGCGATTGCGCGATGCGCAAATGCGCGATCTCGTGGGTGGGCACTTCGGTGATGTCGCGGCCTTCGTACAGGATCTGGCCGGCGCGGGCGCGGGGCTTGCCGAAGATCGTCATCATCAGCGTCGATTTGCCGGCGCCGTTGGCGCCGATCAGCGCCACGATCTCGCCGGCATTGATCTCGAGGTCAACGCCCTTCAGCGCCTCGATCTTGCCGTAGGCAGCGCGAAGGCCGTGGATCGCGAGCAGGGCAGTGGGCGACGTCACGACCCGCTCTCCATCACGGCCGCCGCCTCTTCCTCATCGGTGCCGAGATAGGCGGCGATCACCTTCGGATTGTCGCGAACCTCGCGCGGGGAGCCTTCAGAGATCTTCACACCGTGGTCCATCACCACGATATGGTCGGAGATCTCCATCACCACGGACATGTCGTGCTCGATCAGCAGGATCGAGGTGCCGAGCTCGTTGCGGATCGACAGCAGCAGCTCGCTCAGGGCGGCGCTCTCGCGCGCATTGAGGCCGGCGGCGGGTTCGTCCAGGCACAAGAGCGCGGGCTCGGTGCACATCGCGCGTGCGATCTCGAGTCGTCGCTGGTCGCCATAGGCAAAATTACCGGCAGCATCGTCGGCGCGATCGAGCAAATTGACGCGCTTGAGCCAGTCGGTGGCGAGATCGATCGCGCGCTTCTCGGCGTCGCGGTAGACGGGCGCGCCAATGAGCCCGAGCAAGGTGAAGCCGGAGGCGCGCATCAGCGCGTTGTGCTGCGCCACCATCAGGTTTTCCAGCGCGGTCATGCCGGGAAACAGGCGGATGTTCTGGAAGGTGCGGGCGACCTTGGCCTGCTTGGCGATGCGGAAATCGTTCAGCCGTTCCAGCGCGATCACCTTGCCGTCGTCATGGCCGAGGCGGATGGCGCCGCCGCTCGGCTTGTAGAAGCCGGTGATGCAGTTGAAGACCGTCGTCTTACCGGCACCGTTGGGTCCGATCAGCGCGGTGATCTTCTTCCGCTCGGCAGCAAACGACAGGTCCTGCACCGCGACGATGCCGCCGAAGCGCATGGTGAGCCGGTCGACCTCGAGAATCTGGTCGCGGCTCATCCGTGCCCCTCCTTGACGAGGTCCGATGAGATCGCGTGGGCCTTGGTCAGGTACACGGTCGGCGCGCGATGGCCGATCAGGCCGCGCGGCCGCCAGATCATGATCAGCACCATGGCCATGCCGAACACCAGCATGCGATAGCTCTCGAGGCTCCGGAACAGTTCGAAACCACCGATCATGGCGAGCGCTGCGAGCGCCACGCCAAGCTGCGAGCCCATGCCGCCGAGCACGACGATGGCGAGCACCAGCGCCGATTCCTGGAAGGTGAAGGATTCCGGGCTGATGAAGCCCTGGCGGGTCGCAAAGAACGCGCCGGCAAAGCCGCCGAACATCGCACCGGTCGCGAATGCCGTGAGCTTCGTCGTGGTGGTGTTGATGCCGAGCGCGCGGCAGGCGACCTCGTCCTCGCGCAGGGCTTCCCAGGCACGGCCGATCGGCAGGCGGCGCAGCCGGATCGTCACCCAGTTGGTGAGCAGCGCGAGCGCCAGGATCAGGTAGAACAGGAAGACGATGCGATGGGTCGGAGAATATTCGATGCCGAGTCTGGCGGCGAGCCCGTTGTCGCTGTTGTCGAGCGGGATGCCGAAGAAAGAGGGGCGGGGAATGCTGGAGACGCCGTTGGGGCCGCCGGTCAGATCCTGCCAATTAATGATGACGAGGCGAATGATCTCGCCGAAGGCGAGCGTCACGATCGCGAGGTAGTCGCCGCGCAGGCGCAGCACGGGGAAACCGAGCAGCACGCCCCAGAATGCGGCGAGGACGCCCGCTAGCGGCAGGCAGATCCAGAATGACCAGCCGAAATTGGTCGCAAGCAGCGCGTAGGAATAGGCGCCGACCGCATAGAAGGCGACATAGCCGAGATCGAGCAGGCCAGCCAGCCCGACTACGACATTCAACCCCCAGCCCAGCATCACATAGGTGAGCACGAGGATGGCGAGATCGAGGATGTAGCGCTGGTCATAGAAGATCACAGGCACCAGCAGGGTGAAGATCAGAAGCGCCGGTGCGAGATAGCGGCCGAGGAACGACATTCCGCTCTGCACCGCCGGCGGCACCAGCTTCTCGGCGCCGGTCGGACCGATCCATTGCTTGAGCAGCTCGAGCACGATCGAGCCGCCGAATACCGCGGCGACGAGGGAGGCGACCTCGCCGAAGCGCGTCCAATAGGTGAGCTGGCCGTCGGAACCGGCTTCGGTGCGGACGCCGACCATCAGCGAGAACAGCACCAGCGCGATCAGTGCGTTGACGCAGGCGGTCTTCAGGAGAGCGGGGATGCCCGATGCGGTTTTGGCCGTATTGATCGAGGGAGCTTTCACGCGCGCGACCGTCAGACTTTTTCGACTTCGGGGCGGCCGAGCAGGCCGGTCGGCATGAAGATCAGCACGACGATCAGGATCGAGAACGCGGCGACATCCTTGTATTCGACCGAGAAATAGGCCGACCAGAACGTCTCGATCAGCCCGATCGCGAGCCCCCCGAGCATGGCGCCGGGCAGCGAGCCGATGCCGCCGAGTACGGCCGCGGTGAACGCCTTGATGCCGGCGACGAAGCCCATGAAGAAATCGACCAGGCCGTAATAGAGCAGGTACATCAGGCCGGCCACTGCGGCGAGCGCAGCGCCGATCACGAAGGTCATGGAGATAGTGCGGTCGACGTTGACGCCGAGCAGCGCCGCCATGGTCTGGTCCTGCTCGCAGGCGCGCATGTCGCGCCCGAGCCGTGTGCGCGACACCAGCCAGGTGAAGATCGCCAGCAGCACGATGGTGGTGATGACCACCACGATCTGGATATTGGAGAGCTGGATGACGAAGCCATCGGCGCTCTCGTGCAGCGTATAGCCGCCGGTGATCACTGGCGGCACTGGCTTCACCCGCGCGCCTTGCGCCACCTGCGAATAGTTGGTCAGCACGAACGACATGCCGATCGCCGACAGCATCGGCGCGAGGCGGAAGGAGTGGCGCAGCGGACGGTAGGCGATGCGCTCGATGGTCCAGCCATACAGGGCGGTGATCGCCATCGAGACCAGGATCACGATCAAAAGGATCACCGGGACCGCAGTCAGGCCCGTCGAGACCAGCAGAAGGAAGGTGATCAGGGCGATGAAGCCGCCGATCATGAAGACATCGCCATGGGCGAAGTTGATCATCCCGACGATGCCGTAGACCATCGTGTAGCCGATCGCGATCAGCCCGTAGATCGAGCCGAGCACGAGACCGTTGATGAGCTGCTGGGCGAAATAATCCATAGGCTGCCGTACCCAAATCTGACGCGGCTCAAAGGGAGCTCTTCGAGAGAGTGCTGGTTTCTTCTCGGGCCCCGGCAGCCCTTAAGCATTCTCGTTTTGTAACAGGAGGGAACTGGCGGCTGCAACCGGCCTCGCCTCCGCATCAAGGCTTTTACAGAGATCATTTGGCGCTCCGGTTCCCCCGCAATGGGCGGAACCGGCTCCGTCAGCGCCATCGGATGCCTGTCGGGAGGCAGTTAAGGTAAACAAAGGGTTTAAATTGCCGCCACAGTCTGATGCGAGTTAGCTCCCGGCAGAGCCTTTCATCGAAGGCGCGGCCAAACGAAGCGGGAAGCGGCATGTTCGGAAACTGGCGGATCGGTTCGGTCAACGGCGCACTTCTGGCGGCCTATTTCATCCCGACCTGGACCCTCGTTGCCTTCAACATCATGGTGGCGCCGGTGCACGGCCTCTATGAGCGGCCGAGCGTCGCAGTCGCTCTTTTCCTCAGCGACCATCTCCAGATGGCGGGGATGGACACGGTGCGCGCCGCCTGGCTGCTGGCGCTGGGGCGCTTAACGGTGGTGGCGTTCTTTGCGATCTACCTTGCGCTGCTCTGCATCCCCCGTATCCGCAAGAACGGCGGCAGCGACGAAGCGCTCGGCATTGCGCTTGCGATCGGCAGCCTGATCTCGTTTGCGAGCATGATCATGGCCTCGAAGGTCGGCGAGATGGCCGCGCTGCGGCTGCACGCCACCGAACTTCTGCTCTTGCTCGGTGCCGCCATCGTGGTGGTGATCGAGCGGCCCGCGGCGGCGCCCAAGATCGTTCAGAAGCCCGTCGAGGCCACCCCGCCGCTAGGTCTTGAGCAGGCCGAGCTCCTGCACAATCGCTGAGGCTTCCTTGACGGCGTGGTTCGCCGCCGGCACGCCGCAATAGATCGCCTGCTGCAGCAGGATTTCCTTGATGTCGTTGGGCGTGAAGCCACCCTCAGCGAGGGCCGCGCGCACATGCAGGCGGAATTCATCCCATTGCCCAAGCGCAACCATGGTGCCGATCACCAGCACCCGCCGCGTGCGCTCGTCGAAATGCGGCCGCGTCCAGATCTCGCCCCAGGCGTAGCGCGTGATCATGTCCTGGAAATCGGTGTTGAATGCATTGCGACCCGCGATCGACTTGTCGACCCAGGCATTGCCCAGCACTTTTCGGCGCACGTTCATACCGGCATCGCGGCGTTTCTGGTCGTCCATGCTGTTTCCTCCTTCGTCATTGCGAGGAGCGAAGCGACGAAGCAATCCAGTCTCTCACGGCAGACGGATTTCTGGTTGCATCGCTGTGCTCCCAACGACGGTTGTGGCTAGCGTTGCGTCAAAAAGCCCACGACCGCGTCGGTGAATGCGTGCGGCTGCTCGACATTGGAAATGTGGGCGGCGTCAATGATGGTCATGCTCGCGCCGGGAATGCTTGAGCGGATCAATTCACCCGCCGAAATCGGCGTCGCCATGTCGTGGCGGCCGGCGATCACCAGTGTCGGGTTCTTGATGTTCGGCAGCAACGCGCGCTGGTCGAGCGTCGACAGCGCTTCGCAGCAGGCGAGATAGCCTTCGAGCGGCGAGGCCAGCAGCATCTCCTTCATCCTGGCGGTGATGTCGGGCGCGCGCTCGCGGAAATCCTGGGTGAGCCAGCCGGCGATAACGGCGTCGGCGACGGCGGCGATGCCGCCCTTCTTCACCGCGTCAATGCGCTCGAGCCATTTGGTCGGCTCGGCGTAGTAGCAGGAGGTGTTGGCGAGGATGAGCTTGCCGAAGCGCTCCGGCGCGTTCGCGCCGAGCCATTGCCCAACCATGCCGCCCATCGACAGGCCGCACCAGTGCACTTTTTCGATATTGAGGTCGTCCAGGATGGCGAGCACGTCGCGGCCGAAGCGCTCCATGGTGTAGGGGCCGGGCGGAACGTTGGACTTGCCGTGGCCGCGGCGGTCGTAGCGGATGACGCGGAATATCTGCGTCAGTGCCTTCATCTGCGGCTCCCACATCTGCAGCGTGCAGCCGAGCGAGTTCGAGAGCATCAGCGTCGGCCCCCCGTCGCGGCCCTCGACGGAGACGTTGATCAGGCAACCGTCGGCATCAATCATGGGCATGCGGGCGTCTCCGTTTTATTTGCGCGCAGGACTGCTTTATTCGCGTTCGAGGCTGTCGAGCAGGCGATCGATCAGGGCTTGGGAAGCGCCTTGATAGGCCATCGGCTCGAGCAACGCCGCAATTTTTTCCGGCGAAAGATGCGCAGTGACATGCGAATCGGCTGCGAGCACCTCGCGCAGATGCTTCTTCTCGGCGACCGCGCGCTTGCTCGCGGCCTCGATCAGATGATGCGCATCGCTCTTGCCGATCGTCTCGGCCAGCGCAAAGGTAACCGCTTCCGCCATGATCAGCCCGTGCGTCGCATCGAGATTGCTGCGCATGCGCGCGGCATCGACATCGAGACCCTCGGCGATGTCGACGATGGCGGCAAGCGCGCCGGAGGTGACCAGCATCAATTGCGGCAGCGTCGGCCATTCCGCGTGCCAGGGACCGGCGCTGCGTTCGTGGTCCTGCACCTGTGCGGCAAAAATCGTCGCTGCGAGCTGAGGCGCCATGGTCGCGCAGCCGAGCGCGCTTGCGGCTGCGACCGGGTTGCGCTTGTGCGGCATGGTCGAGGAGCCGCCGCGGCCTTCCCCGGCGGGCTCGAACGCCTCTGCGACGTCGGTCTGCATCAGCAGCGAGACGTCGCGCGCGATCTTGCCGCAGCTTCCGGCGAGAATCGCGAAGGCTGATGCGGCTTCCGCGATGCGGTCACGGTGGGTGTGCCAGGGGGCTTCTGGCAATGGCAGGTTCAGCTCCTGCGCCAGCCGTTCTGAAACGACGAGCCCCTTGTCGCCAAGTGCCGCAAGCGTGCCGGCCGCGCCGCCGAATTGCAGTGCGAGGCCCTCGCGGCGCAGCCGCCTGAGGCGGCAGCGGGCGCGGGCAAGGCTTGCGGCATATTCGGCGGCCTTCAGTCCGAACGGCATCGGCAGGGCGTGCTGGAGCCAGGTTCGCGCCACCATTGCCGTGTTGCGATGACTGCGCGCAAGTGCGGCAAAGCCCTTGATGGCGCGGCTGAGATCGGCGTCCAATGCATCGATGCCGGCGCGAAGCGTGAGCATGGTCGCGCTGTCGATGACGTCCTGGCTGGTCGCGCCCCAATGCACGTAGCGTGCGGCCTCGGCGTCGGCCTTGCCGACATTGGCGGTTAGAGTCTTGACCAAGGGGATCGCGAGATTGCCGGATCGAGTCGCGGCCTCGGCCAGCGCAGCCATGTCAAAGGTATCGGCCTTGCACGCGGCTTCGATCGGGCCCACCGCGGACGCGGGAATCACACCCGTGGCCGCCTCGGCTCGGGCGAGGGCTGCCTCGAATTCGAGCATATTCTGAAGGGTCGACCGGTCGTCGCAGACCGCGCGCATGGCCACGCTCGACAGCATCGGCGCGAGCAGGGGGGAGAGGGATGTGCTCATATTGTGCGGGACCTAACCACCATGACCCGCCTGTGCCAATCCCAAACCGGCGGCGCAAGCTTTTTGCAGTTGCGAATATGCATTGCACGTGACCGAGGGCCACCCTTTCTTTTGCCGCCTCCGTGCGGTACTTGAGCTGCATTATAGTTGCGCGATCCAAGTTCGGTATCCCGGGAGGCACCCAATGGCCATGACGATGAACGGCGAAGTCCAGCTTGCGGCGCCGCGCGAGGCCGTGTGGGCCAAGCTCAACGATGCCGAGGTGCTGAAGGCCTGCATCCCCGGCTGCGAGGAGCTGGAGAAGACCGACGATGGCGGCTTTCGCGCGACGGCGAAAATGAAGGTCGGTCCGGTGTCGGCGCGCTTCAAGGGCAAGGTCACACTGTCCGATCTCGACCCGCCGAACGGCTACAAGATCTCCGGCGAAGGCGAGGGCGGGGTGGCCGGCTTCGCCAAGGGTGGCGCCGTGGTCAAGCTTGCGGAGAAGGACGGCGGCACGCTTTTGTCCTACGAGGTCGAGGCGCAGATCGGCGGCAAGTTGGCGCAGCTCGGCCAGCGCCTGATCAACGGCGCCGCCAAGAAACTGGCCGACGAATTTTTCGCGAACTTCGCCAAGGCGGTACAGGGCTGAAGGCCAACACCTCAAGCATTGCGCCTTTCGGCATATCGCGTTTTGTCATGGCGCCTTGCATTCCGGGTGATGTTGCCCCGGGGCATAATGGCCCATATGATGGGTTGGAATAAATATAAGAACCGCTTCGACGGGACCCGTCGGGGCGCTGATAGAGAGTGTTTATGGCAAAAATCTCCCTCATCGTGAACGGCAATCCTGTCACGGCCAATGTCGATCCCCGCACCCTGCTGGTGCAGTTCCTGCGCGAGAATCTGCGGCTCACCGGCACCCATGTCGGCTGCGACACCTCGCAGTGCGGCGCTTGCGTCGTGCATCTGGACGGCAAGGCCGTGAAGTCCTGCACCACGCTCGCCGTGATGGCCGACGGCCACGAGGTCAAGACGATCGAGGGCCTGGCCGCCGACGGCGCGCCGCTGCATCCGATGCAGGAGGCCTTCCGCGAACACCATGGCCTGCAGTGCGGCTTCTGCACGCCCGGCATGATCATGACCGCGATCGACATCGTCCATCGCAAGGGCAACGAGCTCGACGACCACACCATCCGCGAGGAGCTGGAAGGCAATCTCTGCCGCTGCACCGGCTACCAGAACATCGTCACCTCGATCTCCGCCGGCGCCAAGGCGATGGCGAAATCCGATCTCGCGTAAACCTCGCGCGCACTCTGCGATCAGGACATTCAGATGTACGATTTCAAATACCATCGCCCCGGGACCGTTCGGCAGGCCGCCAACCTCCTGGTGAAGAACGAAGACGCCAAGGTGATCGCCGGCGGCCACACGCTGATTCCCGTCATGAAGCAGCGCCTCGCCAGCCCGCCGCATCTGGTCGACCTCTCCCACATCGATGGGCTCAACACGATCGAGATGAAGGGCCGCGCGCTCGTGATCGGTGCCACCGCCAGGCATGCCGAGGTCGCAAGCTCCGCCATCGTCGGCGAGGCGATCCCGGCGCTCGCGAACCTGGCCGGCCAGATCGGCGATCCCGCCGTGCGCCACAAGGGCACGATCGGCGGCTCGCTCGCCAACAACGACCCGACAGCGGACTATCCGGCTGCCGTGCTTGCGCTCGGCGCCACCATCGTCACCAACAAGCGCCGCCTCAAGGCGGAGGAGTTTTTCCAGGGCCTGTTCACGACGGCGCTCGAAGCCGACGAGATCATCACCAAGGTGATGTTCCCGCTGCCGAAGAAGGCGGCCTATATCAAGTTCCGCAACCAGGCCTCGCGTTACGCGCTGGTCGGCGTGTTCGTGGCGCGGCGTCCCTCCGACGTGCGGGTCGCGGTCACCGGCGCCGGCTCCGAAGGCGTGTTCCGTGTCACGGCATTCGAGGAAGCCCTGAAGAAGCGCTTCGCCGCGAAGGCGCTTGAGGGCATCGAGGTGCCGGCGGACGGCCTCAACAGCGACATCCATGGCAGCGCCGAATACCGCGCGCACCTCATCGGCGTGCTGACGCGGCGTGCCCTCGACGCCGCCAACGCCAAGGAGTGAGTGATCCTCACGCCTCGGCCCAAACTTGTCCCCGGTGAGGGCGTAGCGAGACTGGCTTTTTCATGACCTCAGCGGCCAATACGTCCGGTGCCAATACTTCAGTTGTATTGCCGGCATCGGTCGATTCGATGCTCGAACTCCTGACGTCGCGCGGCTATCTCGCCGAGCGATCGCTGGCCACGGTGACCTATCTGTCGCTGCGCATGGGCCGGCCGCTGTTTCTGGAAGGCGAAGCCGGCGTCGGCAAGACCGAGATCGCAAAAGTGCTGTCGGCGGCCTTGGGGCGGAAGCTGATCCGTCTACAGTGTTACGAAGGCCTCGACGTTTCCTCGGCGGTCTACGAATGGAATAGCGCCGCGCAGATGATCGCGATCCGGATGGCGGAAGCCGCCGGCGACACCGATCGCGATCAGCTCTCCTCCGATATCTTCGCCGACCGCTACATGATCAAGCGGCCGCTGCTGCAGGCGCTGGAGCCCGACGTTGCGGGACCGCCGGTGCTCTTGATCGACGAGCTCGACCGCGCCGACGAGGCGTTCGAGGCGTATCTGCTCGAAATCCTCAGCGACTTCCAGGTGACGATTCCCGAATTCGGCACCGTGAAGGCGCCGCATCCGCCGATCGTGATCATCACCTCCAACCGCACCCGCGAAATCCACGACGCGCTGAAGCGGCGCTGTCTCTATCACTGGGTCGATTATCCCGATGCCGATCGTGAGCTCGCGATCGTCAAGTCGCGCGTGCCGGGCATCTCCGCGAAACTGTCGCAGCAGGTCGTGCGCTTCGTCCAGGCGCTACGCAATCAGGATTTCTACAAATCGCCGGGCGTTGCCGAGACCATCGACTGGGCCACTGCGCTGTCGGAGCTCGACGCCCGCTCGCTGACCCCGCAAGTGGTCGGCGACACGCTGGGCGCGCTGCTCAAATACCAGGACGACATCACGCGGATGCAGGGCGACACCTTGCAGAAGGTGCTGAAGGACGCGACGAGCGAGTAACTTGTCATTCCGGGGCGCGCGGGAGCGTGAACTCTGGTGCGCAATTGCGCACCTGAGAATCTCGCGCCACAATCTCTGGATTCCGGGTTCGTCGCTTCGCGACGCCCCGGAATGACGGAGCGAGGAAAGACCATGGCCATCAACCACCTTGCGCCTGAGCAGACCGAGCAGTTCGCCGACAACATCGTGGGCTTCGCCCGCGCGCTGCGTTCGGCCGGCATGCCGGTCGGGCCGGGTGCGGTCATCGATGCCATGAGCGCGCTTGAGGTGATCGACATCGGCCACCGCGCCGACGTCTTCACCACGCTGGAGGCGATCTTCGTCAAGCGCCATGAACATGCGCTGATCTTCAAACAGGCCTTCAACCTGTTCTTCCGGGCGTCGGAAGAGTGGAAGCACATGCTGGATTCGGTGCCGTTGCCGGAGCAGGCCAAGAAGAAGCCGCAGGCCGGCTCCCGCCGCGTCCAGGAGGCGATGTCGCAGCCTCGCATGACGGAGACGCCGCAGCACCAGGAGCAGGATTTGCGCCTGTCGGTCTCCGACAAGGAAATCCTTCAGAAGAAGGATTTCGCTCAGATGAGCGCGGCTGAGATCACCGAAGCGCTCCGCGCTGTCGAGCGGATGCGGCTGCCGCAGGCCGAGCTATTGACGCGCCGGCACCGGCCTGATGCGCGCGGGCTTCGTCTCGATTTGCGCCGCACCTTACGCGCGTCCTTGCGCACCGGTGGCGACATCATCGACATCCATCGCCTCGGGCGGATCGAGAAACCGGCGCCGATCGTCGCGCTGCTCGACATCTCGGGTTCGATGAGCGAGTACACCCGCCTGTTCCTGCATTTCCTGCATGCCATAGGGGACGCGCGAAAACGTGTCTCGGTGTTCCTATTCGGCACTCGCCTCACCAACGTGACCCGGGCGCTGCGCCAGCGCGACCCCGACGAGGCGCTGGCGAGCTGCTCGGCCTCGGTCGAGGACTGGGCCGGCGGCACGCGGATCTCGGCCTCCCTGCACAATTTCAACAAATTGTGGGCGCGGCGCGTGCTGAGCCAGGGCGCCATCGTGCTGCTGATCTCCGACGGGCTGGAGCGGGAAGCCGATTCCAAGCTCGCCTTCGAGATGGACCGGCTGCACCGTTCCTGCCGGCGGCTGATCTGGCTCAACCCGCTGCTGCGGTTTGGCGGCTTCGAGGCCAAGGCCCAGGGCATCAAAATGATGCTGCCGCACGTTGACGAATTCCGTCCGGTACATAATTTGAGCTCGATCCAGGAGCTGATCACCACGCTCTCCCGGCCGCTGCCGCCGCATCACCGCAGCTTGATCCGCTCCGCAGCCTGAGAGGTAGCCATGCTCGATCGCGACGAGGATATTCTGAAGGCGGCGGAGGACTGGCAGAAGGCCGGCCGTGGCGTCGCGCTCGCCACCGTGGTCGAGACCTGGGGCTCGGCACCGCGTCCGGCGGGCTCGAGCCTAGTCATCAACGACGAGGGCACGTTCCTGGGGTCCGTCTCCGGCGGCTGCGTCGAGGGCGCCGTGGTCACGGAGGCCATGGATGTGATCCAGAGCGGCAAGCCCAGGATGCTGGAGTTTGGGGTTGCCGACGAGACTGCCTGGAATGTCGGGCTGTCCTGCGGCGGCACCATCCGCGTCTTCGTCGAGAAAGTCGGCTAGCCGTGAAGCTCGAGATCCTGCACGAACTCAATACCGAGCGCGCCGCGCGCCGCGCGGTGATTTTGGTCACCGACACCGAGAGTGGTGAGCAGCGCCTGGTGAAGGCCAAGGATTTTGCCAAGGATCCATTAGGCGCCGAGCTCGACAAGCAGCTTCGCATGGGCAAAAGCGCCAGCGTCGAAGCCGGCGGCAAGAAGCTTTTCCTCAACGTCTATGCGCCGACCGCAAAGCTCGTCATCGTCGGCGCCGTCCATATCAGCCAGGCTCTGGCACCGTTGGCGCGCTCGCTCGGCTACGACGTCACCGTGGTCGATCCGCGCACGGCCTTTGCGAGCCCCGAGCGCTTCCCCGACGTTCCACTGGTCGCGGAATGGCCCGACACGGCGCTGCCGCTGCTCAACGTCGACGCCTACACGGCCTTCGTCGCGGTAACGCACGATCCCAAGATCGACGATCCCGCGCTGCTGCACGCCTTCGAGCGCAACTGCTTCTATATCGGCGCGCTCGGATCGCGGAAGACGCACGCCAAGCGCGGCGACCGGCTGCGGGCGCAAGGCGCCAAGGAGGCTGACATCGCGCGCATCCACGCGCCGATCGGGCTTGCGATCGGCGCGGTCTCGCCGTCCGAGATCGCGGTCTCGATCATGGCCGAGATCACGGCGGTGCTTCGCCTGCCGCCCAAAGAAAAAGAAGAAGCCGCATGAAGTTCGGCCCGGCGAGTCCCAGGGATGCGATCGGCGGGGTGACCGTCCACACCCTGCGCCAGGGACCGCTGGTGCTGAAAAAGGGCACGACGATCGGCCCGGCCGAGGTCGAGGCGCTGGAGCGCGCCGGCATCAAGGACGTTGTGGTGGTGCGGATGGAGGAGGGCGATGTCTCCGAGGACATCGCTGCCGCCAGCATCGCGCTCGCGGTCGGCGGCGAGGGCATCCATGTCGAGCGCGCCTTCACCGGCCGGGCCAATCTGTTCGCCGCGCAGCCAGGCGTGCTGGTGATCGATCGCGCCGCGGTGGACCGCATCAACAATATCGACGAGGCCATTACCTTTGCCACGCTCTCCGCCTACAAGCCGGTGGTCGAGGGCGAGATGGTCGGCACCGTCAAGATCATCCCGTTCGGCGTCAAAGGAAACTTGCGTGATGCCGCGGTGAAGGCCGCGGGTCGCGACGTTCTGAAGATCGCGCCTTACGTCATCAAGCGCGTCGGCGTGGTCTCGACGCTGCTGCCCGGCCTGTCCTCCAAGGTGATCGACAAGACGTTGCGGGTCACCGCCGAGCGGCTGGCGCCAGCCGGAGCCGGCATCATCGCGGAGCGGCGGGTTCCGCATGAGGAGCAGGCGCTGTCGGCTGCGATCAAGGAACTGCTGGGACTTGGCGCCGAGCTCGTGATCGTGTTCGGTGCATCCGCGATCGCCGACCGCCGCGACGTGATCCCTGCGGCCGTGACCGGCATCGGCGGCGAGATCGAGCATTTCGGCATGCCGGTGGATCCCGGCAACCTGCTGCTGATTGCCCGGGCCGGCGCCGTGCCGGTGCTGGGCGCGCCCGGCTGCGCGCGCTCGCCGGTCGAGAACGGCTTTGACTGGGTGCTGATGCGGCTGCTCGCCGGCATCAAGGTGACGCGGTCCGAGCTGATGGGCATGGGTGTTGGCGGCCTCCTGATGGAGATCGTCACGCGCCCGCAGCCGCGCGCAAAACCGGAGATCGAGGGCAACAACCAGGTCGCGGTCATCGTGCTCGCAGCAGGCCGCTCGACCCGGATGGGTGGGCCGAACAAGCTACTGGCCGAGCTCGATGGCAAGAAGCTGGTGCGAATAGCGACCGAGCAGGCGCTGGCCTCCAAGGCGTCCGAGGTGATCGTCGTCACCGGCCATCAGACCGAGCTGATCGAACAAGCCTTGCAGGGCCTGAAGGTGCGTTTTGTCAAAAATCCGGATTTTGCCGGCGGCATCGCAAGCTCGGTCAAGGCGGGCATCGCGGCCGTTCCCGAGGCGTCCGACGGCGCCGTGGTCTGCCTCGGCGACATGCCGCTGATCGACGCCGGCCTGATCGACCGTCTCATCGACGCGTTCGCACCGGACCGCGGCAATCTCATCGTCGTGCCCGTCAGCGAAGGTCGCCGCGGCAACCCTGTGCTGTGGTCGCGCCGCTTCTTCAAGGAGTTGATGACGCTCGACGGCGATGTCGGCGCGCGCCATCTGATCGCCAAGCACACCGAGGCCGTCGCCGAAGTGCCGGTCGACGGCGAGAGCGCCTTCCTCGACATCGACACGCCGCAGGCATTGGAAGCGGCACGGCGGGGATAGCGGTTCGTAGGGTAGGCAAAGGCGCGCAGCGCCGTGCCCACCATCCCTCGACACGGTGGTGTTTGATTGGTAGGCACGCGTCGCTTTGCCACCCTGCGGCACGCCCAGGCCTCAATTCAACGCCCCGTTCACCATCTGGAAACAACCGCCGCTTACAGTCACCTTCACCTGCCTTGGGGGGAGGGGTGTTTTTCCATGGCTTCGAACGTCGTCGCGCGCCGTTGCGCGATGTTTTTCTTTGCGCTGTCCGTCTGCATCGCGGGCGCTCGCCATATCACGGATGCGCATGCCGCCGGTGCATTTGCGGTCGGCAAGTGCGGCGCTTACGGCCAGGCCTTTGATTATGGCGCCGAGCACGAAGCCCGTGCGGCGGCGCAGAAGCAGTGCAAGGGCGATTGCACGACCGTGACGATGAAGCGCGCCTGCGCCGCGATGTCGGTCGATCTTTCCAATCCCTGCGGCGCCTATGGCTATGCCGTCAAGCCGAAGATCTCGACCACGCTCAATGCCGCCACGCGCGAATGCTACAAATACGGCGGCAAGGAATGCGTGATCCGCGCCTGGGCCTGCGACGCCAAGGGTTGATTCCTGTTGCAGTCATTCCGATCGTGCGTAGCATCGAATCCGGAATGACAGTCGGGGAGTTGCATGCAGTTCGATACCAAGATCGCCATCGTGATTCGTACCGATCTTCAAGCCTGGCAGAAGCTCAACGTCGCGGCCTTCCTCACCAGCGGCATCGCCGCGGCCTTTCCGGAATGCATCGGCGAGCCCTATGAGGACGCGTCGGGCACGAAATATCACGCGCTGATCGGTCAGCCGATCCTGATCTATGGCGCCGACGGTCCCGCATTGACGCGCGCGCTCGATCGGGCCCTGACGCGCAACGTCAAGCCGGCGGTCTATACCGAGGACATGTTCAAGACCACTCATGATGCCGCCAACCGCGAGGTGGTGAGGGCAGTGGCGCGCACCGATCTCAATCTCGTCGGTCTCGCGATGCGCGCGGAGCGCAAGGTGATCGACAAGATCGTCGACGGGTTGAAGTTTCATAGTTGACGTGAACGCGCGCGGTCTTGCGCGCGCTTCCACCTGCGATGCCTCACCCCGGCGGCATGCCCGCGAATTTGGGCAGGTCAGGGTCAAGACGATCCCAGTGATGTCCGCGCGCGGCGAAAGTGACCGCCTGCGGCTTGTAGCGGGCGGGCTCGTCGAGGCTTGCGGCGCGGATCGTGAAGACGTCGGGCTGTGCCGCGAAGGTCATGTACACAGGCACGCCGCACTGTGTGCAGAAACCGCGCGTCTTCACGTTGCCGCTGTTGGCGACCATGTCCCAATGCTTTGCCTCGCCCGTCACCGTGACGCCGTCGCGTGCGAATGTCATGTACGAGCCGTGGGCGCTGCCGCTTTCGCGCTGGCAGTCCCGGCACTGGCAGTGATTGCTGAACAGCGGCTCACCGGCAATCGAATAGCGGATCGCGCCGCAGGCGCAGCCGCCGGTATAGGGCTTGGTCATGCGATTACTCCTTACTTGTCTTCGCCGCTGATCTCGTCGAGCTGGCGGACGACCTTCTTCCAGCCGCCGCTCATGCCCGTGTAGGCCGATTCGTTCCTGGGCAAGACGAAGCCCGCATGAACCAGACGGATCCGCGTGCCGTCCTCGACCGGGGTGAGGGACCACGTCACGACGGTGTCGAGCGGCGCGCCGTAGCCAATGTTGCGCTCATCGCCGCCCTTCCAGGCGTAGACGAGGCGGCGGTTCGGCATGACTTCCAGGACCCGGCAATGGATGACACCATCCCATGCGCCGCCCGGCGTGGTCTGGTAGGTGAAAGAGTTGCCTTCGACGGCCTCGAAACCGGTCGGCGGCATCAGCCAGCGCGCGATCAGCTGGGCGCTGGTCAGCGCCTTCCAGATCGTCTCCGGCGCATGAGGGAGCACCTCGTCGATGACGATGTCTTTTGTCTCGGCTTTCAATCCAACAGCACTCACGGGTCGATCTCCTTCAAGAGGTCACGCAGGTTCTGGAAGCGCTCGCGCCAGAACACGCCGTAATGGTCCATCCAGGAGACCAGCGGTTCGAGGCCTTGCGGCGCGGCACGGTAATAGACGTTGCGGCCCTCGGCACGCTCGGCGACGAGGCCGGCCTGCTTGAGGGACTTCAAATGTTGCGAGATCGCGCCTTGCGTCACGCCACTTCCCCGCGTGATTTCAGCGACGCTGATCTCCGTGCTCTCGAACACGCGTTCGAAGACGGCGCGTCGCGTCGGGTCCGCGAGGGCGCGCATGACGGTGGTAACGGGATTTGGGGCGGCTTCGATCATAGGATTAGATTAGCCGTCGCTAATGAATTAGTCAATACTAATTTGTGGACCAGATTGGGTCCGTAGCGCTGTCTTGACTATGACTGACTGGTCAGTCATATCCGATCAATGACCAGGAAACCCGCCAAAGCCGCCACGCCGCCCGCAGCTCGCTCCAACGCGAAGGCCAATTCACGCGCTGGGGAGGATGCGGTGTCCGCGCCGAGCCGTGCCACGCGCGCGGCGGAGCGGCGCGCGGCGATCGTGGATGCCGCGATGGAGGAATTCATCGCGCGGGGCTTTGCCGCGACGCGGCTCGACGACATCGCGAAGCGTGCGGGTGTCGCCAAGGGCACCATCTACCTGCACTTCAAGGACAAGGAATCGATGTTCGAGGAGCTGGTCCGGACGGTGATCGTGCCTGTCGTGACCCGGTTGACGGCATTGCCGCCACCGGCGGGCTCGGTGCGCGATCTGGTCGAGGCGTTTGCGAGCAACTTCCTGAAGGAGGTCATCGGCACCAGGCGCGGCGATCTCGTGCGCCTGATCGTGGCCGAGGGGCCGCGGTTTCCCTCCGTGGCCGACTTCTACTACCGCGAGGTCGTCTCGCGCGGCATCTCCGCCATGCGCGCCCTGATCGAGCTCGGCATCGCCCGCGGCGAGATCCGCCAGAAGAACCTGGCGCATTACCCGCAGATCCTGGTCGCACCCGCGATGATCGCGGTGATCTGGCAGAGCCTGTTTGCGCGGCACGCGCCGCTCGACGCGCAGGACATGCTGCGCGTTCATCTCGATTTGATTTTTGGCGAACGGAGCACGACATGAGGTCGTCGCAAGCAATTTCTGTACTCGCATTGATCGCGGTCCTCGCGACCGGGCTTGCCGGCTGCAAAGACAAGCGTGATCCCGGCTTCCAGGGCTGGGTCGAGGCTGACATGATCTTCGTTAGCCCAGACGAGGCGGGTCGCGTGACGAAGCTCAACGTCCGCGAGGGCGATCAGGTCAAGGTCGGCGATCACCTCTATTCCGTCGACGACGATCTCCAGCTTGCCGATCTCAACCAGAACAAGGCGACGCTGGCGAATGCGCAGCAAACCTACGATCGCGCGGCTTCGCTGAGCAAGACCGGCTCGGGCACGCAGGCCAATCTCGACTCGGCCGTCTCCGCCTTGCGCGTCGCCGAGGCGCGGGTGGCGACCTCGGAGACGCGGATGGCGCGGCGCAAGGGCTTTGCGCCGGTCGCCGGCACCATCCAGCAGATCTATTTTCGCGAGGGCGAGATGGTGGCGGCCCAGCGGCCCGTGCTCTCGATCATGCCGCCCGGCAACATGAAGCTGCGCTTCTTCGTGCCGGAGACCGAGCTGCCGAAGCTTGCGATCGGCGATACGGTGCGGATCGCGTGCGACAATTGCGCCGCCGATCTCACCGCAAAGATCTATTTCATCGCAACCTCGGCCGAATACACGCCGCCTGTCATTTACAGCCTCGAGGAGCGCAACAAGCTCGTCTATCTGATCCAGGCGCGGCCTTCGCGTCCCGACGCCTTGCGCGTCGGACAGCCGATCGACGTCTATCTCAATCCAAAAACTCCGGTGGCGGACAAACGATGAGCGGCAATGGCATCGCGATCGACGTCAAGGGCCTGACCAAGTCGTTCGGCGGCCGGGAGGTCGTGCACGATCTGTCGATGCAGGTGAAACGCGGCTCGATCTACGGCTTCCTCGGGCCGAACGGCTCCGGCAAGACGACGACCATCCGCATCCTCTGCGGCCTGCTCACACCCGACAGCGGCGAGGGCACCTGCCTCGGCTACGACATCCTGAAGGACGCCGAAAAGATCAAGCGCCAGGTCGGCTACATGACCCAGCGGTTCAGCCTGTATCAGGACCTGTCGGTGCGCGAGAATCTCGAATTCGTCGCGCGGCTCTATGGCCTTGCCGACGCCCGCGGCGCCGCGCGCGACATGATCAAGCGGATCGGGCTCTCGGGGCGCGAGGAACAGCTCGCGGGCGAACTCTCCGGCGGCTGGAAGCAGCGGTTGGCGCTAGGTGCCTGCACATTGCCCAGTCCGAAACTGCTGCTGCTCGACGAGCCGACCGCCGGCGTCGATCCCAAAGCGCGGCGCGATTTCTGGAACGAGATTCATGCACTCGCGGCCGACGGTCTCACCGTGCTGGTCTCGACCCACTACATGGACGAGGCCGAGCGCTGTCACGAGATTGCTTATATCGCCTATGGCCATCTGCTCGTGCATGGCACCGTGGACGAGGTGATCGCGAAATCCGCGTTGACGACCTACACCGTGACGGGCGAGGACCTGAACGAGCTCACGGCTGCGCTCACCGGCAAGCCGGGAATCGACATGGTGGCGCCGTTCGGCACGTCGCTGCACGTCTCCGGCCGCGACGTCGCCGCGCTCGAGGCCAGCATCGCGCCGTGGCGCGAAAAAAGCGGACTGCATTGGCACAAATCATCGCCGTCACTGGAAGACGTGTTTATCGAATTGATGAGCCGTTCCAAGGACAATTTCCAATGAGCGCGGTCGATCATCCTGAACCCCAGCACGCGATCCGGGAGCGCTTCGGCTTCTGGAGGCGCTCCTATGCGATGCTGATCAAGGAGTTCATCCAGCTCAAGCGCGACCGCGTGTCATTTGCGATGATCGTGATGCTGCCTGTGATGCAGCTGCTCTTGTTCGGCTATGCCATCAACACCACGCCGCACAATCTGCCGAGCGCGGTGCTGCTTCAGGAGGATTCCGATCTCGCACGCTCGATCCTGAAGGCGCTGGAGAACACCGCCTATTTCCGCTTTCTCTACGAAGTCCACGACGTCGAAGATTTCGACAATCTCCTGAAATCCGGCAAGGTTCTGTTCGGCGTCGAGATCCCGCGCGGCTTCGAGCGGGCAGTGCGGCGCGGCGATAAGCCGGCGCTGCTGGTCGCGGCTGACGCCACCGATCCAGTGGCGGCGAGCGCGGCGATCGGCTCGCTCGGCATGGTCGTGCAGACCGCACTCAAGCACGATCTCTACATCGGAGATCCCCCGGAGATGCCGTTCGAGATCCGCGCGCACGCCCGCTACAACCCCGCCGCCGCGTCGAGCCTCAACATCGTGCCGGGCCTCGTCGGCACCATCCTGACCATGACCATGCTGATCTTCACCGCGCTCTCGGTCACGCGCGAGGTCGAGCGCGGCACGATGGAGAGCCTGCTGTCGATGCCGATCAAGCCGGTCGAGGTGATGTTCGGCAAGATCATTCCCTACGTGCTGGTCGGGTTCGTGCAGGCGTTCCTCATCATTGGCATCGGGGTCGGCCTGTTTGGCGTGCCGGTGCTCGGAAATCTGTTCCTGCTGGCGCTGCTCTCGACGCTCTTCATCACGACCAATCTGGCGATCGGGTACACGATCTCGACGCTGGTGCAAAACCAGCTCCAGGCGATGCAGATGTCGATGATGTTCTTCCTGCCGAGCATCTTGCTGTCCGGATTCATGTTCCCGTTCGCCGGGATGCCGGCCTGGGCGCAATATGTCGGTGAGTGCCTGCCGCTGACGCATTATTTGCGCATCGTCCGCGCCATCATGCTGAAGGGTGCGAGCATGCAAAATTTGCGTTTCGACGCGTTGGCGCTGGCGGTCCTGATGCTGCTCGCCATGACCATCGCCGTGACGCGCTTCCGCCGCACGCTGGATTGAGGCAAGATGCCCCTGGAATCAAGGGGGCGGAATGGTCAGTTTTGCGAGCAGGAAGGCCCGGCAGCATGCCGTGATGTCCGAAGACTTCGAGCGCGAGCTGACGCGCGAGGTGCTGCGCACCGAGCTCGTGCGAGTGAGGGCGCTGATCACGACGGGCTGCGTCATCGTCGTGTTCCTCACCGCGATCTACCTCGTCAATTCCTCCGTGGTGCAGCGGGTCTGGCGGGGCACGGAGGGGCTTGCCGAGGTCTATGGTCTCCTGACCGGCTTCATCCTGTTCGAGGTCTGGGTCCACAGCCAGATCAGGCGAAACCTCAAGCTCGACCGCGATCTGCCGGTGATCCGGCGCTATATCGGCGCGCTGATCGAGACCTCGCTGCCGACCGTCATCCTGATCCTGCAGATCCGCAGCATGGGCGCGAGCCAGGCGCTCGGCTTCGTCGTGCCGCTGATCTATTTCATTTTCGTCATCCTCTCGACCCTGCGGCTTGACTTCTGGCTGTCCACCTTCACCGGCTTCGTCGCTGCGGGTGAGTTGCTCGCTGTGGCGCTGATCTTCGATCCCGCCAGCGGGAGCGGCGAGCCGCAGATCTATTTCCACGCGGTGCGAAGCACCATCATCCTGATCTGCGGCGTGCTTGCAGGCGCGGTCGGTGCGCAGCTCCGCCGCCAGTTCGCCGCAAGCATTGCCGCAGCGACCGCGCGCGACCGGGTGACCAACCTGTTCGGTCAGCACGTTTCGCCGCAGGTGGTGGAGCGGCTGATGGCGGCGGGGACGAGCGCCGCCGGCGACCTCCGCCGCGTCGCCGTGATGTTCGTCGATTTCCGCGGCTTCACCGCCGGCGCGCAGTCGCGCACCCCGCAGGAGGTGGTCGACCGGCTCGACGGCGCCTTCGCCGTCCTGGTCGACATTCTCGACCGCGAGGGGGGCATCGTGAACAAGTTTTTGGGCGACGGCTTTCTGGCCCTGTTCGGCGCGCCGCTGGAGACCTCCGACGCCGCGCACCGCGCGGTCGCCGCGGGCCGCGAGATGCTGACCGCGATGGCGCGCATCAACGCGCAGACGAGCTGGCCGCTCAGAATCGGAATCGGCATCCATTTCGGCGAGGTCGTCGCCGGCAATATCGGCTCGCCCCGGCGCAAGGAATACACGGTGATCGGAGACACCGTGAACTTCGCCTCCCGGCTGGAGGCGCTGAACAAGGAGTTCGGCTCGCAGCTCTTGATCTCGGCGGCGGTCCACGAGGCGCTGGGCGAGGACGGCGACGATGCGGTGTCGCTTGGGGAGGTCGAGGTGCGCGGCTATGAGCAGAAGGTGGCGGTGTTTCAACTGGGGTGAGGGCCGCCGCCTGCGCCTTCACTTGTGAGTCGCGTTTCGTTGAAGCGGCTCGCGTTTCGTTGAAGGCGCGTGATGAAATATCCTTGGTAGCTTTTGGGTCTTGCACGGTGGAAGCCGAAAATCTCAGCTTCCCTTTGTCACCCGGAGAAAGCCAATGACTCGATCGATCCTTGTTGCAGCCGCCCTGATCGCCGCCGCTGTCACCCAAAGCCAGGCCGCATCGGCGCGGGACAGCGTGCGCGCCGCGCCGCAACTCACGTGGCGACCGACTGCGTCAGGGCTCCGGCAGCAGGCGCGTATGCCTCTGCGCCTTACGCACAGCCGCCTTGCCTGCCCAACACGGCGTCCGCGTACTAACTCGCGGCAGAGACGAAGCCGGGCCGGTGAAGTCCGCCAGCCCGGCGTCGCGAACGCTGATGGCGGACTGCGCGGGATCTCGCGCTGGAGGCCGAGTAGATTCGGCGCCGTATCGCAACGGCGCGGCCGGCGAAGATTTTGCGAAGACGGCCTACCCGCTGCTGCGCAACGCGTACGGCCTCGATCGACTGCTCTGGGGCAGCGACTGGCCGCACACGCAGTTCGAGAAGGCGCAAAGCTACGCGAAGAACCGGCGATTTATCGATGGGCTGATCGTCGATCAGAGTGAACGCGCGCAAGTGCTCGCATCGCCACGTTCGCTCTGCCGCTTTTGATCCGTCTTCCGCGATTGCTCCGATTGCACTCTATTTTGGGGCATGACGGGCGATGTCGCCGGCTTGTAGAGTGCCGGCGATGCAGCCGACCGCGGCTGCGCTTGCGTGAAGAGGAAGCGAAGATGCAGCGCCGCTACATCACCGTCGACGTGTTCACCGACCGCGCCTTCGGCGGCAACCAACTCGCCGTGGTGCTGGATGCCGGCGGGCTCTCCACGCAGCAGATGCAGGCGATCGCGACCGAGTTCAACTATTCGGAGACGACCTTCGTACTGCCGCCGCGCGATAAGGCCAACGACGCCGAAGTGCGCATCTTCACGCCGGTGTTGGAGATCGCCTTTGCCGGTCATCCCAATGTCGGCACAGCCTTCGTGCTGGCGTCGCTGGCGAAGGAGCCGAAACCGCGCCTGCTGTTCGAGGAGAAGGCGGGGCTCGTGCCGGTCGAGATCGTGCGGGAGCAGGGCCGGGTGGTCAGAACGGAGCTGACCGCGCCGCAGCCGCTGGCGCGGTATGCGCCACTGTCACCTGCTGAAGCCGCGAGTTGCATCTCGCTCGGCGCGGATGACATCAAGACCGACAACCACGCAGCGCACGTCGTCACCGTCGGAAACGCGTTTCTCGTGATGGAGCTGCATTCGCGCGAGGCGCTGAAGCGGGCCCGGCCGGATGCCGCGGCCTATGGCAAGATATTGCCACGCGATGGCGCCCGCTCGGTGTGGTTTTATACCCGTGACGTGCCCGCAGCGGAGGCGCCATGTGAGCGCCAGGCGCGCATGTTCATGCGCGGCGCCAGCGGCCTCACCGAGGATCCCGCGACCGGCAGCGCAACCGTCGCAGCCGCCGCGCTGTTCGCCGATCTCGATCCCAGGCGCGACGGCGAGTTGAGGCTCACGGTCGGCCAGGGCTTTGACATGGGCCGGCCCAGCATCCTGCAGACGCGCGTGCGCAAGCAGGACGGCAAGATCGTCTCTGCCCATGTCGGCGGCAGCTGCGTGCGGATGATGGAAGGGACGTTGAGGCTTGATGGGGAGGGTTAGCTCTCTATTCCATCGTCATGCCCGGGCTTGTCCCGCCTGCGCGGCCGAAGCCGCTTCGGCGAGGCGAAGGCCCGGGCATCCACGTTCTTCGTGCTGTGTGGCAAGGCGTGGATGGCCGGGACAGGCCCGGCCATGACGGAGAGAGTCGTTCAGGCCTGCCGTCCCGCCAAATTCTTCACCGTTACCCCATCGCGCTCCTCGATGATCTCCGCGATCATCTGGCGGTGGCAATGGGTGTGGTCGCGCTCGTAGCAAAGCAGGCAGACGGGACCGGCTTTCTTCACCAGCGCCGAGAGCTCGTCCATCTGCTCCCTGGCCTCCGGCGTCTTCAGGTGCTTTGAGAAAACCTTCTCCAGTACATCGTATTGCCCGCTGCGGGCGGCGAGGCGGCCTTCCTTGGGCGTGCCGAGCGCTGCCAGATGGACATAGGCGATGCCGCGTTCATCGAGGCCTGCGGCGAGCTGCCTCTTGGAAAAGCCGGGCCGGCGCGATGACGTCACCGCGCGCACGTCGACGACGAGCTTGACGCCGGATTGCTCCAGCTCGTCGAGCACTGCCTTCGGCGGCGTCTGCTCATAGCCGATGGTGAAGAGCTTTTTTGCCTTTGCCATGAGACACCTTTAGCGACACGTCAACTCACCCGCGCGATCAGCTCCATCGCGCCGGCCGGCGCGCGCACCTTGCCCTCGTGGATGACATAGGCGAACACGTCGCGCGGCTCCTTCTTCGGCTTAGCCTTGTCGACCTTCGGCAGGTCGTCGGGTTCGCTTCCCTCGGCCCAGTCCTGAAAGCGCTTGGCCCAGGCATCGAGCTGCTTCGGCGGATAGCAGGTCTTGATCTCGTCATTGCCCTTCTGCAGCCGGGCATAGACGAAATCGCCGGCGACGTCGGCGATCGCCGGATATTTGCCGTGCTCGGCGAACACGACGGGCGTCTCGAATTCGCGGATCAGCGCGACGAAATCCGACGTGCAGAAACTGTCGTGACGGACCTCGACGACGTGGCGCAGCGCGCGTCCCTCGAGCTTGCGCGGCAACAGCTCGAGGAATTTTCCGAAATCGGCGCCGTCGAATTTTTTGGTCGGCGCAAACTGCCACAGCACTGGCCCAAGATGATCGCCGAGTTCCAGCACGCCGGAATCATAGAAACGCTTGATGGAATCCCCGGCCTCGGCCAGCACGCGCCGGTTGGTGGCGAAGCGCGGCCCCTTCACCGAGAACACGAAACCATCAGGCACCTCGCTCGCCCATTTGCGAAAGCTCTCCGGTTTCTGCGAGCCGTAATAAGTCCCGTTGATCTCGATCGAGGTCAGCTTCGAGGCGGCGTAGGACAGCTCCTTGGCTTGCGTGAGCTTCTCCGGATAGAACACCCCGCGCCATGGCTCGAAGGTCCAGCCGCCGATGCCGATGAAGATGTTGCCGGATTTTTTGGACGCGGTTTTTGCTTTGGCCACGGGAGGATCTCGGATGCGGGAGGAGGGCCTCCATCCTAATCAAACCAGTTGTGATTGGCCAGTTGCGACGTCCCGTCTAAGCTCGCGATAGGATCTGCGAAAAAAGGAGAACAAGATGCGGATGCTGATGGTGGGAGCGGCGCTCGTCATGATGACATCTGCTGCCATGATATCTTCAGTTATGGCCGACGATGACGATGCCAAGGGTGCGCAGAAGCTCGCCACGCAGGGCCGCGACGATTATTGGCATTGCCTGGCGCGGGAATATTCGCGCGTCGGCAATCAGGGCCTGTCGGAACAGGATTTTGGCCGCTCCGTCGCCGGAGCCTGTCCGTCGGAGCGACAATACTACCGGGTGGCACTGCTCGATTATCTCACCGCGCAATATCCGGATATTGATGCCGGCGCCCATCTCGCGACCGCGAACAGGGCGGTGGAGGCGGCGCAGAAGGACATCGTGACGGCCTTCGTCAAGCACAAGCCGCCGCAGAAATAGCCCATTGAACCGGTGCGTCCGGCAAGCCCTTCCGGCAGCGCGCTCATCCATGGTATCACTGGGCGCATCTGGAACAGGGATGGGTTTCCATGTCGTCTGAGTCGGTGGGGGGCATTTTGGGCGCGATCGTCGCGGCGATTGTGCTTGCGGTCGCCGTCGTCTTTGGGCCGATCGGCCAGTACGGCAAGCCGCCCAAGCCTGCGAAGGCCGAGCCGGCCGGGGCTGCGGCGCCGGCGGCTCCTGCCGCGCCCGTGCCGCGAGGGCCGGTGATCAAGGAAGTCCCGAACCAATAAGGGCGTGAAAAAGGCCTCTTTCGCCCCTTGTAAAGCGGCGTTGCCGTTCCCATTTAGCTTCTAACGGCGACGTTGAGCGAAAAACTCCGGCGCTGGAACGACCTTGGAATAGCCCAGGCTGCGCCGGATGTACGCGCCGCCCGCCGTTCCGGGGTCGTTGGCATTTTGGGACCCCTTTTTGGGCCGCTCCCCAGAGAAACCCCGGCTTGCTGGCGCAAGTTCTTGGCAGCACAGGACGCGGCGGATATACGCTGCCGTCATGAATCAAGCGATCAGACCGGGCTCCGATAACCCACGGGCGGCTTCGCCGGCGCCCGAATTGTCGGTCGTCGTCCCGACTTTCAACGAACGCGACAATGTCACGGTGCTGTACCGGCGGCTGGAGACAGTGCTGGCCGGCATCGCCTGGGAGGTCGTGTTCGTCGACGATAATTCGCCTGATGGCACCTGGGACGTCGTGCGCGCGCTGGCCCAGCGCGATAGCCGCGTGCGCTGTGTCCGCCGTATCGGCCGCCGCGGCCTGTCGGGGGCCTGCATCGAGGGCATCCTGGCCTCCAGCGCGCCCTATGCGGCCGTGATCGACGCCGACCTCCAGCACGACGAGACGCAACTGCCGAAGATGCTGTCGCTGCTCGCGAGCGGGCAGGCCGAGCTCGTGGTCGGCAGCCGCTACATCGAGGGCTACAAGAGCGAAGGCTTCAACAAGCAGCGCGCCGGCGCCAGCGCGCTGGCAACGGAACTCGCCAGGAAAGCGCTGCGGGTCGAGATCGCCGATCCCATGAGCGGCTTCTTCATGGTTCGCCGCGACCGCTTCGAGCAGCTCGCGCCGAAACTTTCCGTGCACGGCTTCAAGATCCTGCTCGACCTCGTCGCCAGCGCCAACGGCACCTTGCGCGCCATCGAAATTCCCTACACGTTCGGCGAGCGGCAGCACGGCGAAAGCAAGCTCGATTCCATGGTCGCGCTGGATTTTCTCGGCCTGGTGCTGGCGAAGTTCACCAACGATGCTGTCTCGTTACGCTTCCTGCTGTTCGCGATGGTCGGCGGCATCGGCCTCGTGGTGCATCTCACCACCCTGTTCATATCGCTCGAGCTGTTCAAGGAGCCGTTCGCGGAAGCGCAGGCCTCCGGCGCCATCGTCGCAATGACCAGCAATTTCGTCCTCAACAACTTCCTCACCTACCGCGACCAGCGGCTGAAGGGCTTTGCACTGCTGCGCGGCCTGATCGCGTTCTACATCGTGTGCAGCGTCGGCCTGCTCGCCAATGTCGGCGTCGCCTTCTCGGTCTACGACCAGGAGCCGATCTGGTGGCTTGCGGGTGCGGCCGGGGCGCTGATGGGCGTGGTGTGGAACTACGCGATGTCCGGATTGTTCGTCTGGCGCAAGAAATAGCTCACGATGGGCGGGGCTGACGCGCGGATCGTCCGCAATACGGCGCTGGTGACCGTTGCGCTGGTCGGCTTGCGGCTCGTCGCAGCCGCGTTCACGCCGATCACCTTCGACGAAGCCTATTACTGGATGTGGTCGCAGAACCTCGCCGGGGGATATTACGACCACCCGCCGATGGTTGCCTACGTCATCCGCGCCGGGACCCTGATCGCGGGCGACACCGAGCTCGGCGTCCGCCTAGTCTCGATCCTGCTCGCGCTGCCGATGAGCTACGCGATCTATCGCTCCGCCGCGATCCTGATCGGCGGCGCGCGGGTGGCCGCGACCAGCGCCATCCTGCTCAATGTAACGCTGCTGGCCTCGGTCGGCACGCTGATTGTCACGCCCGATGCGCCGCTTCTGGTTGCCTCCAGCTTCGTGCTGTTCTTTCTCGCCAAGGTGCTGGAGAGCGGCCGCGGCATCTGGTGGCTCGCGGTCGGCGCAGCCGTCGGTGCGGCGCTCCTGTCCAAATACACCGCGATGTTCTTCGGGCTGGCGATCCTGATCTGGATCGCTGCCGTGCCGAAACTGCGGCACTGGTTTCTCTCGCCCTGGCCGTATCTGGGCGGTTTCGTTGCGCTCGCGTTGTTCTCGCCGGTGATCCTCTGGAATGCCGATCATCAATGGGTCTCGTTCGCAAAGCAGCTCGGGCGCGCCAGGATCGAGGATTTTCGTCCGGTCTTCATCGCCGAGCTGATTCCGACCCAGATCGCGTTCGCAACCCCGCTGGTGTTCATCCTCGGCGCGATGGGGCTGCACGCGCTGACCTGGCGCCGGGCCGGCGCACTGGCCTCGCGCGTGCTGATCGAGACGATGTTCTGGACCATCGTCGCCTATTTCGTCTGGCATTCGCTGCATGCCCGCGTCGAGGCCAACTGGTTCGCGCCGGTCTACCCGCCTTTCGTCATCGCGGCGGCGGCCGCCGCCAATCTGGTGCAGTGGAAGCCGCGGCAGCGTCGCCTGGTGGATTTCTGCCTGCGCTGGGCCGCACCCACCGGCATCGTGATGTTTGCCGCGCTGATCGTGCAGGCCAATACCGGCTGGCTGTCCGGCTATCGCCGCGATGCGACCGTGCGTAGCGTCGGCGTCGGCTGGCGCGAGCTCGCTGCCGAAATCGAAGCGGTGCGAGCTCGCAACGGCGCGACCTGCGTGCTTGCCCCGGACTACGGCACGACGGGCTGGCTCGCCTTCTATCTGCCGCGCGGCAGCTGCGTGGCGCAGCAAAACCAGCGCATCCGCTGGGCCAACATGCCCGAGCCGGATCCAAAGCTGCTTGCGGGCAAGCTGATCTATGTCGACGAGCTGCGCTCTGACGGCCATCCCGCCGTCCACGATCTCTTCGTCAAGGTGACGCAGGTCGCGCAATTGCAGCGCAAGCGCGGCCCGCTCGTGATCGAGACTTACAGCATCGATCTGCTCGAAGGCGCCAAGGGCGACGTGCTGGACCGCTCGCCGCCGCCGGAAGCGCGGTAGCTCTCCTCGGAACGACGACGAAAGTTCAGTTGATCATCTCGGCCTTGGTCGAGGCCTGGTTCGGCCTGTCCTGGTCGCGCCAGAACCAGACGCTCACGACGCCGGAGCGGCCGCGGACCTGCGTGAGCAGGGGGCCCGACAGAACGCCGTGGGGAGCGCCCTGGAAATCGGCCGCATCCAGCAGCGTATCGCTGAGCGCGAGACGCGCGCCGTTTTTAGCAGCGACCTCCATCAACCGGCTCGCGACGTTGACGGTGTCGCCCGTCGCCGTGATGTGCTGATGGCTTTCGCCGAGGCGGGAGGCGACGATCGGGCCGAAATGCGCGCCGATCTTGAAGCCGAGCTGATCCCTGATCGCTGGCGGCAACCACGCGATCCAGCGCTCGACGCCGCGGTGCAGGTCGATCGCGCATTTCAGCGCGCGTGCGGCGTCGTCGGGCATCGCGCCGGGCAGGCCGAACAGGATCATGGCGCCGTCACCGAGAAAGCCGCTGATCATGCCGCCGCAATCGACCGCGGTCTTCTCGATCAGCGCGTGAAACGCCTTCAGAATGTCCTGGAGTTCACCCGGATCGATCCGCTCGCTCAGCGCCGTGAAGCCGGAGAGATCGATGAAGACCATTGCTGCGTCCTGCCGGACGGGTGTTGACAGGAAATTCGGATCCCGCGCCAGCCACTCCTGCACGGCCGGCGCCTGGAATTGCGCGAGCGACCGGCTCTTGGCGGCAAAATATTGCGTGCGGCGGCCTCCCGCCCACAATTGCACGCCGGCAAAGACCGCAACCGGCGGCACTGCCGCGGCGAGCGTGGTCGCGGCGTTCAACCAGACGCCATGCGTGAACGCAAACAGATTGAACCCGGCCCAGGCGATCATCACCGCGGCCGCGGCGACGATGCCGAGCGCGCTGCGCCGCCAGGCGAGCAGGCCCACCAGCAGCACCGGCAGCAGGATCGCGATGAGCGCGTCGGCGATGTGGACCTTGCGGTCGCGCACGATGCTGTCCCCGGCGACGAGATGGGTGATCGCGGTGGAGACCACTTCGACGCCGGGCATTAGAGAATCGAACGGTGTTGGGTAAAAATCACCGCCGCCGGCGACCGAGGCCCCGATCACGACGATCCGGTTCTCGATCGCCGCGCGACTTAACGTGCCGTCGAAGATGCTCTGTGCGCTGACGGTGCGGATGGTCCGGCGCGGGCCGTAATAGGTGATCGGTAGCGCGAAGTCGGCATCGGTGGGCACCGCGCGGTCGCCGAGCATCAGATGGTCCGGCGCGATCGTCAGCGACTTGTCGAGCGCGCGCGCCGCGACCCGCAACGGAAAGGACAGCTCGACCTTGTCGCTCGTCCGGAACAGCATCGGCACCGAGAGCGGCGAGCCCGATTGTCCGGTCGCAACATTGACGACGCCGACCTCGGCATGATCGGCGAACGCCGGCAAGGGCAGCAGGAAGCGCTCGGCCTGCGGCAGGGCGGCGAGGGGGCCTTGGCCGCTGGTCTCCACGGTCTCGCTGGCGGACGGGAAGATCGCTGCGGCGGCAAGGACGATGGGACCCGTAGCCAGCGTATTTGCCAGCGTAGCGTCGCCGATCGCAGCGCTGCGATCGACCAGCAGCAGGTCGATCGCGACGACCTTCGGCTTGAACTGCACGATGGTGTCGACGACGCGGGCGAGATCGGCGCGCGGCAGCGGATAGCTGCCGCCGCGCTTCACGACGGTGTCGTCGATCGCGACGATGGTGACGAGATCGGGCGGAACCCGCACGCCGCGGACCTGCGTCCGCCAATCCGTCAGCGTCGCCTCGAGGCGATCGAGAAACCGCAGATGACCGTTGGCGTGACCGGCATAGATGCCCGCGCCCCACAGTGCGGTGAGGACGAGTGCCACCAGGATCTGAACGCGTCGGCTACTCATGTGGTCGTGTTGCAATTTCTCTATCGTCCAAATGCTGTTCGCCGCGCCCAGGTGACCCGAACCATTGGCCAAGTCTTACTGACCAAGTCTTGCCATCAACGCGTCGACGCGCGGCTGGCCCCATGTCTTGACCGTCAACGGGCCTGTGGCTTCCACGTCGACGCCTTGGCCACGGTCTAATACCACGCTGCGCCCACCATTCCTGCGGCTCACGCCGACACGGCCGTCAGCCACGAAGACGGAGGTCTTGGCCTCTGCGACATCGACCGCCCATTTCGTGCCGCGCACCGCGGCGATCGCCTGCGGCGTCAGCACCTTGAAGGGATTGCCGCCGGGCTTCTTGGGCACCTCGACCAGCAGCGCTTTGCTGCTCAACTCCACCGAGTCTATATGTCCGTCGCGGTTAGCGTCCTTAAGTTCAAATCTGGCACCGCTTTCGGCAACGATCGTGATGCCGTTGTCGCAGCGCCAGGTCTGCGTACCGGCAGCAGATGGCGTCGCCGTGCAGCCCACATTGGCGGCAGGCTGGGCAATCGCGTGTCCGATCAACAGAAACGACCCCGCCAGAGCGAAAAACCCTGCGCGCACGAACTCTCTCATGCCAGCCTCCGTTTGCGTGCTCGGCACAGTTCAAGGCGATCTTGATACGGTACCGTATCACACGCAGAGGCTGCTGAAAAGTGCCGGTTGCCGTAGCTATTTTCTCGCTGCGGCCTTTTCCAGTGCGGTGCGATCAACTTTCGGTCAGGGCACCTGCTCGCGTGCGCGGTGTAGCTGCTGACAACCGCGCTGCGGCTGCGGAGCAGAGGGTGCTTGCACACCAGCCTCGCGCAACGCTTCCCCCGCTATCTTCCGGGTATTGAACACCACGAAAACGACTTGGTTGGATGGCCTTAGAGATGCGGCCGGAGACGGTCGCCGGCAACGCCAATCCCGCCGAGAATTATAGTTAACAGACGCCCTTAAGTCCGTAGTTCTGCGGGCTTTTTTCTCGAAATGGGACACCCCAACGGGTTGCCTCACATCCGCCCGAACTTAATCCGCATTTAACTAAAAGTGGCCTTAATGACGCTCCGACCCTCTGCGAGATGCTGTTCCCGGATCGTGACCAGCGGCGCTTCGAAGGGGGACCGAGTGACACCGTTCTGGACGCAAGGCGAATGAGTACGAGTATCGCTGCGCAAGGCATCGCGGCACGAAAGTCCAAAGGATTCTCGAGCAATTCCTATCGGAAGCCTTCCCGGAAAATGACCACCCAAAACGTGCTTGGCGCCGCCGTGATCGGCTGCGTCGTGCTTGGCGCCGGCTGGACCATCTACAGCAACATCTTTGCCGCCAGCGTCTATCCGACCGTCGGCAGCAGCGGCTACGACGAGCCCGTGATCAAGCGGGCGCCCAGGGTCGCGCTGCGCGAGGCCGGTGAGGCCGTCAAGGACGCCTTTGCGCTCTTGCCCGACCGCTTGCAGGTGGCAGCGCCGATCTCGCGCGAGATGTTCAACGATCGCTTTGCCGCGGCTGCGACCCAAGGCGTGACATCGAATGCGGCCAGCGCCGCGCCCGCAACCAAGGTCGCCGAAGCCAAGGACGCGCCGAAGCCGAGCGTGATCGCGAGGGTCGCGGAAGTCCTGAAGCCAGGTCCCGCCAAGATCGCTGACGCTGCGAAGTCCAAGCGCGGCGCTGACGCGCCGCTGCAGCTTGCCTCGGCAGATCCGGCCGAGATCGTGCCGGCGCCTGAGGCGAAGCCAAAATCGATTGCCGATCGCGCCAAGGCTGCGGTGATGTCGATTACCGGACCGCGCCAGTCGATGGTGGAAAAGCTCTGGGGCAAGCGCGAGCCGTCCGGTGGGCTGCTCGCCTATGCCTCGGCCGACGCCAGCGTGACCGCCTCCATCGCGCCGAGGGAGCAGAACCCCATGCTCGGCGGTTCGGCGCCCTATGAGCGTGACACCGCGGTCTACGACATCTCCGCTAAAACGGTTTACTTGCCCGACGGCACCAAGCTCGAGGCGCATTCCGGCCTCGGTTCCAACCTCGACGACCCGCGCTCCTCGCGCGTCCGCATGCGCGGTGTGACGCCGCCGCATATCTACACGCTGAAACCGCGCGAGGCGCTGTTTCACGGCGTGCCTGCGCTGCGCCTGACCCCGATTGGCGGTGAGAGCGCGATCTACGGCCGCGACGGCCTGCTCGCGCATACCTTCATGCTCGGGCCCAACGGCGATTCCAACGGCTGCGTGTCGTTCAAGGATTATTACGCGTTCCTCGACGCCTACCGCAACAAGGGCATCCGCAAGCTCGCGGTGCTGGCGCGCGTGGACTAGGCTCAGTCAATTCGAGATCACGCAAAGGGCCGCTTGCAGCGGCCCTTTTCTGTTTCGCTTCGCGCGTGCGTTTTAGCCCGGCCAGCACTGCCCGCCGCCGTCGATCCGCAGCACCTGACCGGAAACGAAGGCGCCCATGGGCCCTGCGAAGAATTCGACAACGCGCGCGACCTCGTCGACGGTTGCGATCCGGTCGAGCGTGCCGGTCTCGACCATTCTGTCGGGGTCGACTGCACGCGTTCCGAGGAAGCGGCCGGTGCGGGTATCTCCGGGCGCGATGCAGTTGACGGCGACGTCGTAGGGGCGGAGCTGGTCGGCCAGGCATCGCGTGTAATGGGTCACGCCGGCCTTCGAGACCGCATAGATCGAGCCTTGGGTACGTCCCTTGAAAGCGGCGACGGAGCCAAGCGTCACGATGCGGCCTCGTCGGCGCTCCATCATGCCGCGCGCGACCGCCTGGCATGTCAGGATGGTGGAGAGCAGATTGCGCTCCAGCACCGCGCGCACGTCGGCCTCCTTGATATTCACCGCATCGTTCGGATCGGGCTTGCCGCCGCCGGCCGCGATATCGCCCCCGGCATTGTGCACGAGAATGTCGATCGGGCCGAGTGCCGCTTCGGTCTCCGCGATGACGCGTGCGATGTCCTCGCCCTTGGTGAGATCGCCGAGCACGCGCTGGCTGCGAACGCCGAATTCGCGGCCGATCTCGACGGCGACCGCGGTGAGGGTGGTGCCCTCGCCATACTCGGCCGGCCCGTTCTCGCGCATGCCGTGGATGGCGACGTCAGCGCCGAGCGCGGCAAGCTTCTCTGCAAAAGCGCGGCCGAGCCCGCGCCCCGCGCCGGTCACCAGTGCAACTTTGCCTGCCAGAAGCTTGTTGGTGTCATGCGATGTCATGATCTTGTTCCTGTTGTGAATGTCAGTCTGCGGCGAGGTCGAGGCCGATCGCCAACGCCTGCACGAGGCACATCGGTGCGACAAGCGTACGCAGCGCGGGCTCAGGCATGTCCTGGATCTCGAACACGACGCTCGCGCCCTCGACGATCGGGCTCAAAAGGCTGTCGGTGATGGAAATCGTGGGCACGCCCCGCGCGACGAGTTCGGGAAACAAGCGCGCCGTATCCGGATAGTAATTTCGGAAGCTGATCGCGACCAGCGCGTCGTCTGATGTCGCCGCGTGCGACTGCTCGTGGATGCTGCCGCCAAGGCCGTCGAGCAGGACGACGCGCCGTCCGAGCTTGCGCAGCACGTAGGCGAGGTGGATCGCAACCGGGAACGAGCCGCCCAGGCCGAGCAGATAGATGTCACGTGCCTTGGCAAGGATCGCGGTTACGGCGTCGAGTTCGCGCGCATGGACGGATTGGCTGAGCGTGACCAGCGATGATTGCGCTTCGGACACGAAACGCGACAAGACCGCGGCCGGCTGGCGGCCGAGCACTGACTTCTCCTGGCTCTTCATGCGGGCGAGGCGCGCCTTGTAGCTTGGCGCGACGCCGGCGACGAGACGGGAGCGGAACACCTGCTGCATCTCGGTGAAGCCGCCGAACCCGAGCGCATGCGCGAAGCGAACGATCGCCGACGGCGGCACCCCTGAGCGCTGCGCCACCTCCGCCACGGTGCCGAGCGCGACATCGGTCGGGTGATCGAGCACGAACTCCGCGATCTGCTGTAACCGGCCGGACAGTGCCCGGTGCCGCTGCGCGATCGCGCCGCGCAGTTCGTCATAAGTCATGGCGCCAGCCGCCTTGTTCATCGAGTCGGATCTCCGGATCGGTCGCCTGTTTAACGGCATTTCATCGTTTGGATCAAATATTCTACTTTACATAACAGATAGAATGAATATTCTAATCTCACAAAAAAGCAAAAGACTTCGGAAACGGGAGGACACGATGAGAGGGCGTCAGATCTCACGGCGAAGCGTTCTGAAGGGCAGCTTGATGGCGAGCGTCATCGGCGGCGCCGGCAGCTTCTTTGGGCCGTGGCGGCAGAATCATGCCTGGGCGCAAGGCGCGAAACCGATCAAGCTGGGCCTGACGTGCGATGCCAGCGGTCAATACGGCAACAGCGGCCAGGATGATTTCCGCGGCATCAAGATGGCGATCGACGAGATCAACGCCAAAGGTGGCGTACTTGGGCGCCAGGTCACTTTCATCACGGCGGACACCGAGACGACGCCAGCTACGGGCAGCCGCGTCGCGGAACGTTTCATCACTCGCGAGGACTGCACCATCCTGATCGGCGCGCTGCATTCGGGCGTCGCCAACGCCATCACACAGGTCGCCAGCAAATATGGTGTGATCTACATGAACACCAATTCCTCCGCGCCCAGCGAAGCCGGGGAGAACTGCTCGCGCGTGAAATTCGTATGGGACGGCAACGGCACCAATTTTTCCAAGGCGTCGGTCAAGAACGCGGTGGACTCCATCGGCAAAAACTGGATGCTGCTGACCAACGACTATGTCTGGGGTCACACGACGTCTGCCGCGACCAGGACGCAGGTCGAGAGCGCCGGTGGCAAGATCCTCGACAATCTGCTGGTGCCGCAGAACACGCGCGACTTTACTGCCTATCTGCTGAAGATCCAGCAGGCCAAGCCCGATGTTGTGGCGACCGCAGTTGGCGGCGACGATATCAAGGCATTGCGCGAGCAGGTGGCGCAGCTCAAGCTCGACGGCAAGCCGGCCTGGATCAACAACCAGCAGGACTGGCCCGATGTGTGGGGCGCGCCCGACAGCCTGTTCGGCGTGTTCGGCACCACCTGGTATCACAAGCTGCCGCTGCCAGGTGTCGCCGAATTCGTCAAGAAGTGGCAGGCCGCCAACAAGGACGGCCCGATCCCGGTGCCGGGCAACGTCTCCTACAACGGCTACATGTCCACGCGCGAACTGCTGCGTGCAATCGAGCGGGCAGGGTCGACCAACAACGTCAAGATCATCAAGGAGCTCGAGAACCTGAAGGTCTCGGCGACCGATCGCATGCAGCATTTCGACGCCTACATGGATCCGATGACGCACCAGATGCAGCAGACGATCTATCTGGCGCGGCGCAACGCCAAGCCGGTCGACAATACCGATCTGTTCGAGATCATCAGCTGGACGGAGCCGAAATCGGCCGCCGATGATGCGGCACCCGGCAAGTGCAAGCTCACCCCCTACGAGCAGGTGCCGACCGTCGACTCCTAGAGACGGTGCGTCACATCGCAGAACGAGCGGCGCGCATCTCGCGCGCCGCGCCTCCGGGACCGTCAGCCTCCCGGATGACACATGCCAGTTGCGAGAGCCAAAAACCTTGTTCGACCTTCTTCCGCATCTCCTCAACGGCCTGACGCTCGGCCTGTTGTTCGCGCTGATCGCACTCGGCTTCATGCTCATCGTCGGGCTGATGGAGCAGATCAACCTCGCGCACGGCTCCCTGTTCGCGCTCGGGGCTTATGTCGCCATGCAGCTCACGGGGCCGCGCCCTCCATTGCCGATGGAACTTGCGAAAGCGTGGCTCGCGCTGCCGCTCGGCTGGCGCTATGCGGCGACGTTGATCATTGCTCCCGTGATCGTGAGTCTGGTCGGCATGCTGATCGAGCTCTGCATGCGGCGCACTTACGGCAAGGATCCGCTCTACGGGCTGCTCCTGACCTTCGGCGCCGCGATGGTGATCGAAGAGATGATCCGCCTGGTGTGGGGCACGCGCGACTACGTGCTGCAGGTGCCGTCCGCCATCAACGGCGGCTTCCTGTTCGGCGACCTGATCTGGTCGACCTATCGCTTCTACGCAGCGGGCATCGCGGCCGGGGTCATCGGCCTGGTCTGGCTGTTGATCGAAAAGACCTCGTTCGGTGCGACGGTCAAGGCCGGCGCGCATGACAGCGAGATCGTTCGCGCGCTCGGCATCAACCTGTCGCGGTTGCGGATGCTGGTCTTCGTGTTCGGCACGATGCTGGCCGCGATCGCGGGCATCATCGTCGCGCCGATCTGGGGCATTCGCCCGCATATGGGCGTCGATGCGGTCATTCCTGCGTTCCTGGTGATCGTGCTCGGGGGCGTCGGCAGCTTTTGGGGTGCGGTCGTGGCGGGTCTTTTGGTCGGACTGTGTGTCGGCCTTGCCGGCGCCTACGCGTCCGAATGGTCGCTGTTGTCGATGTACATCTTGCTCGTGGCCGTCGTGACGTTCCGCGCGCGCGGCCTCTGGGGCAAAAAAAGCGTGCTCGAGGCCTAAAGGGAATGATTGTGGGACCAAAATCTTCACCGGACGCTGCGCGCCTCGTGACGCCGACGATGCTGGTGCTCTGGCTCGTGCTTGCAACGGTGCCGCTCTGGATCACGCGGATCGGGCTCTATCCCTATCTCGGGATCGAGATCCTGATCTGGTCGCTCTATGCGCTCGCATTCAACCTGGTGCTGGGCACCGCCGGACTTCCGTCGTTCGGTCATGGTGCCTATTTCGGCATCGGCGCCTACGCGTTCGGTCTCTGTCAGTTCGACATCGTCGCCAATCTCTGGATATGCCTGATTGCCGCGG
Source organism: Bradyrhizobium sp. 35 (assembly GCF_023073215.1). Lineage (NCBI taxonomy): Bacteria > Pseudomonadati > Pseudomonadota > Alphaproteobacteria > Hyphomicrobiales > Nitrobacteraceae > Bradyrhizobium > Bradyrhizobium sp. 35. Next base: position 514,712 of record NZ_JADPJC010000080.1, read on the forward strand.
CCGCGGCGGCAGGTCTCGCCGGCGTGCTGGTGGCGCTGTTCATCTCGCACAGGCGCGGCATCTATTATGCCTTCATGACGATTGCCTTCGGCCAGATCTTCTGGACGTTGGCGATAAAATCGCACCGGATCACCGGCGGCGAAGACGGCCTTCTCAAGATCAAACGGTTGCCGGCCGATTTCGGGCTTGTGTCGTTCGATCTCAACGACAATGTCGCGTTCTACTATTTCGTGCTCGCCGTCTTTGCGGTCGGCACCGCCGCATTGTGGAGGCTGGTGCACTCGCCCTATGGCCGCGTGGTCGCTGCGATCAGGCAGAGCGAAGTTCGCGCGAGCCATCTCGGCTATAATGTGTGGCTCTACAAAGTCGCGATCTTTGCGCTGTCGGCAGCCGTCTCGGGGTTTGCCGGCGGATTGTTCGCCATGGCGCAGCTCGCCGCATTCCCCGACGTCATGAGCCTGCATCAATCCGGCTACGTCGTGATGATGACGCTCGTCGGCGGTGGCCTCGTCAGCTTCTGGGGTCCGGTGATTGGCGTATTTCTCTTCCTCACCGCCCGAGACGTGATCGGTGCGCTGACCAATGCCTGGATGCTCTATTTTGGTCTGCTCTTCATCGCCATCGTGCTGTTTCGCCCCGAAGGCATTGCCGGCGCGATATCCGCTGCCGTGCAGCAGCACTCACTCGGCGCCTTACGGCAGCGCGGTACCTCGGCGATGCGGCTGCTGTTCGGGAGCGGGCGATGAACATGATCGAAGCCGCAGCCGTTCATGTCCGCTTCGGCGATCGGGTCGTGCTGGAGAGCGTCGATCTCGCGGTCGCGGAGGGCGAGTTTCACGGCGTGATGGGCCCGAACGGTGCCGGCAAAACCACGTTCTTCAATGTCCTCACCGGCCGGGTGAAACCGAACCGTGGTCGAGTCCTGCTCGCCGGCGAGGATGTCACGGGCCTCAGCCCGCACCGCATCGCCACCAAGGGCATCGCCCGCTCGTTTCAGATCATGACACTGTTCGACGAATTCTCCGCGCGTGACAACGTCATGATGGGCTTGCCCGAGTTTCGCGCCCGTGGCCACGATGTCGCGCGCGCAGCGGCGGGCGACAGCCGGCTTGCCGCGAAGGCCTCTGAATCGCTGGCGGCAGTCGGGCTTGCCGACAAAGGCGACACCCGCGCCAAGGACCTGTCCTATGGCGACCGGCGCGCGCTGGAGATCGCGGTCGCCCTGGCGCAGGCGCCCCGGGTGCTGTGCCTGGACGAACCGACCTCCGGCCTCGGCTCCGACGGGGTGCACCGGCTCGCAGCCCTGATTGCTCGCCTGAAGGGGCGGCTGACCATCGTCGCCATCGAGCACGATATGGAGTTCCTGTTCTCGTTGGCTGACCGGATCTCGGTCATCCATTGGGGGCAGGTGGTGGCGCGCGGAACGCCACACGAACTGCAGCAGAACGAATGGGTGCGGCGCTCCAATCTCGGGAAGTTCGCATGATCCTCGAAGTGGACGCGGTCGATACCTTTTACGGCGAGACCCAGGCGCTGTTCGGCGCCTCGCTTGCCATCGAGCACGCCAAGGTGTTTGCGCTGCTCGGCCCTAACGGCGCCGGCAAGACGACCATGCTCCGCTCGATTCTGGGGCTGACGCGTCCGCGCCGCGGCTCCGTTTGTTTCGACGGTCACGACGTCACGCGCGATCCGACCCACGAGATTGCGCGCGCCGGCATCGGCTGGGTACCCGACGACCGCCGGCTGTGTCCGACATTGACGGTTGCGCGCAACCTGTCGATCGCGCAAAAGCGCACGCGCTTTCGCCACTGGAGCGTCAAGGAGGCCGCTGCGATCTTCTCACCGCTCGAATATCTCATGGAGCGCGACTGCGAAAACCTGTCGGGCGGCGAAATGCAGATGGTGGCGATCGCCCGCGCGCTGGTCGGCTCGCCGGGACTGGTGCTGTTCGACGAGCCGAGCCAGGGACTGGCGCCGAAAATCGTCGGCGACGTGCTTGCGACGATCCTGCGCATGAAGGATGAGGGTATTGCCTCGCTGGTCGTGGAGCAGAACGCCGAGATCGCGCTGTCGGTCGCAGACCATGCCGCGGTGATCGATCGCGGCCGGATCATCTGGACCGGGGAGGCCGCGGCCTTGCGCGATGACCGCGGGCTTCGTCAGTGCTTGCTGGGAGTACAATAAGTGGCCGCACCGCTGCTCGTTCTCGACGACGTTCGAAAGGTCTATACACGGGGCCGCGTGATCCGCCGACCGACATTCACGCTACAGGCAAACCTGTCGCTGGACGAACCTGATATCGTTGGTGTCGTCGGCCCGAATGGCGCCGGCAAGACGACCTTGTTCGAGATGATGACGGGCTCGAACGCCCCGACCTCCGGGCGCGTGCTGGTCGCGGGCACCGATATCCATGGTGTCAAATATCGCGAGCGCGACCGGCTCGCGATCCACTATCACCAATCCTATCAGGTTAGGCGCTTCCGGAAGCGCATTCCGTCCGCCTTCCTGGCGCCGTCGCCAACCCGGACGCCGCTGGTTCACCTGTTCGACGAACCGCAGTTCAACCTGCAGGATGGCTATATCGGCTTCATGCTCGATTTCTTCCGCAAGCTGCGCGACGAGGGTCGGCTGGTCGTGCTCTGCATGCATCCGACGGCGGCCTGGCACCTCGACATCCTTGCCGAGATCGCCGGGCGATTCCTCTTTGTGGCCGGCGGTGGGGTGACACGCATGGCCGATTTCGGCGCTCTGGTCGCCGAGCCACGCTTCCGCTCCTATCTTGGGCCGGAGATGACAAAGGCGGCGGACGCGATTTGTCACCGAGCCACTCCCATCCCGACCTAACGCAGAAAAAAGCGACCACAGGAGAATCCGTTGGCCTATTCGAACACCCAGCTTTTCATTGGCGGCAAATGGCGACCGGCCCATTCGGGCAAGGTGATCGAGCTCCGCAATCCCGCGACTGAAGAGGTGATCGGCACCGTCGCCCATGCCGGACGGTCCGACCTCGACGAGGCACTCGCCGCAGCCAGCGCCGGCTTCAAAATCTGGCGAAACGTTGCTCCCTTCGAGCGCTGCCGCATCATGCGCAAGGCCGCCGCGATCATGCGCGAGCGCAATGAGGAGATCGCGCCGCTGCTCACGATGGAGCAGGGCAAGACGCTCGGCGAGGCCAAGATGGAGGCGATGGCCGCCGCCGACGTGATCGAGTGGTTTGCGGAGGAAGCCAAACGCGCCTATGGCCGCCTGATCCCCGCGCGCGGCCCGGGCATCTACCAGCTCGCGATCAAGGAGCCGGTCGGCCCGGTTGCGGCGTTCACGCCCTGGAACTTTCCGATCAATCAGGTCGTGCGCAAGCTCTCCGCCGCACTCGGCGCCGGCTGCTCGATCATCGTCAAGGCCCCGGAGGAGACGCCGGCCTCGCCCGCACAGCTGATCCGCGCGTTTGAGGACGCTGGCGTGCCCGATGGCGTCATCAACCTGGTCTACGGTATTCCTGCCGAGATCTCCGAATATCTCATTCCGCATCCGGTGATCCGCAAGATCTCGTTCACAGGCTCGACCCATGTCGGCAAGCAGCTCAATGCGCTCGCGGGCCTGCACATGAAGCGTGCCACCATGGAGCTCGGCGGTCATGCGCCGGCGATCGTTTTCAAGGACGCCGACGTCACATCGGCGGCCAAGATTCTGGCGGCAGCAAAATATCGCAATGCCGGGCAGGTGTGCATCTCGCCGACGCGGATGCTGGTGCAGGATGACGTGTTCCGTGAATTCGTCGACACATTTGTCGACAGCGCCAAGGCCTTCAAGGTCGGTAACGGCCTTGATCCCGACTCCAAAATGGGTTCGCTCGCCAATCCGCGCCGCGTCACCGCCATTGAGGGCATGGTGCAGGATGCCGTCGGCAAGGGTGCAAAGCTCGAGACCGGCGGTAAACGCGTCGGCAACAAGGGCCATTTCTTCGAGCCGACCGTAGTGAGCGACGTGCCGAAGGATGCGCGCGCCATGAACGAGGAGCCGTTCGGCCCGCTCGCGCTGATTTCGCGCTTCTCATCCTTCGACGAAGTTGTCGAGGAGGCCAACCGCTTGCCGTTCGGGCTGGCGTCCTACGCATTCACAAGCTCGACCAAGACGGCGGCCGCGATCGGTTCGGCCGTCGAAGCCGGCATGATGTCGATCAACAGTTTTGGTCTGGCGCTGCCCGAAGTGCCGTTCGGCGGCATCAAGGATTCCGGCTACGGCTCGGAGGGCGGCACCGAGGCGATGGAGGGTTATTTCAACACCAAGTTCATCAGCCAGACGGGCGTGTGACCGGCCGGGGATGCGCAGCTAGCGTTTGACGAAAACCAGATTGCAGGCCCGCGCCTCGTTGCGCTTGCCGGTGCCGCGGGTGCGATCGAACTGCGCATCGACGGTAAAGGCGTAGGGCGAGCCGGGCGCGAGATTGTTCAGCGTGTACGCGCTCGCTCCCGTCGTGCCGCGCGCGCTCAAGGTGGTCTTGCCGTCCGCCGGGATCTGGCCGTCGATCTCGAGCCGGTTGATGTTGTTGCCCGGACCCTGCGCCTCGGCATGAAGCACGCCGTTCGTGACGGTGGCGACCAGAGGTCTGGTGAAGCCCTGCGCCTTGCCGGTGGCCAAGCAGTTCAACGTCACGTCCCAGCTGCCGTCAAAATCCTTGCTTCCGCCGCTCCAGCCGTTGCCTGACGGCGCGAGCGCCACCTTCTGCTTCAGCCCCTCGATCCGAGCTTTGGCGAGCGTGGCGAAGATGCAATTCGGGAATCTCGCGAGGTGATCCTCGAAAGCGCCCAGCGTGCCGATGCCGTCGGCAGCCTTCCAGTGTGCTTCTGCTGCTGCGCAAGGGTCAGCCCGGGGCGCGGCTTGTGGCGCCGCCGGCGCCACCGTGACCGACACCGGTCCGTTCAGGTAGAACTTGCCGATGATCGACAGCGACAGCTCCGGGAGTTGGGTCTTGCCGCTGGAATCGTAGACGTCGCTGCTGATGTCGCGAAAGACTTCGCCGATCTCCTGCGGCTCCTCGATGTGCTTCAGGAACGCCGTCGTATAGGGGCTGTTGCGGCCGCTGCCATCGGCCGCCGTCTGCCCGGACTGGGTTGAGAACGACACGATCGTGCCGCGCGGTGCTTCGACTTTCGACAGGCCCCGCCCGATCGAGGCGCCGCGCGTCATGCCGGCGGAGCGTTTCAAGGTTTCGGCCAGCGGATTGTCGCGGCAGGAATCGAGGATGAGGATGCGCAGGTTCTTGGCCTGCTGCAGGTCGTTCACGATGTCGTCCACCCGCACGAAGCGCTTCAAATCGGCTTCGTCGCTCAGCACGGCATCGACAGGCATCAGATAGTTCACGCCGTTGTACTGCATCGCATGGCCGCTGTAGTAGAACATGGCGACGTCGGCTTTGCTCGCGGCGCGCGCGAAGCGGATGGTGAGGTCCTGCATGTCAGCTTGGCGCAGGTCGATGCCCTGGAGCACCTCGAAGCCGCTGCGCTTGAGCGAGGCGGCGACGTCTTCGGCATCGTGCGACGGGTTGGGAAGCTGCGCCGTACTGGCATAGGCGCCATTGCCGATCACCAGGGCGACGCGGGTTTCCGCCGATGCCGGCGCAACGGAAAGCCAGCAGGCCAGGAGGGCAAGGCAAAGTCCGGCCGGGCAAAATCTGGAAAGAGCACGCATGAATGCCTTCCAAGGAAATGTCGAAAAATATCCCTCCAGATTAGCGCATGCCGCGCCGACATCAATGCCCTGCCGGAGCACCGCTCAGATTTCCCGGCCGTGACATCCTGTCACGCCGGGCTCGCCGCGATCGTCTTGCGGACGGCCATTTCGGTCGCAATCGCGTCCCGCACGGCCGGTCGCGCCTGCATGCGCGCGAGATAGGCCGACAACGATGGCCATTGCGCGACGTCGATTCCCGCGGGACGGAGCAACAGCAAAGCCCAGGTGAGATGGGCATCCGCGACGGTGAAGCTGTCGCCGACGAGGAATTCGCGGTCCGTCAGATGCGCGGCAGGCATCGATAATGTCTGCGCTATTCTTGCACGCGGCTTGGCGAGCGAGGCCTCGTCCTTGTACCAGAAGGTTGGAAACAGGAACGCCTTGTGGATCTCGGCCCCGACGAAACTGAGCCATTCCTGGAGCCGATACCGGTCGGGATTTCCGAAGGCGGGTGCAAGGCCCGCCTGCGGCTTTAGGTCGGCGATGTATTGCAGCACCGCGGCGCTTTCGGTCAGCCGTTCGCCATTCTCCAGCACCAGGACCGGCACCGCGCCCTTTGGGGAAACGCCGAGGAAATCGCTGCCGTCGTCCACGACCTGCTTGGTCTGGAGATGGACCGGATGATAGCGGGCCTCGATGCCCGCTTCCATCAGCGCGATGCGGCTCGCAAGCGAGCAGGCCATCGGTGAGAAATAGAGTTGCAGCATCGCCTACGCTCCTTCAGGTCAACGTCTCGGTTTGTGCGATGATCGCAAACCGGTCCGACAATTCGGCCAGGGCGACCTCGTGGATGATCCTTGCGGAGAGCGCTCCGCCGCGGCCGTCGGGAAGATCACGTGTGGCGCAGGCATCGGCTGCGATCGTCGTGCGCAGGCCGAGGTCGAGCGCGGCGCGGGTGGTCGAGCTGATGCACATATGGGTCATGAAACCGGCCAGCACGATGTTCGTGCGTCCGGTTGCGGCCAGCCGGACTTGCAGGTCGGTGCCGGCAAAAGCGTTCGGCAGCGCTTTTTCGATCACGGCTTCGCTGGCGAGCGGCGCCACGTTCCTGACGATCGCGCCGCGCGCGGCCTCGCGGTCGAACAGGCTGCCGGCACGTCCCTTGTGCGCGATATGGAAGATCGCAGCGCCGCTCGCCCTCGCGCGGGCGAGCAGGCGCGCGGCGGCGGCGATTGCGGGCTCCGCGTCCGGCAAGGCGAGCGGCCCGGCGCAATATTCGTTCTGGATGTCGATTAGCACGAGGCAGGAATCGGCGAGCCTGGGCGGAGTGAGATCGGCGCCGGACAATTCAAGCAGGGTTTTTGGGGCGGTCATGCGGGTCGGGCCTTCCTAAGGCATATCGGATGGCGCCACAGTAGCGCGGCGGCGGCCTGCCAATGTGCAGGACTATTGCAGCATATGGCTGCAAATTTGCAGGAGCCCGTCGTGCCTGCTAGGCTCATCGCCATGAACTGGGACGATCTGCGCATCATCGCCGCGGTCAGGGACGAGGGCACCTATGCCGGCGCCAGCGCGCGGCTGCGCATCGACGAGACCACCGTCGGCCGCAGGCTCGCGCGTATCCAGCGCGATCTCGGCGTGCCGCTGTTCGATGCGGTGGACGGCCAGCGCCGGCCGACGCGGAGTTGCGAGGCGGTGCTGGCGCATGTCGAGGCGATGGCCGCACATGCCGCCGAGATCGGTCGCGTCGGCGAGAGTCTTGCAGGCCCGGTGGGACGCCTGCGTATCGCCTCCACCAACACGGTTGCCGAGGAGGTTCTGTCGCCGCGCGCGAGCGACTTCCTGCGCGCCAATTCCGGCCTGACGCTGCAATTCCTCACCTCGAGCGAGAACGTCAAGTTCTCGCGCTGGGAAGCCGATCTCGCTATCCGGCTGCGCAAGCCCGACAAGGGCGACTTCGCGATCTCCAGGCTCGGTGACGTCAAGCTCTATTATTTTGAGCCTGTCACGACTGAAGGCGAGCCGGTGCTGTGCGCCTATCCGGACGAACTCGGTGCCATTCCCGAGATGCAATTCCTGCGTATGAAGCAAGCCCACGCGCGCTGCGTTACCGACAACGTTCGCGTCATCCGTAACCTGATCCGCGCGCATCAGGCCGCCGGCGTGTTGCCGGAGCACGTCTGCGCGGACTTACTCGGCGATCGCCGCCTGCGCGCCACGCTGCTGCCTGGGCGCCGCGACGTCTGGCTGCTGGTGCAGAACCATCTCAAGCGCGATCCGGCGACGCGGCTCACCATCGAATGGATCCGCCGCTGCTTCAGCGATCTCGCGCGCGGTTGATTGCGACCCGTGAACGCGATCCGCGCGCGGCGCGACCAAGTTATGGGATTGCGTACGCGCGAGGGTTGCGTAATCTCGCGACGACTACGGGCTTGATCAGGGCAGGCGCATGACCACTCTTCAGGAAACCATCCACCCGCAGGCCAAAGCGCGGGAATGGAAGGCGATCGTCATCCTGATCCTCCTGATTCCGGTGCTGTGGTCGCCGCCGTTCCTGTTTCGCATCTTCCTGTTTCAGCCGTTCAACATCCCGTCCGGCTCGATGACGCCGACGCTGGTCGTCGGCGACTACGTCTTTGCTGCAAAATATGCCTATGGCTATGGCCGTTATTCGTTTCCCTTCGCGCCGTCGTGGATCTCCGGGCGTTTCCGGGCCACCGATCCCGAGTATGGTGACGTCGTCGTGTTCCGGACGCCAAAGGACACCGCGGTCGACTATGTCAAGCGCGTGGTCGGGCTGCCCGGTGATCGCATCCAGATGCGGCAGGGCCAACTCATCCTCAATGACCGCCCGGTGACGCGCGTCGCTCTGAAGCAGGCATTCGCCGGCTCCACCTGCGGCGTGGATGACGGTGCGAAGGCCAAGCGCTGGCGCGAGACGCTGCCGAACGGCGCGTCCTACGTGACGCAGGACTGTGTCCACAACGGCTACTACGACAACACCGACGTCTACACCGTGCCGCCGGGCCATTTCTTCGTGCTCGGCGACAATCGCGACAACTCGAGTGACAGCCGCGTGATGTCGTCGATCGGATTCGTGCCGATGGACAATCTGGTCGGCAAGGTGACGCGGATATTCTGGTCGCTCGACCAGCACGGCGAACCGCACATGGAGCGGCTGGGGAAGGTGTGGTGAAGCCCCACTGTCATTCCGGGCTCCGCGCTGCGCGCCGCTCCGGGATAGGACCACCGAAGAAAAACAAAACCCCGGCATCGCTGCCGGGGTTTCGCATTTTGTCGTTTGCCAGGATGGCTGGATCAGAAATCCATGCCGCCCATGCCGCCGCCCGGGGGCATCGCGGGGCCGGAGCCGCCCTTCTTGGGCAGCTCGGCGACCATGGCTTCCGTCGTGATTAAGAGCGCCGCAACCGAGGCTGCGTTCTGGATCGCGGTACGGACCACCTTGGTCGGGTCGATGATGCCCTTCTTGACGAGGTCGACATATTCGCCGGTCTGGGAGTCGAAGCCGTAGGCGTACGACTTGTTCTCGAGGACCTTGCCGACGATCACCGAGCCGTCTTCGCCGGCGTTGATCGCGATCTGGCGAGCGGGCGCGGAGAGCGCCTTGCGCACGATCTCGACGCCGGTCTTCTGGTCGTCGTTCTTGGTGCGCAGGCCCTTGAGCTGCTCGGAGGCACGGAGCAGGGCGACGCCGCCGCCCGGGACGATGCCTTCTTCCACAGCCGCGCGGGTCGCATGCATCGCGTCATCAACGCGATCCTTGCGCTCCTTCACCTCGACCTCTGTCGCGCCGCCGACGCGGATCACCGCGACGCCGCCTGCGAGCTTGGCAAGACGCTCCTGGAGCTTCTCACGGTCGTAGTCCGAGGTGGTTTCCTCGATC